>JBBRRH010000192.1:0-1587 GCA_038201105.1 Nitrososphaera sp. | reverse complement strand
TTATACTACTGCTCCTTCTCTACGCTATCCCTCTTCTTTTCGTTAATAGCAAAGAATAGTCCTTGATTAAACTGAAAGGACATCCATTCTTTAACATATATCCATATTGGACTATCTTTTATCCTCGTCCCTTTTCCTCTCCTTAAAATATGTCCATTACCCCTTATTCATATTCGGGATAGGGTTAGTGATATTGCATGCAATATTGTATTATTACAGTAAAATTAGCATCTCGACTGTCCGCTTTCCAATATTGCCATTTGCATGATAAACTATGCAATAGCAAAGTCGCTGTTGTTTTATTTCTTCATTTTTAGGATACGATTACAATCATTATTTAATTTATGACACCAAGAATAAGCATATTCTCATAATGAATCCAATAATGGACCTATTCAAGGTTTATGAAGGGTCGAAAATTCCCTCTATCATGATTCTTTGATAATTTATACTGCCGCGTATTCAACGATGCTACTGACCAAATACAGATGCTCATTCTCATTACAACCTGCCCGTTATTGGTTAGTAAGGGCGGTACTATATGGCGCTTTTAAAGACCTCGATGTTGTGGTCTGAAATCGAGTACACCAGAAGGCCAAACGGGGTCAACCTCGAAAAAAATTGAGATTATCCTACGGTATCAAAGGCCAAAAGTACACATTGAGTATATCTTCATGTGCAGAGCCTAAGTTCGGCGCGGAGATATTCATAGCGAAGTACATATACCTTGTTTACAATCACAAACTGAACATCGTCGAAGTCGAGAACCGGGTTTGAATTCTTGCACGCACTATCGTGATTGCGACCGGCGTGAATTATCAAATACTTTTGTAGAAAATTGGCCGCGCTTTGAGGGCACGGGCGTCTATTTTAGGATGAAACTTGTGAATGTACAGCTGTGTGGTGATGGAGAAGAAGTGATTGTGGTTCGTGGAGGATACTCAGGAGGCCAGCCTGTTGTGTTTTGGCAAAGACGACAAAGCGGGTAGACATGCTCATTACATAGAGCGGTTTGGCCAAGAGAATGTTGAGTTACTGTTTCAATAGATCGGAAACTGCTATGATCGTAATACCTACCTACACTGAGATCGTGACGCTTGAAGGTGGTGATCCCCTCTAATACCTTCATTGGCAAAGCAAGCAAACGGGAAAAAATGACGAGCATAAAATTTCACATTTTTGAAGAACAACTGAATTTCTCATCCCATTCTCCATCTCCCACATTATCAACATTAAACAAGACGATTGTTACTTCATCTATTAAAGAGATTGCAGATATTGTATTTCCTAGTGCTTTGTTGTATAACTCAATCTATTTAGCTAGGATTAGTTAATTCAATAATTGTGATCCATTGGCCTTCTTATAACCAATCTCTTGTAAGGAGAGGAGAGATCCTTTTTGCATATGATTTTTTGGATATGTGGGATGACAATCTTGACAAAATGAATGAAAATAAAAAAGGTAAACCATATTCTTTTCCTGATTCTTTCTTACTTATTATTGGTTACATGAGAATATATTTTCATCTACCGTATAGGCAAACCGAGGGAATCATAAAAGCTACTGGAAAGAATCTTCCGGTTCAT
>JBBRRH010000191.1:0-1743 GCA_038201105.1 Nitrososphaera sp. | reverse complement strand
AGGTTGGATTATTATTGATCCTCCCGGGGTTAAATGGCTGTTTTCTCGAACGTAGTTTTATATTGTGAGATTTTTATTTGTCAGCAAAAGAGTCTGACCAGTGAAGCTAATACGGCCACCAAATTCGGCTACTCCCTGCTGTTTCCTTCACCAAGAAACTCGTTTCAAAGAATTTTGTTTGTAAAATACTAATAATTCTAAGTCATAGAGCACATTGTTAGCTATCGAACAAACTATTGCACTTCTCTTAACTCTCATCACATCGCGAGATATGAATACTCCAGCACGAGGTACCTCATCTAGGTAAGTCATTACCTTCATTTTGAGACCAAAATTGATTGAATCGTTGAGAAGCATGTCCTTCTTCTTTCTTCACATCATATCTACGGTACTATAAAGTGTCTAATATTGGTGTTGTTTCTGGTTGTATAGGGCTCCTACTTCTGAAGAGCGAGCAATGGAGAATGCTGCCAAGCGTCAACGAGCAAATGATGCTGCAGATGAAGCGGTCAGAAGTGGCTGGAGATTTATTGACACGAAGCAGGAATGTTTTCTACTTGATGAAATAGCTCCAAATGAAGCTTTTTTGAGTCTAAATGTGTGTGGACAAGGACTACAACCTGTGGAACTGTTTCTGAAAGTGATCACGGACTCCATAATGGATAGGTTGCATGCAGAGTTTTTGGACGATAATTTGATCCTAGGTGTCCGAAAGAAGTCAAAGACTATGAGAAGATTGAACTTGAAGATGTAATACATGTGGCAAGCACTTGCAGTAATATATGTTAGCATTAAAGATGCATAATAGTACGTTAAAAACGGTAAAGTGGCAAGTGTAGTACAAGGTTGGGTTGATGTGGTCAAAACGATTGGGTCCCAGTATGTACCCGATAACGTTCTTCCCAATCCTAAATGTTACTTAGCAGTGGATAGCTACTATATAGATGCATCTGCACGTGCAATTTTATCCAATGCTGGCGTAAAGTTTACTGCTTCTGTCAAACCTGATCGCTTCAAACCCGAGGTTCGCATGGTCCATCCAGCTGGAAATGATGACAAAATTGGTGAATGGAGGGGAATTTACAATGATACCACCAACGAAATGTTTATTTATCACTATGACACACAAAAAGGAGTAGGAAAAAAGTATAATTACTCAAAAGGTTTCTTACATTCGACCGAAAAGAGAAAAATTATTGACCATAAGGGTAGAATACCTGCATATGAGAATTACAAGACCATGTTCGAATGCTGCGATCGCTTTAATCGAAACCTTCATGACAAATCATGGCCTCATAAAAGAGGTGGTAGAGGAGTCCTTGGCGAGTTTGGGCATCATCACGACTTCTTTATGGCTTGCATCTTGCAAAATTGCTTCAATGCTTTTCATTCTGCCACAGGTGCTGATCCCCTAAATACCACTTTTTTATCCTTTTGTGACAATTTGGCAGATGACTTGTTCGCACATAGTTTATCATACATAAAGTAACATTTGTAATAGATAAATAAAAACTTGTAAAAGATATATATTGAATTTGATATTAATATTTTAGACTAACTAAAAAAGTGACCGAATTTGGTGGCCGTATTAAGTTCACTGTATGGTGTATATTAAAAAGGGAATGAGAGAAAATGTAATGGTGCTAAATGTGAAGATAGATGGTGAATAGTGAATAACAAAATTTCTATCGAATAGATCAGATGATGAAGATCTATGAGAGAGAAGGTCTATTAACGCTCATT
>JBBRRH010000190.1:0-2098 GCA_038201105.1 Nitrososphaera sp. | reverse complement strand
TTGAGCCATAAATCAAATTCTCCGATTGAAAACGCATATGCCGGCCATAGCAACGGTATGAGAATGACTGGAATAAGCCATAAGGCAAGGGTTTTTTTTCTATTAGAGTTTGAGTTTGATACCACAAGATATCCTACAACAGGTATCATTGTGAACGCAGGAATCTTGGTGTATATTGCAAGACCCAGGAAAATACCAGACAATAATACTAGCAGATTCTTGTTTATGTTAATCCTAGGCCACTGTTGGACATTGTTATTTTTTGGCCCTCTGATGTAAATTGCAAATAGAATTGAAGATAAGAGTAAGGGCATGAGTAAAGTGTCCAAATATATTCTTCGTAGAATCCATGTCATCGGCATAACCGCAAAAAGAACAGAAGCAATTAGGGCCACATTCCTGTTATATCGCCTTTCAGATATTTTATAGATCAAGAAGGTATCGACCACAGCTAGAATACCCATTATTACTCTTGGAACCAAATGGAGCATTTCTATAGATTGGACATCGGGTGTAGGGTGTAACGAATTTGGATATCCCACAGCTCCTAATAATCCAGCTAAAAACAATTGTCCAAAGTATGGGTGGTCGTAAGTTCGTGGATATCCACTATTGGCAGATTCCTGGGGCCCCGACCCATCAAGTACCAACATTGCCCTCCGCAAATAATGCGATTCATCAATATGTACTGAGGGAAAGCCGACAGGATTCCAGAGATGGGTGAACGCTGAGAGAATCAACGGGATTGACAAAAACAGGATACTACGAAATTTGCCTTTGTTCACTGTTAGTACCTCCGCTGATAAGACAATTTAAAGTAAGGCATGACACAAACTTTGTTGATATAATGGTAAAAGATTATGATTCCAAGGTGAGCTTTTTATAATCTCTTACTTTAGTTTAGCTTAAATATATTTTAGCATTGGAAGAAATGATGAACAAGATATCGCTTATTGTAGTGTTGCCAATGACTGCTTTAGTGGCAGGAGTTATATTTGCCACCTTTTACCATAGGTATGATACAAGCAGAGGATTATTCGAAGATCGCAATTTGACGATAGAAGATCTCAGCGGTATTGCAGGAAACATAGTTAGTCTGCAAAAAGATATCAGCGGAAACATAGTATCTATTGTGTCTGGAAAATGGCTGCTTATAACACCGCCAGATAATTTAACTGCAGGAAACAGTAAGGTCGAGTTCGAATCTAATCTCACTATGCAAAAAATCGATGGTAAATTAACTAATAAGGTGTCTTTGGTTAATTTTAGGTTAAAAGACTCGAGTGTGCTAGACGAGGTAGCAACACTCGATGGAACATCATCATTAATCAAATTAGGTACTACCATCGGTGCGGGAAATATATCCGGTCAAAATATGACAATTCCTTTACACATAGTGATTTCCAATAGCCGTACAATCAGCATATCTAGCGATTCGAACATGTTCCATCAGTACTTTGAGGTATCTCCTGTTTACGGGAATGTCCCGTTGAGGGATTGAAATGGGAGGATAGAACTTGAATAGTTTGCAGTATACACGCGTCCTCTGACTTTTTATATTGATAACCTCGCCTTGTCGAGTCGAGCTCCGAGATTAGAGAGGGGCTTCATTCACTAAAATTCGCCATAATTGAAGTTAAGCGATCAAAGTCGGAGCAAAGTAAGAATCATACTTACGATTCTACTAACGAATTAGCAGTATCTTTAAATCTTATGTAACTTCCGATCCAATATTTAGGATGCCAGATTAAATGCTAGTACATAAATTCAGTGCGTCGCTTATCGTCATACCTCTAGTCTTATCTGCTTTTACCCATCTATGGAATGCTGCAGGTTTTCCAGAATTACACCCTGATGAAAGCGATTATTTGCGAAAGTCAATACATTACATGAAAGGTTTAGGCCCTCAAGAAACTTCAAATGATCCAATTGCATATCGTAATTATCCCTATACACATCCATACTTTGGACAATTGTTTTTAGCTGGATTATTAGGAGCTGTGGGATATCCAAATTCGTTACACCCTACACCCGATGTCCAATCTATAGAAATGCTCCATTTGGTTCCAAGAGTAATAATGGGTATTCTAGCTGTGGT
>JBBRRH010000189.1:0-2116 GCA_038201105.1 Nitrososphaera sp. | reverse complement strand
TCTTAAAGGACCTGGCTTTGAATAGAATAAATCACGCATCAATAATTTACCTGCTTTCGTAACGGTTACGAAATAATTTACGTTAGTGATATTATCACCAGTCTTGGCATCATAGAGACGCAACTCGAAAAATCTTTTCTGGTGGGTATCAGAAGTCAGGACAGGGGGACTGACTTTAGTAAAAAGACTTGCCTGTCTATCGCCTACAGTTGCAGGCGGTAAGTTTTCTTGAAATAAACCGTCAGAGAATGCAAGTTGTTTCACGCTGGGGACGACAAATAGGCAAAAAATAAATGACCAAATAATAATAACATTAATGGTTATTTTCATGTCTCAATTCATCGTATATAATATCCTATTTTATTTATATGTACAGATCATTGATAAAGAATCTGATGCCCCGTAATATGATATATTCTGAGTTTTATTTCTCGATCTGAAGTGGACTATCCATCAAGTCTTGACATCGACGAAGTTATAGCGTCGCAACTACGACCTGTACTGTACTGATTACAAAGCATGTCGCGATAATGTGTGGTGATAGAAAATATTTGGAAGCAGATTACCATTTCGGCTGCGATTCCTCAACATGCCATTTCTTGTCCCCTAGTCTAGCCAGCAATTACAATAAATACATAGATATACTTTCCATTTATGATTACTCACAAGTAGAGCTGATGCGATAAGGTGCACGATAGAAGAATCTGGTATGGTACATAGTATACCGAAATTGGTTAATAAGATTTTAACCTAAATTATTAATTTCTTCATAAAACTCCACTGTTTTCTTACGTTCAATACTTACAAATTTGTCCTAATGACAAAAGTAGATGTAAAATATTAACTAAATTCCATGAGAAAGGTTAATTATGACAGAAATAAGATTATGGCCGATGTTTAATAAGATTATTAAAATTATGATGGCCAGTTCGGTCCTGGCAATTTTGTTTTCCTCTTTAGGTACATCGAATTCATGGGCTCAAACAGACTTGCGGGAAGAAGCATTGCGTGCTTTTCAGAATTTTACCTCCATGTCAGAGGGAGGGAGAATGAATGCAGCGACACAAATGAATTCAGATGAAAAAGCAATGATAATGATGGGCGCTGCTCAATCAACAAATGAAGTGAACGAAACCATTGCAGGAATGACTCATAGTGAATTAGAAAAGGCAACAATCATATTATTAAGATTTGGAAATTTCACTAGCCACCAAAATGGAACAGAGGCCCAGGGACTTGCAAAGATCCTTTCTGTAAATGATAATGAATTCCTAAGATTTGAGAATTTTAAAGTTACTAATGGCCCCGAACTTCATGTATACTTTACTACTGGCCAAGATATAAACTCCGGTATGGACCTAGGGACGCTGAAGGGCAACATTGGGGCTCAAAATTATTTTTTGGGAGGAATTGCAAATAAGTATGATACAGTAGTAATCGCTTCTAAACCTTTTGGCACCATTTTTGCTACTTCGAATCTAGGGTCATAAACTAAAATGCATTATCCAGAAAATGAAATTACATACAATGTTAGGTAATGCATGAGCAGAAAATTATTAATGCTTTGTGAGATGATGCCAAGCAAATTTAATAGATGATTCTTAGTTTTATTTTCGAACAAACTTGATTCCGCCGCCTCCTTAAACAAACCGTTAAGATCTTTAGCATGAACGATTGACGGTTATTAACTTCCAAGTAATCATCCGGTCTCACGCAACTAGCGTGGACAATATCTTATTAGAATTCTTCCTCCACAATTAGTGTTGCAATTGGTTCGCGGTCAGGAATCGGGCCGTACTATTATCCGCCCTGGCTGACATACTGTAGTTGTATTTGGACCATCACTCCTACAACTTGCACCATTTGCTATGACCTTGGTGTTTGTGCCATCGTTTAGACAGCTACCACAATTTGCTATACAGAATAAAAAAAAATTTATTATCTTGTGTAAATAACATTCTGCACCTATAGATTTCAAAATTCCCTTCGCTGACTGGTCGCATGTACATTTACCCCATCCAATAACCTTCACACAGTACTTGCATTTCAAATCTTCATAGTCATTTTTTGGGTACTTGCGGTATGTCAGTAAACATTCACATACGCATGACCTTAG
>JBBRRH010000188.1:0-2218 GCA_038201105.1 Nitrososphaera sp. | reverse complement strand
GGTCAAGAGAACCTCCAACTGTTCCTGATGATGATAGATCAGAACATACGCTGAAGGGAGGACACACCTTGTACTGATCTATCATAAAATCACCATATACAGGAGTACCATTGCTGCGGAAATCCCACCCACTAGAAAAGGATGATGTCAAAACTCGCCAGAATTCAGATTCAGTGTTTGGGGGTGCAAGTTTTACAAGGTTATCTCTTGTCAGTATTCCTTGATTACCTACATTCGTTTCGTAATAAGCTAGATTCGAGTATGAAAGACTTGCAGGAGGCTGTGTATAAATTATGTTAAACCCATATACAGGACGTAATGTCAATAATGATGAACATGGCGCTACTATGATAAATGCTATTAATTGCTTAATTTTCATATTTTACTACTTCCTTAAAAACACTTTTACAAAATGACTATTCTAATTAATTAAAGCAAAATAAATTACCTTAAATTAGAGACACAATATTGCTTTTTAGAATTATCTTAGGCGGAAAATGACAAAATTTGTGGCAATTTGACCAGTCCAAAAATCGCCGTATTCTGTAGACCATGTGGATAAACGAACTTTTCGCGCGGGTAAATCATTGACATATTTCATCCGAATCTGATATTTAGTTGGCTTCAAGTTATAAAAACTCAAAATTCCTCCGTACAATGCATAACCTGTAAGCTGAATACAATTTTTGCTATACCACTTGAATTTTGCATCCATCCAATACTCCAAACTTTCCCCAGGCATAATTAAAGGAATATCTGACTCTTCTACAAATCTGGTTACATTCCTACCAAAACTTGGTTCCATAGGCTTTCCATGTGGATTTAATATTTCTGGTACAAACTGTGGTAATTCAAATCGATAAGGATTTGATGAGTTATTAGTAATTCTTACTCCAAATTTAATCGGTGTTTCTTCCCCAAAAATTGGAAGATTATACTTCCGCTCTGACACTAACGTTTCAAAGTAAATTCCATCGACTTCAATTCCACTACTATTGTTTGATTTATCAGGTGTCATACTAGCTACCCTCTCAAGAACGACATCTTCATGCACCGTCAATCCTTTAGGCGCATGGCTTAATGCCATTGTCCTGAAAAAGAATGATAATTTGTTGTCAAATACAGATTTTTCAGAAATATTTTTGCCCTTTGCTTCATCTCACTAAGGCAACAACATTAATATTCTATTAAATACAGGGCAATCACTTTCTCTAAAAGCTTTATATAAATGTTCTTTGTTTGAGGATTCACAAATGGATAGTAGAGGCATAAATTCAATTTTTCAAGGAGGTAAAACTATTCAGTGCTGTACTTCGGCGTTACCGCTAATCAGAAAGCATTAATCTAAATATATGCTCATTTTGAGTATCTGATAACCTAATATTTACTTAACTATTAAAACAGTGTCTACTTAATTACTAAATCAAACTTGATGAAGTTAATCTAAAGTAACTGAGAACGAAAGAGTTTAATTAAAAAAAATCAAGAGAAAGCGGAATATTAAGGATACATTTAGTTTGTTGGTCTGGTTGAAATGTATGAGGTTGTCTTGTTACCTTGGACAGTCTTCATAAAAATAGCAGCGACTACGTAAGAGAGACACTCAGACCTAGCTTGTGGAAACATTTGTAGTGAGCCTTTTATCAATTTGATAGAGTTAGCGATCGCTTCCAACCATCTCAAGCTACTCAAACCGCAGAGTAGAGCATATACTTTGCGCCTTGGTGAATATTTGCTTTTGGGTTAGGGAAGAGTTTGTACTCTACTCTTCGGTTTACTCCAAGTCAAAATCGCACTAGATAAAACATTGTGATTACATAAATTCTGTGAAGGTATTGATTAAAAAACTATTCTAGTCAGACTCTTCTGCCAGGGGTGCTTTTTTGACCCGCCACGCAATTTGTCCGCCTTTGCGCCGACCCACCCTGGAGAAGACAAACCCCGCATCCGAAAATTCATCGCCGTATCCTACAACTGTACTGGGTTTGATTCCCAACAAATTCGCCACGTTGCTAGTCGAAAGCAAATAACCTTCAATAGCTGCTTCGTTCAGTTCCCGGTAAGGAGCTAGTTCTAACCTAGGCTGTTGACTTTGTGCCTTTTTAGAGGGTAAAAATTCATGCAGTTTCCGTGTCGTCAATATTGGCTGAAAATAAAGTTCTTCTTTTGGAAAGCGTAGATTGTCCAAAAACTTCAGAAAGCCATTTTTCAACATCTG
>JBBRRH010000187.1:0-2290 GCA_038201105.1 Nitrososphaera sp. | reverse complement strand
AGGATCTCAAAGTTATGCTTTCCTACAGGCCTACCCTCAAGAATGATAAGCTATTCTGGACAACAATTATCCCCACTGTATGTGATGATCTAAAAAACTTTGGTTTTCGGCTATGTAAATAGGGTCAATATTTGATAGCAACATCAGAGTACATTACATGCTGTTCCATTAATCCTTCTCATCCATTAAATTATACAGTTTTCTTAATTGTGTTTGAATTGGATAAAATAGTAAGAGACTGACTAAAATATTTCTAGTATGGTTAAGTGCTTCAATAATTCAAAGTTATCTATCCCAAAAAGATGACTTAATTGTAAAAAAGTAAGTTGATGCACCTATCAGTGAAAATTTATTGCGATGAGGATTTTGTGCTGAAAACATGAATTTTGCTATTGACTTTGTCAACGACGAATAATTTTCCGGCACTATCTATAGCTATATCTCTAGGCTTGATAACAAGTCCTTTAGTTGATTTGACTAAATCCAGAACATAAACCGAGTCGCCATCCTCATTGAACACTAGAACTCGATGGTTCTTTCTATCAGAAATATAAATAAAACCTGATATATCATCGAAGGCTATACCATCGGGATTATCAAATTGTCCCACGCGAGCTCCGGAGGAATCCCATTTCCCTAAAAATGTACCGTTGATATCGAATTTTTGGATCCTATTGTTGTTAGTGTCTGCTACGTAAATTATTTTCTGGGTACCGTCATATGTTATTCCCGCAGGTCGATCAAATTGACCTTCCTTTTTACCCAGTATTCCCCATGCGGAGATAAAGTTTCCATTCATGTCAAATTTCTCAATTCTGTGGTTTCCAATATCCGTAACAAATAACAATTTATCCTCAGAATCTATTGCTATACTTCCAGGATGATTGAACTGACCGTCTCCATTTCCAGCCGATCCCCATTTTGTCATAAAGGTTCCATTGCTATCGAATTTTTGGATTCTATTGTTCTCTATCTCTGACACGTATACAAAGCCGTTGATAGAATCAGCGCCTATGGCTTCAGGATGACTAAACTCGTATGCGGGAGCATCCCAACTAGAAATAAAATGACCATTAGAGTCAAAAATTTGTATCCGATCATTATTCAAGTCAGAGACATAGATCATATTATTTGCAGCTGAATATTCTATGCTGGCTGGCTGTAAAAATTTTCCTGAAGTCAATCCTTCGGAGCCTATAGTACCCAAATAGGTAATTTTTAACGGATAAGGAGATGACTGTCTATTAAGCAAAATTTTTTCCTGAGGTTGTAGTGGAATAGTCCTTGAAAGATTTTTATCGACATGCGGCATTAGCGGATTGGACGAGACAATCATTGAAACGATTGATGGCTTTTTCGTTTTCGTTTCAAGTTTCATAATTGAGTAAGCGGATGACCCATCTGGATTCTGCCAAGCAACAGTCAAAGTATAGAAGTTAATTGTTTTAAGCTGCAAATTGTTACTGGGGAGATTTATTTTAAAATTGGAAACGCGGTTTGGAATAATTTTATCAGGCACCAAGAATGCGAATTCCGTTCCCAACGACTCGTTTCTTTGGTCAGAGAATGATGCAATGGCTTTTACAAAATTAAGTGTCTTGTTTCCCACATTCTTAATCTGACCAATTATGTGCAATCCATCGTTTTTAAAAATACTATTTTGGTTAATAATAGCAACAGCAGTAGTTTCCTCGCGACCAATTTGTCCTACCGTTGTATCTAGATTTAGAGGAAGTAGGACGACAAGCATTATAGCCAATATTGGAAACATCAGAATAACTGTTCTACTCATAGATGTCTGATATCATACGCAATCTGGTATTAACATTTTCACGAGTTTTAGTCCTTTTTTTCCCAAATATGGCAGTTTTAGAAGATTACTGTTCTTTCCTGTGCGATATGTCTCGTCTTTTTGTCTAATTTGTGGGTTCTCAATAGGCTTGTTGAATTGTGTGTGCCAAGTGATGCTATCGATGAATATGAAACAATCTTTTTCCCTAAAGAGACCAATTAGTACTTCAATGTTTACTTATTTTATGGACAGTTAAGCCATTTTCTGAAGAAAGAACATACAGGTTCCCGTCTGGTCCTATATCCACATCGGTGATTCTTCCAAAGCCAGTTGCGAATGTTACATTTTTAATCTCATTCTCAGAGTTTGCGATCTTGTCATTTAACATGCCATCCAGTTCCAGTCCACTCCTGTTTGAATTCAATTTAAAGTGATATAGAGTTCCTGTATTTGCATCTCCGACAAATAAGGTATTTTTATAATCGGCACCGTAATTGT
>JBBRRH010000186.1:0-2387 GCA_038201105.1 Nitrososphaera sp. | reverse complement strand
CATGATAAATAGCGAAAGGATCAGACGTATCAATCGTCTTTACTTTGAACGAGACAGTTTGTATACGTTCGGGTAGCTTGCTTTTGAACTCGACTCTTAACGCTTGTCCCTGATTTAGAGTAACCTCATCACGGGATTTTGATTTCGCAGCCTGTATCTGATGAACAGGAAAATAAGCTAGTGAAAAGATCAAAAAAATAAGTGAAGTTGCAACTACGACAATCAGCAAATTCCTGAATAAGTAAGACATGGCCGTGATTTTATCATCGTAGAACTAGTATTTTGGCTTGTCGGATCCCAATAGAATTATGATACTAATCACTATTTAATCAGTCGGTACTAGATAATAAAAATTAATTTTGGCTCCCGCCGTACCCTCTGAAATTGTCAGCTATAGCTAACCTGCCAGAGTGAGTGACCAATAAGATACGAATATAACTTATGATCAATAGCTACTCCAAAACGGCTAATATGTGGATGTGTAGATATGTAAGAATTGGTCTGTTAGCGTCACTTTTAGCCTTGGCAATAATAAATATAAAATACAGTTCTGTTTTTGGTCAAGAAGATAAGTACGGAGACATCAAAATAATGGACCCTAAATTAAAATTTGATGTTGTGGCAACGGGTTTCAAATTACCTACAGGGATGGCTTTTTTAGGAAATAATGACTTGCTTCTGATAGAGAAAAATACAGGCAATGTGATTCGAGTCCAGAACGGAACTGAAACAAAACTGTTGCTTACTCTTAACATAGCAAATCAAAGTGAAAGAGGATTACTGGGTGTTGCAGTGACGGACAAAAGCTCAAAACCACGTTATGTTTTTTTGTATTACACAGAGGCCAATAAGACCAATCCGCGTAATGTAATAGGTAATCGCGTGTATAGGTACGAATTGGTCGACAATCAGCTAGTAAATCGCAAATTACTCTTGAATTTGCCTTCGTTCCCCGGCCTATCGCACGATGGAGGTGTGTTGAAAATAGGTCCGGACAAAAAGAGTCTATATCTAGTTATTGGGAACGTGAATTATGCTCAAAATTCCAGTTACATGACTAGAACTCAGAATATAAAAGATGGCCCACCCCCTGACGGCAGAGGTGGGATACTAAGAATTACATTCGACGGAGGCGTAGTAGGCAGCAAGGGAATATTGGGAGATTCCAAGTATCTTGACTTGTATTATGGATACGGCCTAAGGAACAGCTTTGGCATTGGTTTTGATCCTCTTACCGGAGATTTGTGGGACACAGAGAATGGTCAAAAAACTTATGACGAGGTGAACCTTGTCAAACCTGGATTTAATAGTGGTTGGAGGGTTATTCAGGGGCCATCTACACTGAAATATTTGGATGAGAGTGAATTAGAAACATTTAACGGCAAAGGCGTATACAGGGATCCAGAATTTACTTGGGTGACCACCGTCGCTCCCACATCTGTGCTTTTCCTCAATTCGGACAAGTTGGGCAAAAATTATGAAAATGATCTATTCACAGGTAGTGTACATAATGGAACAATATATCATTTTGATTTAACAAAAGATAGAACACACTTAGAGCTGAAGGACGAGCTTATTGACAAAATAGCCAATACCGTGAATGAGGTTGAGGATATTAGGTTTGCAAAGGGAATGGGAACAATAACTGATCTTGAAAAAGGCCCCGATGGCTATCTGTATGTTTTGTCTTTTCTCGATCACGACGGGACGATTTTTAGGATAAGACCCAATAATTAAAAAATTGTTCAGCAACAGACATGGAACCTTCAAATGAACTTCTAATGTGGTGGCGTTTGACTCGCCTACCGCGAAAAGTAAACCGTTAAACGAAATACTAACCCACTGGTCATCGTAAAATTATAAGCGATAGTGTGTCCCGGACATTCTGTAAATGTATTATATCAGTGACTTTGTCTTTAAGCTCTTCTTTACTGGCAGCTCCTAATTTCAATATTATTTTATAAGTATCACTAATCTCATAGAGAAATTCAACACCTTCTATTTCTTTTATTTGGTTTTCAACTGCTGGAACTAAAGAAAAGTTACAATCTATTAGAACAAGGGCAGATGTCACTGGACCCACATCAGTAGGTTGCGGAATATTCGATGTACTGTTTGATGTAATCATAACACATGGGTCTATTGACCTTAATGCCTTGTGGTACAAATATCTAAGTGATAAAATATGACTTACTGGTTTCAGATGTACGCCGCTGGAATTAATCTAGTTTCTCTTATATTTCGATGCGGTTTCAGATCCATTTATACTGGCATAGTCATTTGATTCCGAGTAATATTAAGAGAATACTAATACTTTTAAGTATTCTTCCACATTAAAAATGAATTTATCTATAAGATCACTGCGTTAGTTTAAATGCAAATTCGCT
>JBBRRH010000185.1:0-2513 GCA_038201105.1 Nitrososphaera sp. | reverse complement strand
TCGACAATATAGTTTTGTAATATCGACTTCTACTGATGGCACCAGCTACACAAATGTATTTGCAGGTAAAAGTAGCGGTACTACTACCTCATCTCAAAAATACAGCTTTCCTGAAGCTCAGGCAAGATATGTAAAGGTAACAATAACCCAAAGTACCGCAGGGGCTACCAACAGTATAGCACAAATATCTGAAATCGACGCCTACGGGAAGACTAGTAGTAGTGGCACTTCTAGTCATTCGACATTCTCTTCACAATCTGATTCCAGGCATACAACTAGCACTACCGACACCAAAGTTCCTGCTATTTCAAGCCTATCGTCAGATCATCCTCCAGTTGCCAAAGATGATAGACTGAGAACAGAGACAAACAAACCCATAACAGCTGCCATATTAGCCAATGATATTGATCCAGATGGCGATAGACTGAAGATAGTATCTATTTCACCTGGCAAGAATGGTGGATCTGTTACTATTAATGACGATAATACTATAATATTCTCGCCTGCCCTTGATTTTAAAGGCATGGATATTTTCACCTATACGGTATCAGATGACAAGGGAAAGTTAGATAAAGCTAAAGTGTCCGTCAGCGTTAAAGCGGCAACAGATAGCAAAATACCAGACCAGACAAACAACCAAATTAAGAGTTCCCAAGAGCAGCAAGCAGGACAGCAACAAGAAGATAAAGTACAGCTAAAGAATCAAGCAGGTAACAATCAGGGTAACGATCTCACATCGCAGACAATTGAAGAGAGTGGGCCTACTAATGAAACTGACACCACCGGCGGGCCAGAATAAACAATAGAATTCTCTCACGAAATATTCCCCCTAAACGCCAAAATTTTGAGGTTCCTAAGGTTATTAGCAAAGACAAATTCGGCAAACTGGACTGGCCAAACGAATACGAAAACTCATGGGCGTTGATTGTCTATGAGAATGCTCTTATGAGAAAGAAGAGGTTGCTGTAATACTTTAAATTTTAGCGACTTTTTAGTATATCTTCTGCCGAGTTATCGGGAAGCTATTATTCCTTTTTTTCCGGGTTTTTGTAATAGCACGAATGGAATATTCTTTTGTGATCCTTTTCGAGTGACTCTAGTTCTTCTTTAGTGAGATAATTGGCATTTAAATTAGCGGATGATTGGGCGCTTGCGGCGACATCGGCAATCTCCTCGGGCACTGAACATGACTTGTCTGTCCTGTCATGGTATGTCGAATACATCACTTCTGGACGGTCAATAGCCGGCATTACGGGAGGCAACGTATTACGTTCGGTCTCGTTCTCGGATGTGTCGTCTCCTCCATACTCCGGATTCGCATCTATATCGTCCAGTTCAGTCTGATACCTTTCGTAACTCTGGTTTCTTCAATCCATTCCCCCTCTCCTTATAGGAATCCCTTCCTTAAATCTGTCAAGATATGATCGGTGGTAGTGGGTAGAACTGTCCCTTCATTCAGAATAGCAGCGGAAATAGAACGGACAAGATGGAAGCAATTTAGATCATATTTTGATAAGAAGGACAGGACGATTTTTGATCAAATGTATGATTGTATTAAATTACATAATGCGGCCTGCAGCAACGCATGCAGACCTGTGGTAATTCATGCTGTCCTTATGTCAATTCTTTTCGAACACTACAAGCAACTTACAAAATTAATGGATCAACGAAAAGTGAAAGAGGCGGCCAAGTGCAATACTCTCGACGCGTGGACTTAGGTAGTGTAACATGCAACGCAATCCACTTCGTTTCCAAATGGGTTTGTTGCCAAAAACAAGGGTGGCGTAAGGGAATTTAACACTACACAACCAGATTCAATACTGAAATAGAAAATAAAATACATCATCATATCAAGAATAAGCTGGTTTGAATTAGAAAGTTAAGTGTTATCAGAGATATATGAAGAAAACATCGAGGAGTTGCTTGATGCGGGTTTTATTGCAGACCATATACCACGCAAACCTGAGTCCATAAGTAGAATGTCAGTCGAAACCGTACATACTCCTACGCGATAATATCTTCTAACAATTAGATAAACTTGTTTGTACCTTTTACTGGGTTGTGGCATTTACAGCATACAACTCGGATTTGCTACCTTAATAGAAGATCACTTGAATTTGAATGTGGTGATAGTGGTAAGACCTCGAGCTAACCTAGCTTACAAAATCATTAATTTTTGCATCACTTTCACCAGATCTTTTGATCAAAATATTTACGATCTCGATGGGACGTCTCTTTTTTTGTCTCATAAAATTTCACAAATAAGCACATGAGCAGTCCTCAGCCAATTAAGAAGGTCGTTAACCCGAAAGATTTTCGGCTATCCGAAAAAGTAACTGAAATGTTTTTCTTTGTTACGGGTTTTGGTATCTATTCAAAAAGAATATGAAAAGTCATTGATGAGTTAGAGCACGACTAAAGGGCTCATAGATGCTGCTGATGAGGACTGAACTAATAAGACACCTTCAGCTTGTGTTAGAATCATCTTTGGTCTCATTCCGCTTTTTGTTGAT
>JBBRRH010000184.1:0-2550 GCA_038201105.1 Nitrososphaera sp. | reverse complement strand
TACAATGTGCTTCCCGGTATAGATGGAATTGTACCGGTTGATGTGTATGTACCTGGTTGTCCTCCAAGACCTGAAACTTTAATTCAAGGCTGTATGTTACTACAAGAAAAGATCAAAAGGTCGAAGATAAGATAGAATGAGTTCTCGGATCGATTTCCCCTGGCTGGGATGTAACCAACCGAGGATCATTTTTTGCGACCATAGATAAAATCTATCACGTATAGTCATCCCTCGAAGAGAGAAAACTAAACCATGGCTGAAAAATTCTGTATTAATTGTGGAACTAAGAAAAAGGGTAACACCCAGATAGTCAGAAAAGCAAATATTGATTTCCTTGTGACTTGCAAAACTTGTGGATTGGAAGCAGCAGTTCTTATAATTAAAGAGCCGAAATTAGATGAAGACGAAGCAGCAGAATTATTCAATAAGACTCCATTGACAGACCGTCAGAAATCGGGTCGAAGAAAGAGTAAACGGGCAAACTATAGTTGACTCTACTGAAGTCCTCATTAGGATAATCCAAGAAGGGGCAAAAAATTGACAGTTGTTGTTCTAGCTACAAGCCGACTCTGAAAATGCTGATGTAAAACCAGAATAATTAAAGCAGAAGACAATAGAATCCTAAACGAAAGACATTGGAGGCTACATGATTAAATTCGATTCAATAGCAACAGGGTTTTGGCAGTAGTGGTGGCACTCGTCCCTATCTTATGACTTGTTTAGTAGGGCCAGTATGGATTATTGTTAGGTGCATAGGGATTATAGTAAATGAGTACGGTTTGGTCTCCCAATGAATAATTGATATATATTACTGCTACTTTTTTTAGTAAAGTTTAGACTCCGAAATGCTGATAGAATCCAGTAGTCCTATTCGGGTTGATAGTAGCGGTAATAGTTTTGATAATTAGTATTTGGCTGGTAGCCTTGAAGATTGTTTGAATAATTGTTATTTGGATTCGGATTAGCATCTCGTTTCCGCTGGGCCTCCACTTTCTCTATCTGGGAAATCACCTCTTGCAGGCGCTTTTTGTCGTCCATTTCCTTCAAGGCATCGAAGAGGGTCAAATATCGAGACTCCATCTCAGCCAGATTATCGACCAAATGGGAGGCTCTAATCATATCGTTTCTTCCCTTCGCATCGCATCACAAATCAACGAAATTTCTTTCAGTTTGCCTTTCATCACTTTATAATTTTCTCCGATTTTGCCCAAGTATATCATGTCCTTATATTTGATGTAATACCGGATTGCTTCCTCAGGTGGAATACGAAGCTTTAAGCTAACTTCGACGGGATACTTTTTTTGCTTATACAACTTAATGGCTTGAAGCTCGGTAGTCAGCTCTCTTTCCTTTTCTCCAAATTCCTTCTTCAGTATCTTATAAACATCCCGTAATGACATGTGAAGTTGGCGAGCTATTTCTTTAGGAGATATTCCTTGCTTTTGTAGCTCTATAACCATTTTCTCTTTTTCTGACCACGTTAGCAGACTCATTGAATGCATGTTATAGGAAGGATTTCATATATAGGTATTTTGTGGTTGTTACCATCATAGTAGCTCTATTACCACTGTTACCATCTATTACCTCTAATATTCTCACGAAGGAGAATTAATCAAAAAAGGAATCAAATAAAATAGTTATCCTGTAGTATGTAAATACAGTAACTGGGACTATATTACATCATTAAAATTTGACTGTCAAAATAGATTCAAAGTGGAGGATATGGCCATTGCGTATAAGGACCTGCTGAGTAACAAATACAGCAGTTAGTCATTTTTACATACGTATTCTTGGTTTACCCAACAGATTTTATCGTCGTCACCAGGGCACATCCCCGTAGTACAGTAGTTTCCATTTCCAAGGTCTGTCAAACAGTCAAAATTGTGATTGTCGTATCCCTTGCGGTCCTTATCGCACACATCCAACCCATAATAATTACAGGGGTCATTGTCTTTGGGATTCGTCTCTGATTTGTCATGGGGGTCAGTATTCTGATTAAGTCCTATGCTGTCTCCATCGAATTGTGTAGCTAATTTATCCTTGCCAATTAAAAATACTGATTGGCAGTTTGCAGGGTGTTTTCGCGGCTGGTGACGTGCGTGGTGGCAGCATTAAGCGCGTTGCATCCGCAGTGGGCAAAGGATCAACCGCGATCTCATTTGTTCATAAAGTACTCCAGGAATAGGAAACATAATGTCATCCCAAGATAAATATAGAATGTAGACTATTCAACACACGCCTTTGTACAGTTAATCTAATTTATGGTGATTGGTATCTATAGTTATAGTACTACTAAGAGTGAGACGTTGAACGACAGTTAATCAAAAAGTATTATTTTTCTTGCACCAACTGAATTAGCCATATAGTAATCTTTATCAATCTGAATAATATCCCCCGGAGAGATCTTACTATGAGTTCTCTTATCTCTTAGAGGCATTCCAAAGGGTTTGTTCTCTTCTTTAAATTTGAGCCATACTCTTCCTACATTCAGAATATTTTTAAACTCACATTCCCAGACTAAATCGTAAATAGTATCTAATGCTTGCCTAC
>JBBRRH010000183.1:0-2787 GCA_038201105.1 Nitrososphaera sp. | reverse complement strand
TTCGAGAAATACTTGTACGTGGGAGCAAATAATGCGAATGGTCCATCGCCTTTTGCTCGGCCAGAGAAAATAGTTTACAGGTTGTTTGGGATAGCTAAGGAATGAGATAGATATGATTATGGGCATAATAATATAAAATAATTGAACGCAAAAGGTCGAGTTAACTGCCGCAAGTTAAGAGTAAAATGTGATACACAAAACTGATGTGAGGGGTGTGTGGTTGGTGTTAGTACCCCTCCCACCAGAGGCAACGTTGCGTAATTAGTATAATATGCAAAAAAAATATTTAAGTTTTTTTAATTAGAAAAGCTGGTAGGGGTGTACTATGCCCCTAAATTGTACCCCTATCAGCTGTGAAAGATGACTTGTAACTATCGGCAGTGTTGTATTTTTAATTTAAATTTTTCTGACGGACCCGAGGATTTAGTGAGATGACAAATTTTTGGAATTAAAAATTAAGTGAAACGTACAGAAATCTTTATTTTTGATGAAGTGGTATCTCTATTACTAACTTCATCTGAAACAAGCATTTAGGAGTAACCTCCTATTACTTCATAAGGTTACAAGGCTTGGGGACCAGTCTCGGTAGGCAAATCCCCAATCTTCATTGTATTTGGGTACAGTTTTAGTCTTTAGTTATTTGAAATGCGCTTTTTGCCTGTTGTGATTCATATCCTGAGGCCGCTACTTGCGCCTCGATTCTAAGTTCTCCAGCATCACCATTTTTTCCAATTGTCCAATGGTATGCAAACTGTCCATTAGGGTCCGTAGTTCCAGTAAAGTCCTTTACGTAGTTGTCTCCAGGATACAGCAACTTTCCTGTAATAGTCGCACCCGGAATGCTTTCATTCGAAACTGCATCTGACACAGTTATAGTGATATTTTGGTCACTGCCTCTTGATACCGGATTATTCAGAATATCAAATATAACCGACATAGTCTTGTTATTTTCTCCTGATGCTACTGGCTGAGAACTAGCTGCAGATGAGGGCGATGGAGTCGAGGACATTTGTTGCTCTGGTTGTGGCGTCAATGTTCCAGTTTCATTTATGGCACTAAGTACAGAAGGAGCAAAGTTCGAAGAGAGATTCGTACTCTCTTGACCTGTTCGAACGCCTATAGCATTCACGCTATACCATTTAGTAGAGTCTGGGCAAGACAACTTTGCTGTTATCCTGTTGCGGCCCTCTATAATGTCTGTATAATTTGAACTCAGAGTGAAGCTCCATTTTGAATAGTCATCAGGCCCAGAGGCTCCCGTTGGATATGCATTTTGATACGGCTTTATGTTGTTCGCTATAATTGAGACAGTACAATCTTTGGAGGTATCATCAGAGGATTCGCCAGAAGCTATCAGCTCTTCACCTATGGGAACTTGTTGGCCCTCTACGGGGCTGACTATCTTGACCGACTCGTTTGAAACTGGCTGAGGAGCCAAATCTTCAGTAACTTGACCATATGAGATATCGTTTGATACCATAAAGGCAATAACTACAATAAAAGTGCCGGCAACAAACCAAAAGATATTTTGTTCCATAGTAAATACATTCACTATATCAGAATTATAATAGCGTTGCTTATCCTATTAGCTCCGTACAACTCGGATTTGGCGATGCGGTAGATGAACATTTGAAATCGAAGATTGAAATGCCCATAATAACTAACCTCATTAAGGGGCTTACCACGGATACTATGTTGAGACAAACATTCGTACGCGCTTATCAACTCTGCATAGTCCGTTAGTCGGTGTATTTTCAGTTTCAATATCAGAATAAAGACATTAAGTAACAATACGGAAAGTCACGGCTGATTATACCACGAAACCCTTTTGTCTGATGTGTTCGTATGTTAGGCTAGTAACGATGGCACATAACGAGAATATTACTCTGGAAAAGAAGGGGGTAATAAGGAATCTTTATTTTTCAGGCATAGGAGAAGAATTTATTGCTATGCAGCTTGATATTGAAATTCCCGATGTTATAAAAGTGCTGAAAGAACTTGATGTCTATAAATCTCCAAATTGATATTTGGTTCACGCACGTTTATCCTTGGTGTAATTATTTCCAGATAAAGTTTCAAATACAAAGAGTGCTATAATTGACTATGGAATCCCAAAGTGACGAACAGCTGATGCAAAAACTATGTGAAGCTTTTAAAGAAGCTCAGAATAATGGAAAAATACATGTAGACTTCGATGAATTCCATAAACAATATAGTGAACTTGAACCGAATACAACATTAGAAATCCTGAAGAAAGAGGTACAAAAAGGTATTATAGAAATTGACAACAAGTTAATCAGACCAACTCCTTTAGGGCTCGAACGATGTAAGTTAGATAAGTCATTGTATACGTAGAGAACGGAACATTTGGCAATGCAAAAAAGCTTAACAGTTACTAGGAGTACGTACAAAATTCAAGTATCTAAGTTGGTGTATTATCTAACCTGATGTGTAGAATAAAAAGGCAGCCGGTATTGAAAATAGGTAGATAGTTAACCGACGGATTTGCATTACCCCACCAGATTTGAGTTGCAATGTGAGTTTAACTTGTAGAATTGGAACAACAATTAGATATTATGTTTCCCATTCTATCTCCAGATGGTCACAAATACATATGAGGTCAAGGCCTTACCAAATTCAATAAAATTTTACTTACCAAGAGTGGAGGGATACTTAGACGTTGTACGAGAAATAGCATCTCGGTATGGGAGTATGTCATTAATAGAATTCGATGGATACTTTGAAGGAAAATTCGAACCTATCAAGTATACACGAGTGGAGGTTCAT
>JBBRRH010000182.1:0-2830 GCA_038201105.1 Nitrososphaera sp. | reverse complement strand
CCACTTGAGCTGATGAACTTTGAAAAATCAATTATGACTGCAATGAGGGAACAAAAGAAGAGTGACAAGGTGATTAAAAAAGAACGGACATCTTCATCTCTAAATAAACGAATTTTGATGATATCTACGATCGCATTAGCTCTCATTGGATCCACCTACTACTTTTTGGATCCGAGAAGTGAAATCTTTCAGCCGGTATGGTTGATGCTGGGAAGTCTGTGGTATATTAGCATCGCATTTTCAATTTACTTTATTCATAAAGGAGCTCGACTCGGGTCGATGATTGCAGGTTTGGTAGGCTGGATTACATTAGCATTCTGGCTTGTTGACAATTTCTATATCGTCTCTGGTACCTCTGTGATAGCATCGCCTCCAGGATTTGTCATGGCGATTAGAAATTTTGTGGGCTCATTAATAGCAGGATTTGTAATTGCTTCCTCTCATAATCTTTTTCATAAACTGCGAATTCATTGTCTTTAATGAGAGTATGGCATATGTTCGACAAAGTCACAGAGAGCATCTATCGGCTACTTAGCTCGTTATTGGCGCAGAGATCTGATTCCATTATTTGTTGCCTGCAAGATTGGATCAAGTGCAGTTGATTGGTATTCATTAGAGATAAAAAAGTCAAAGGCCACTTATACGCATATCTTGTAAAGAATAATTGGGATAACATCAATAGCAAGGTGAGGCAAGAAATTGTCAAATATCTTGGTAGATCTTCAAAAGTAACTATCACGGACATTCCTAAGGAATTTCATGAAGACCCAAACATACTCGCCTTCATAGCTGCCCATTCTTCGGATGTGAAAAAGACCGAAGAAATGGAATTTTCTATGAGGGGGAAAATGCTAGATCTACTCATAAACTATGATATTGAAGCCCTTTTCAAAATATTTGAAAAATATTCAAGGATTCTTGGACTTGTCAAATTCTATGAAAGATTACTAACACCAGTAATGTACAAGGTCGGAGAGCAATGGAGTAACGGTACTTTAGATATTGCAACAGAACATATCTGTAGCAATGCCGCGCACACTCTTGTAAAAGTAATAAATGAGAAAGTATCAAAGCAAAAACAGCCGTCAACAGAAGTTAAGAAGATCTTGTTATGCACTCCTGAAGGGGAAATGCACAGTTTGGGTTGCATGGTAATCGAATCAGTTCTAATAAGCAAAGGATATTCTGTCTTCAATATTGCACCTTCTGTTCCATCTACCTCAGTCATTACCTTTGCAAATAAACTGGAACCTGACTTGATTATAATTTCCATAACCTTAGCTGAGAACATTAATGCTGCAACAAGATTGATAGATCATATACAAACTACAATGGCAGAGCATCCTCCAATATTACTTGGCGGCGCTGGTATTAGCTCGGTAAAAAAACTACAAGGTAATAAAGTTGCAGGCGTGAAATACTTGAAGGATGTCCCATTATCTGGTATTCTTCTTAGTATCAAGGAGTCTATAAAAGACAACAAAGATGTATAGTCAAAAATTTGAGATTGTATTTGTCTGATTGACACCAGCATTAAACACTTTATTGGGAAGCACGTTGCTGTCCGAGAGATCGTGCAACGTGTGTATGGCTTTGATTGCACTAATTTGTTTGTCCTTTATTTCCAGCATGAGATCGTACTCAAGACCACGTGTTTGTAAAATAAATTTTCTAAAATCCTTCAGATCAATGCTTGTACAGTGTCTTCCTTTTCGATATCCGAACTCCTGTTCGCTATAATCTGCCATCGGCAGACCGTCCTTTTTACCCCACGTTTCACAGCACATCTGAAATGCGTTCGTGACACTCAGACCGTCACCACTTTGATAACATCTATGATGAAATGAATCAAATAATATGGGTACGCCAGTTCTGTCATGAATACTCAAACAATCATTAACATTGTATAAGCGATCATCATTCTCAATGACTAGCCTCTTCCTTACGTTAGGAGAAAGGAATGTATCGTAGTTCTTTTCGAAAGTTTTCATAGCCAGTATTTTATCACCATACGCACCGCCAACGTGAACTTGAATTTTGGCGCTTTCGTCAAGACCCATCAAATCTAAAATTGAGCAATGATATGTCAGCTCTCTAACACTACTTTCAATGATCCATTCTTTGGGTGAATTTATTAATACAAACTGATCGGGATGCATTGAAATTCTAATCTTGTTCTCTTTTATGAATTCGCCTAATCCTTTAAATCGATGTGCAAAATGCTTCTGCCAATTGACTTTACATACAGGGTGAGATGCAAATGGTACGAGGCCTGAAGAGATTCGAAAAAACAAGAGGTTGTTTTTTACATTATAGTGCAATATTTTTTCGAGATGATCAAGATTATTTCGTACAGCTTTAACTAGCCTATCTTCGTTGTATGTAGCAAGTCTAAAAGTTGAGGGGGCCTCCCTCACAATACTAGTGTTAATGCACGGATATCCTATTTTCATACTCTTTTGCTCGTTTATCCCAAAATATCAAATAACCTCGACACATGGCTCTTTCATTCCTGAAGTTGATCAGTTTATCTGGACATGTATGAATTGAACTGACTTTGCCCTTTTCCGAGCCTGTCAAACATTACCATATGGCATAATATCTTTTCCTTGATAGTATCCTTTAACTAGTAACGATTGGTATGCTTCGCACTTTACATGCGCTAAATTGCGGCATCATTGCATTCTAAGGTCATTGCAGTTGGCAAATCCCTTGCGAGGGTTGTTGTTAAATAATCATCATAAACTTCTATCCAATCACGATTGTACTCTACCTCAGTTTCAATCTTTAGCTCAGTTCCTTTTTCCGTAAAGAAATGAATAGTTGCATT
>JBBRRH010000181.1:0-2913 GCA_038201105.1 Nitrososphaera sp. | reverse complement strand
GGAAGGAGATGTGATACAAGCCCTGCTAATGATGGTTGAGAATAACTTTCAAGAGAAGGAAATTAATTAATGTTACATTAATTCATACAGAAGAGGGTTAGGATATGACTACCCTAGTCCATCTAAGCATCTCCAAGCTAAGAATGAAATACCAGAGTATTGTTGGTGTGCTTGGTAACGTTCAGGGTGTAGCCTCTCCAAATTATGAAGTCGTAGAGTCTAGACGTAGAATTAAGAAAGATAAAAACAATGCATTCAAACCAACTGAGGACCCTATCCCAAAACTTGAGGGCAAACCTGATACCTCTTTTGTGTGAGTATCTCGAGTATTGCTTCCATAATTGCATGACTAATCATTGTATGATAGCCGAGGCGAAAGTAGTCTGGACGAACCTGAAGAGTATTTCACTTTCATAACTCCCAAAGCTTATAATGCAGGCAAAGAATGGATAATTTTCGTGCTTCATTTGGTGAAGAAATCATAGGAGAAAGTTGGGTCTTGCGTGATACTTGGCAGAAGACCAATATTAGATATGGTCACAGAATAGGTCTAGCAAAATATCCAAAGCAGTTAGAGTACAGGAATAAAGAGCCTAGTAGGTAGAGCACCACAGATTCAGGGAATACGAGAACCCCTGAAACGACATTTAGGTATAGAATACGAAAAAGAAGTAATCCAATAAGTATAAAAAAATTAAAGGTGTGTACCCAATGTTAGGTATGTGTCAGTTAGTAGCTTTTCATTAATAACACTCAATTTATTGCTTGATTGTATGTTTTTTTCCATTTTATCTATCTCTTCCTCTTTTTGTTTATAATATTCCGCTATGCTCTCCGGCATACCATGAAAACGTTCACCTGCTTTTTTCATCAACTCACTATAATCCGCCGATATTTTGTGATTAGGTTCTTCATTTAGCTTATTATTCATCTCAAGTAACTGGTGCGAATCATTTGACATATTATTACTATCATCTCGTAACATATAAGCTAGCTGCAACTACCAAGATTATTTGGCTTAATGCCTATTCCAATTCCATGTGCAGTAATATTGTGCATGATGTTTCTCCTCACTAGCAACTTGGTCTTATAAACGAGGAAAATATACACTAAGCTGTATGGTTTTACCATAACGACATTATAGTGCTTCATTTACCCTTTGCTGACTTGAATCTTGGTCAACTTTTTTTTGCTTTGGCAATACTCGTTTTATCTGACAATATTTGTAAGATGCCTAACTTGTACAGTAATCTAAAAAAGGGGAGGCAGAAATCTTTTACCTACTCAAAGCGGCGTTTAGATTGCCTACTGAAAGTATTCCTATTCCTATTGCGCCTGTTATTAGCGCTAATGATTGCCATGAACCTCTTCATTAAGTATAACTACCACTTGCTAGGATATAAGTATAGTTACCAACTATTGGAAATATCTAGCTGTGAAATGGCGCTTTTCATGTGATAGCTGTCAATAATCCTCTTGTAGCGTTTTTTTGGGTGTTTATTTGCAAATTATAGAAGATGATTCTATTTTGTGTTTGTGGGAGTGTCCATCGGTATTGCAAATACTGACAAAAGCGGGAATTCGCATCAATTATGGATAATGGATTAGCACCGAATAGAAAGCGGATTCTATTGTATGATACATTGCATCACGGCCCTATGGTTTAGAATCCGACAGAAAAGCGATAGTACTAAGGCCCTCAGTTAACAGTTAGTAACTATTTAAACAGTCGTTAAGATTTTGAGCGCAAATAACGATAACTGGTGTTATTGTTCACCTTTTATAAGATGGTGCTTAAGTTACACTAATACTGGGATTAACTAGCTATGGACATTTACTTCCACTCCCAGACGTTGGACCAATCATTTCCGCTCGAGTCTTGCCAGTAAACATACAAACCCATTTTGTTATCCAGAAATCCAAGTTTTCCAGTAGGCTCCGCTCTGTAGAACACTATTCCTTTGTAAAGCAGATTACTATTGGCATCTTGCTGACCTTGGTCTGCTGCTGTAAATGTTGCAGTAGCAATAACAACATTGTAAATCCACCTACAAACTTCTTAACAGCTGAACCACCAAGTGTACCAATCTTTTTTACTAACAATAAGAAACGCGACTAGAATTGGAATCTTGCCTACGTTATTACCTGTCTATATTAACGTTGCCAATCATTGATATAGTACGGCATGTATATATAAGATATCGGAAGAAGATGACTCGTGGAAGCAGAAATAGGAAATAAGTCGCGTCTATTTGGACTACTAGCTAACCTCGAACGTCATGCTTCGACCCTTATAGGAATGTGAAAAGTAGATTTGAAATCATTTGTTAGCGTTAGGTTTAGTACAAAGAAACTGTGGACAGGAATGCAAACAACCGGGACATTAGGGGCCGAGACTGTCTATGAAATGGCATTTAATGAAAAGAATTTGAAAGAATTAGTTAACCTAAGGGATAATGATGCTGATATCACATTCACAGTTAAGGATGAAAGAAATGACAAGCCAGTGGAAGGAAAGAAAGAGTCAAACATAAACAAAACTTTAGAATTATTTCTAAAGCCCTTTGACTATCTATTCAACGCTGAATATATTACTCCACAGCAACGGGCCCAACTGCGACAAATGGCTGTAGACGAGGGAATAATTGCGCGTTCAACTTCATTAGAGCCACAAACGACAGCACCACCAAAAGGTACCTATATCTAGACGTACGTAAGAAGGTCCTAGTTAAGGTCTTTCAAGAAAGAAATCTGGTACATCATAGATTAGAATTTCGTTACAATGAGGACATGTCTCTCTGCCTGGTAGCAGGTCCAATTTTGGAAAACGACCTTCAGTTGTTTCAATACCAGCATAAAAGTCTCTATGACATTTGTCATTCTTGCACTTGAGCATGACTCTTGTCATTCAGT
>JBBRRH010000180.1:0-2932 GCA_038201105.1 Nitrososphaera sp. | reverse complement strand
TTACAATAAAAGTCAACGGCAATACGGTAGTAGACATGGACGATCCACATGTTTATGACCCATCGAAAATGGCTCAGGGCTTACTCGGGATGTATACAGAGGACGCCGATGTTTCTTTTGACAATATAAAGATCACGTAGTCACAGAGGCACGAGAGTATGACAATGTGAAAGTCAAATGGACACAATGCCTCTACACCCGAAAACATGCTATGTATTCTTTTTTGTTCTTGTGAGTAACTTGATCTTCCCTTTGCTCCACGCTCGAATGAACAGAATGAAATCCTTAAGGAATTCGTCTTTTGTGAGACGGTACCTTTCTGGCAACGGACAGGATTTTTCAGACTACTAGTAACTCTTCTTACAGGTGTCTAGAATAAGCGGTTGCACGAGAAAAATATTTTTTCTTTGAGTTTTACTACAGAGACGCACTTGACGAAGAATTCAAAAATCTACCGACATGATTTATTTGGTCATACGGGGGACATGTTTAATTAGAATTTGCGGAGAATAGTATAGATTAAAAGTGCTTTTCTTTGAATTTTTTTTACTTTTATTTTTCCACTAACCTCTTCCAATTACTATAAATAACTTAATTGCGTATAGTTCTAAATTGTAGTGTTCATATTTTTTCTATTTTTGGCTTGCTTTGTGTTTATGTGGCTCTCGGCTCAAAATGCTTCAGCAGTCACTAATGAGATTTGTTCTGTATCCGACATAGTTTCAAGTCCTGTTAACAGAACTTCCAATATTAAAACTCCTCCAGCAAATGAAAGTCAATTTGGATGGAAGGCGGATTCGTACCTCGATGTGGATCTGGGGAAAAAGGAAAGGATATGTTTTGTAGATATTGGCTGGCGTAAAGATAGCTACCCATTCTTGATATCGGTATCATCGATTCCTGATAGTAATTTTACAAATATTTTATTCAATAAGAGCAGAGTTTTGACCGCAGGACTAGAAAGGTACGATTTCCAAGATATTTCTGCAAGATACCTGAAATTAATGTTTCCTACAAATATGAGTAAAACTAGCCTTACCGAAATCGTTGTCTATTCCTACCATACCGTGTCATCTGGATCCAGACTTCCAGAACTTCCGAGCTTACCTCCCTACGACAACTTTGAAAACAAATCAGTCACCGCTCATAATTGGAATGTGATTTATACTAGTAACGGTTTTGCTGGCAGAATGGTTGGCTCACACGATGATCATTTTTATAGAATGTACCCACAGATATCGAAGGGAAAATGTACCACCGCTACTCTGGTAACATGCACCCATGCTACCCTCGTGACATCCACTCATGAGTTTTCCAATTTTGGGTTAGTTGCAGATGTTAGAACTGACGACCAACTGAGGAGAAGGTCTCCGCCTAACACGTGGGAAGTAGCTTGGATTTTTTTTAGATATACGGATACATTTCATTATTATTGGGTAGCCTTAAAACCCAACGGGATAGAATTAGGCAAAAAAGATTGTGACAATTGTACTAACCCTGTAGATGGACAAATTAATCTTCTTACTGCTCCTCTCCCTACTGTCAAAATCGGCGAATGGTCGCAATGGCGCATAGAAGCTTTGAATAATCATATTTCTGTTTACATTGACGGTAACAACGTATTAAACTTCATAGATAGTAAAATGAGTAAGAAGGGATCATCGGGAAAAATAGCAATGTACACCGAAGATGCGAAGGTTAGCTTTGACAACTTCTATGTACATCGGCAAGATTAGAATTTTGTGAGATAAGTTTTGTAATTGCTTTTTCAATGCCTGAAACTAAGTAAGCATATAACTATCCAACCAAAACGACACGTCCACTTTAGATATTATAGTACAACGAAATCGGTCCACAATCAAACCAGAAGAGTTGAATTTCTGGCTACAGCAATGTCAGATCAAATATTGGTATTGCCAAGTTGACATCCTAGAAAAGGTACAAAAAAGCGAATTATAACTTAGCGAATGTACATTCCCGAAAATGAAGCGATATTGATATATTGTATTCAATAAGAAACGCATCTTTTGTTTCTTGCCAGACGAGATACCTATTTTTCGGTACATTGTAGATAATTACTCCATAATGGTGTAATTGTCCATTTTTCGGAATTCCTTATATAGGGGCATAGGTTTATCCTTATTATGGAAAAAAGTTCCAAAACTATCTTCCCTTTGATAATATCTTGTTTTGTTGCCTATAGTTTAATAATCCCAATGTCCCTTATTTTCGGTCTAGGAGATTCCACCTCCGTCGATAGTACAGAATCTTCCTCTAACCCTTTGCTATCAACCATTACTGCTAGAGAACTAACATCAAACGATAATGCACAAAATGTCGAAACAAGTAAATCCCAAAAGGCCGATGAAGTGAACAGTGACCAGATATCATCTCCACAGGCAGAATACATAGCTAACCATCATTCCGGTAGTGACGAGAGACATTTATCCCCGCAATCAGATCAAGCTGCTAAAGTCTCTTCCAATATTGACAGGACACCCCCGGGACGAATTGGGGCGGTAATCGTTAAGGTCGTAAGCGTTAATCAGATCGATCTTAAATGGACTGGAGTTAAAGATTCTGACCTCAACCATTATGATATCTACATGGGTACGACATCCTCATTCAAAGTAACTCCTGGCGTAACTGCGCCTACTGGGACATCTACTACAAATTCATATTCCAGTACTGGCCTCAAGCCCGCCACTAAATATTACTACAAAATTGCTGCAGTTGATGATTCAAGGAATATGGGTACTTTGTCAAGCGCCAGGTATGGGGTCACAAATGCTGCAACCTCTACTCAAAACGACAGTCCACCTGTTAAGACTGCAACCTCTACTCAAAACGACAGTCCACCTGTTAAGACTGCAACCTCTACTCAAAACGACAGTCCACCTGTTAAGACTGCAACCTCTACTCAAAACGACAG
>JBBRRH010000179.1:0-2980 GCA_038201105.1 Nitrososphaera sp. | reverse complement strand
TTTAGTTTTGTCATTTCACATCTATTTCTCTAAATGTTTGACGGATGTCCCGTTCACAAAAGTTTTGTAGTAACATTTCAAAACTTCGTTAAGAGTAGGCTCGCTTTTAAAATAAGGGTCTTTTTGTTTTTTAACGCTGTGGTCTACGGCATTGTTGATGCAGTCATAAAAATGTGGAAGGCCCCTGTCGAGTGTCTTATTATCGCTATGTATTCGAAGCAACGGTACAGCGTCACCAAAGGCGATGTTTAACCCGACAGAATGAAAAAGAATAGATAAGCCAATTACGGCTACAATACAATCGCTCGGAAAGCATTGCAGAGATAACTTCAAGACAGAATTTATAATCTATCCAAATATATCTTCTTGTTCAATACATGTTCAGTAACATTCGTTTACTTCAGGGAAGAGTGTTAAGAGCGAGGTATCTAGGATCACCAAGTTTGAGCCGTCTTCTCTAATTCTTGGTAGTTGGAAAAACTACTACTTATTCACTATGTTGATTATTTCACGGGAAGACTAATGGTCCGTCTCTGTTTGTTATTGGCCAAATCCTTGAGCGATTGAAGGTTTAAAGTCAACTTGGTACTATGATATGTTGAGTGTTAAATGGGAAGTTGCATTGATTGCAAGAGTGAGGTCTCCGACGATGCCAAGTTTTGTCCAAATGGGAGTTACGAAAGATGTGTATAAGGTGGCTGGAGGGGGCTTGATAGGGGAGGTAAAAGAAATATTGAATGACGCCAATGTAAAAAGAATAGTGGTGAAGGACGATAAAGGGAAAGTACTACTATCCATTCCAGTTACCTGCGGGCGCTGCAACAATGGTGGTATTAGCACCATGGCTGGCTGCGCTAGGAGTTATCGCAGGAATAGTCACCCGGTGTACTATCGAGGTTGAAAAATCATCTGACAAATAGAATTTTTACTTAAATTTAAATAGTCAAACGCGGGAACGTTCAAAATTAATTCCTTGCTAAAATTGCAGAAAGTATTATTATTAATTACCTGTAACGTTGACGCTATAGTATTTTTTTGTTATATTATTAGGATTATCAAAGCAGGTTAACTTCGAAGTGAGCTCGTTGATTCCGGGCGTGATATTATGATATTTTTCATTATATGTATATGTCCAATTTGAGTAATCATTAACTCCGCCGGGTCCATTAGTTGTTACATTCTGCATTGGTTTCAAATCATTCCAATCTACGTACACTTTACAATTTGTATTTGACGTATCCGAAGAAATTCCATGGATTATAAGCTGTCCTGCCGGAACGGTAGAATTTGCTGTTGGAGAGATTATCTTTACACCCATTTTATGACCAACTGTAGCATTGAAATTCATCAAGCTTTGGTTTTGATTTTGTGCTCCAACCAACCTCGGAGAGGCTATTATACTCAAAAAAGTTGCCAAAAGCGTAATTACAAAGGCAAGTTTTGCAAAGTTTTTCATTTCTTTAATATGTATCACTCAGGTTATAACAATTTTAGCTAGTCGAAGATAAATCTTTAATTTAAAAATAATTTAAAAGATTTTATTATAAACTAAAGGCTTTTGAAGCGATCTTAGTTTCAAAAATGGGAGTAAATTAAAGCAGTGACGACTCTTCTTTAGCCAATGATGCTTTTTCGTATGCCTAAAATCTAGTCTCACCAATCTAGCATGGACTAACATTGTAAGACCCCCAGTGGTTTTGAGACTTCTTACTTTGGCAAGAAACGGATTTTACACTTACGCCACAGTACGGAAGTTCGAGAGGCTATTAGTATCCATTGTGTTATATATGCAATCTCACTATTCTCGCATATAGTTCCCGACAAGATGACCACATAAGACCATACCAAACAATACATACACCATTTAGATGGATGAGTCGAATTAAATCAGGAAGCAACTACCCAGAACAATTTATAAATAATATTTTTTGATTATGAGAATGATTAATAATCATGAAAAACGAAAGTGAAAGTACAATTTTAGTGACCGGTTCAACTGGAACTGTTGGTAGTGAAGTTGTAAAGCAGCTCGCATCCTCAGGTCAAAGAGTAAAAGCGGCCGTTCATACACAAAGTAAAGCTGAAAAATTTAAGCACGATAAAAGAATTGATATAGTCAGCATCGATTACAACAAACCAGAAACTGTCGCCGGAGCTTTAAAGGACGTAGATAAACTATTCTTGGTTACACTCCCTTCCCCAGATATGGCGAATATAACTTCTAATTTGTTAAAAGAAGCAAAGAAAAATGAAATTGAATATATGGTAAAGTTATCTGTCTTTGGAGCTGATGCTGAACCAGGAACAATCATTGGACGATTACATCGACAGGAAGAAAAAATCATAGAAGAATCTGGAATACCATATGGCTTCTTGCGTTCAGGTGCATTTATGCAAAACTTTGTAAATTTTTTTGGTCGAACAATAAGAGAACAAAGTGCATTTTATCTTCCAACAGGAGAGGGAAAAGTAAGTTTTGTTGATGCTAGAGACATCGCAACTGCAGCTGTAGCTCTCTTAATTAAAAATCATACTCAATATGAGAATAAAGCATATGGTATTACTGGCCAGGAAGCAATATCTTATGGTCAAGCAGCAGAAATCCTTTACGAGGAACTCGGTAGAAAAATATCATGCGTAGATATATCGGAAGAATCTGCTCTGAAAGGAATGAAGGAAATAGGGATGACGGATTGGTTAATTGATGGTTTGATGGAGTTCTATGGTATAATTAGAGCAGGTTATGCGGTACAAACAACCACCGCAATTGAAGAAATTACTGGACGGAAGCCAATTTTATTTTCACAGTTTTCAAAAGATTATGCAGAGGCTTTCAAGTAACGATTCGTCGTTTACTAGTTGGATTGTTCTTGTAATTAATAATTACTCATCTGCATCTATCAAAGCCCTTAATGGTCATTTAAGCTCTCTATGCTTAGTTCTTGGATATTCAAAATATAACAAGTTGTGTCAATATGCA
>JBBRRH010000178.1:0-3005 GCA_038201105.1 Nitrososphaera sp. | reverse complement strand
GTTGGACAAGTGTCAATATACCAATCATTGGTCGGGTACAGGGATGATTGAAAATGGTAGGGATAGTAGTAATAGTCTTGCAATCAAAGCATTACAGTTAGGACTTGACCTTGGAATGATACATATTGATACTGCCAATATATAATTTAAAGGAGATTGAAACATAGAGGTTATCATAGTTACACGGAAAGCATCTGAATCATTAAGGATTTTTATTAATTCTTGTGCATGAGGTCCTTCATCTTGTACTACTATTGCTACAGGATTGCGTCCAACGGCTTGAGCACCAAAATATAAAATCACCATGAAAGCAATGGCTGGAAGAACAGTAGCGGCTATTGTTGTCGGTTGTCTAAACCATATGGAAATATCCTTGCGTACTATTGCTAAAATGGCATAAAATAATGAGATATTCGTCAATGTATAATTCCCCTTGTTCTACTTCTGCTAAGAGCAATAGCACTCAAACTTATAGACGCAGCGACAAAGCCTACTAATATCAATCCATCAAATAGAGGGCCAGTGGAAGTAGTTGTAAAGTTATGGAACGCATGTTGAAATATAGCAATTCCATAGTACACAGGCTGAAATTGAGTTATAGTTGCAGTAATAGGATCCCCCCAAGTGGCAGGGCCAAAAGCTCCGCTTAGAAAAAAGATTGGAATTGCCAGGCCAATGCTTAATGGAATTACCGCTTGTCTACGGCGAAAAAGGGTACCAATGAGCGACCCTAATGCTACAAACATTACCATGAGTAAAAAAACAAAGACCAGTAATTCGTCCCAATGTATTGGCCAAACTCCAATCAGAAATACAATCACTACTAATATGACAGCAACAGCGAGTAAATTTAGAAAAAGGGCCCCTAACACCTTACCGATTTGGATAGCCCATATACTAACAGGTGCAAGCATTAATTCCTTTATTGTCCCTTTCTCATATTCTCTAGCAGCATTTGATCCTCCTTGAAGTAATCCACCTAGCATGACACTTACAACCATTAGACTTACAACTAAATACTCGACATATCCTGTATCCTGAGAATAAGTATCTATTTCCTGAGCTTTAACTACTACTTGATCTGGAAAAGCATTTGCATAAAATGATGTTATAGCCAATGGTACTGCTCTTCGGATGTCATTTGTAAAATCTGTATCAAGGTTATTGATAATAACAGGCAATTGTATTTTTTGATGTTTCAGTATTGCTTCATCAAAGTTACTTGGCACAGTTACTATCGCGACAATTTGGCCTTGTCGCATCATATCAAACGCCTGTGCGGCAGATATCTCATGTATAATAAAAGAATGAGAATTAGCCATTGCTGAATTAAACTGTTGTGAATAAGGACCATTTCCCTCTGTAACTATAGCGATAGGTGCTTGGCCGCCTGTTAGTGCAAATAAAAGAAAAAGCAATAAAAAATTAATAGGAATAATAATACTTGTTATCATAAAGGCACGTTCTGTAAATGAACTTTGGATATCCTTTAGTGCCATCGACCAGATGACTCGGAAATTCTTTTTAATCTCGATATTCATATTTCTATCTCTCCGGTTATTTTTCATCCATCTTTTGTCACTAACCATTCTAGTCTCCAATTACTATTCCCAATTTAATCCCTCAACCCACTACCTGTCAAACTTAAAAATATTTCTTCAAGATCAGGGTCTCTTTGTGAGATTGCCTTGAGATTCGATTCTTGTGTTATAATTGTAATAAGATGGCCAGTCGTAGTTCCATTCTTTTCGTTGTCACCATTACCACTACCGACAGTTATTGCTACTTTGATTCTGTGTTCGTTCTGTATAACCTTACTAACTCCTTTAAGCAAACGAATCTTTTCCAAAAGACTTGGAGAAAGGATATGAGTAGTTTCAATGTCCATTATTGTATCGCCATACCGCCTCTTTAGATTGACAGGGGTATCTAACACAACGAGCTTTCCTTTATCAACAATGGCTACTCTATCACATAAGGTATTAGCTTCTTCAAGATAGTTCGTAGTCAAGAGAACCGTCTTACCGTTTTTCTTAAGATCAAGTATATAATTCCAGATAGCTCTACGACTCTGGACATCTACGCCTAACGTGGGTTCATCTAGATAGAGAAGTTCAGGCTCATGAAGCAGCGCACGGGCGAGGGCTAGTCTACGCTTCATCCCACCTGAAAAAGTACTAACACGGCTATTGCTACGATCAGACAATCCTACTAGATTGAGCATATCTGTAATGCTCTTATCACGTTTTGACCTCGGCACGCCATAAAGATCAGCATGTAAAGACATATTGGTCCATGCAGTTAGTTCCTCGTATAGGGCAGTTTCTTGAGGTACCGTTCCCAATACCGCATAGATTAATTTTGTCTCATGTAAAATATCATATCCTAGTACATTTATAGTGCCAGATGTAGCTTTTGAGAGCCCACTTATCATATTGATTGTAGTGGTTTTTCCAGATCCATTAGGTCCAAGTAGACCAAAAATTTCTCCATATTCTACAGTAAGAGTTAGGTTATCTATAGCCCTAAAATCTCCAAAGCGTTTTGTTACCTTATCAAGATTTATTGCAGCTGTTGTTGTTGATGCCTTATTGTTCATAAATTTGCATCACCGGGTAATGATATCCATTTTACAAGCAAAAACATTAGATACTTGCTAAACGAATCTAGAATTATAAAAGGTATTTGTTCTTCGTCTCTAATAGATTGATATACTGAATGGTGTAACTAAGATGGAGTATGTTGATCATAAAGGTCGAATCATAGTATCTAAATGGCATTGTTCCTTCTACTTTCAATTATCCTGGCCTTCATCTCCGTAAGATAGCACCTGTGTAGGTTTTCTCTTTGGATACCCTTTCGATGATACCTGTTTTTGTTAGATCTTCATCTGTAAAAGAACTTTTTCATACGTAAATGCTTGAATGTATTTTGAGCATTCCTTTTACTTACACCATACTTTTACAACATTTTATTATAATCATATTAATAGATTAGTAATATAT
>JBBRRH010000177.1:0-3054 GCA_038201105.1 Nitrososphaera sp. | reverse complement strand
GCGAGCAACTATCAAAATTTTTAGATTTCGTGCATATGTTCTCAAGTTACCCCCATGTTCACTATTTTCCATTCAACGCGCGACCAGTAATTTCAGCGCGAAATTGTCATTGGATGCCTAAAACGCGCCACTTTTTGGACGTATCTTGCAGAGTCCCACATATTGACCAAAACAATATTGGACTTATTCGTTGTCCTAATCAATAGATTCGGAAGTCCTACTTTCAACCGCAGTTACATTTTTTATCCTCAAAAGTGGTAAAGAACCGACCCCCCTCAAGCGCATGCTGGAAATAATGGCAGGTGTACCCGCCACAGGAGTTTAAGCAGTTTTAGAAGTTCTAGGGATGACAAGCGTGAAACCACATCTGTTTTTTTACGTATCTAGACCATAGAAGGATGGAACTGATTTGATTTGAATTGACATTCGAGAGTAAACTCGTCAAAATTTTTTGATGAATCGGGAACCAAATTTGGAATTTGTGTGCGAGATCGAAAATGCGTTGATTCTAATTATTCTTCAAATAGAGCGTAGCTCAACAATTTATCGATTTTTTCAGATGAAAATAAATTACTGCAATGTTTAGCTGGGCCGGAATAAACAGTCAATTGATAGGATCTAATATGAGTATAGTACATCTAATCCTACTCAGAAGTTTTAGATAAAGTAAGTGTATGACCCAAAGGCAATTATGTTTATTAGATAATTTGTAATAATATTAATCATGAGAAGAGTTGGTGGAATGATAGTATTTGTGTCGGACCAAGGTCAGGCGGTGAAATTCTACAGCGAAAAGCTCGGATTTGACATTATGGTCAACATGCCTTTCAAAGGCGGTAAGTGGATAGAAGTCGCACCTCAAGGCTCTGAAACAACATTAAGTTTGATGGTTCCAAACGGTAAAATGCTACCGCCTGAGGATGTAGAAGCAGCGAAAAATGACATAGGTACATCGACAGGAATATGGTTCTACTCTGATGATATTCATTCCGAATTTGAGGAGCTAAAAAAGAAGGGAGTCGAAATTACGGTACCTGAACAACAAGATTGGGGTGGCTTTATGTCCCAGGTAAAGGATCCAGATGGGAATACATTTAGCCTAATATCCTCACCTTAAGCCAATGATAGTTACCCTTTTAGTAATTTCAACATTTAGAATGGAGCACTTCAACTAGCAAATAGAAGAATAAGTAAAAAAATGTATTAAAACTTTTTAAATTTAAAGATAATTGGAACCCTTATCGGAATTTATGACGATGCAAAAAATCATCCCCTCAGCAAATATGCGAACTACAAAAACGAATATCATCCCACACTTATCGTTATGAACGCACATTAATCTATGTCAAAGGTTCGGTACCTTTCTCAATAATGGCTTCAGCTTAAAAATAAACATTAGACAAACCAGAAAAGATATTTGTGGCTTTTATGTTTACCTATTCTGTAATTGGGGATTGTATTTGAAATTCTGAGACCTGTCATCGACTTAGTCATATCATTCATTTCTACTACAGGATATGTTGGAATATTCTTGCTGATGATATTGGAAAGCGCACTTATACCCATACCTAGCGAAATAATAATGCCATTTTCTGGATTTCTTGTTACAAGTGGAAAATTTCATCCTATTGCTGTAATTCTTGCGGGTTCACTTGGAAACTTAGTTGGCTCGGTATTAACATATTATATCGGCATTAAATTTGGCAGAGCCTTTATCATAAAGTATGGAAAGTATATTTTCTTTAAAGAAAATCATCTCGAGTTTACCGACAAGCTTTTCAAAAAATATGGTGACCGAATTTCATTTGTAGGACGTTTATTACCGTTAATAAGAACGTACGTCTCCTTACCCGCTGGAATAGGGAAGACTAACCTGACAAAGTTTGTTTTCTACACATTTGCTGGTTCAGTCATTTGGAACACAATGCTAACTTTTGCAGGAATACAGCTGGGAAATAATTGGGAGAACATTGACAAATATTCAATTTATTTGGATATAGCTGCAATATTCGCAATTGTCATGTTTATTGTCTGGATAATATCGAAGCGAAGAAGTTTAAGAAAAAGTGACTAATTCAGTGTCTAGTACATTTGAATAAAGTGCAGACAAAATGTCACTTACAGTATATGTAGTTACCACCCCAATAGCTTTTTCATCAATTTCTTTTCAGCAATACTAACTCTATTGCAGCGCACATCTACAAATTTTGACTGAATCTCACACACAATAAATTATTGCTTCGCAAGTTTCGCCTTACGAATCTTAACTTTCGTACCGAGCCTATAAACGACTGATGAGTCCTTGTTCAGTTTCTGTGTGTATAAATACGATATATTTTCTCTGTTTATCATCTGTTTGTAAAGGTAGTTGCTTCCCTGTTTACAAATTTGTAATTATCGAAAGTTAAATTCTAATGCGTTCAGATGCTGGTCCCCTGGGAACGTCTCCATTCAATTTGTTGTGGATTTCCTCTCAATAGTTGCTAATACCCCTTCTCACTTCTCTATAGGGTTGCATTTAGTAAATAAAGATAGGTGCCTTTGTGTCCCTATGGATTGAACGTGGGGAGAACACCGAGGTTCACGATGCATGAATTACATAAGAGCAGCGAGGGTTCTTGTCGTTGTAAGTCTTCTTCTGAGTATTCGCTGTTCACATCTCTTATTTTTGTCTCATCCTCACTATATTCATTTTCACATATATCGCAACGTGAAAACACTAATTTAATTTCTGTTACGCCAGTATCTTCCATAAACGGCTACGTCGGCAAATCTCCTACTTAAACACTTTTGTGCCCTTCCTCTCATGTGCTGGGCTACAGCAGTGCTATTTGGCTCGAATCAATCAGATACCTAAGTCTTCAAAATCTAGTCTCTTATTCGCATCTGGTTTTATGGGAATATCGGTATTGACAATGAATCCGTATTCGCCTTTAGCGTCAATCACTGAACAGCGGACCCCGTTCCAGGAGCCGTCGGGTTTGGTAATATCTTCTACATAATAGCGGCCGTATATCCTCTTCATTTCTTATTACAATAGAATTGAGAGCAGAG
>JBBRRH010000176.1:0-3144 GCA_038201105.1 Nitrososphaera sp. | reverse complement strand
CTCTTATCTCTTAGAGGCATTCCAAAGGGTTTGTTCTCTTCTTTAAATTTGAGCCATACTCTTCCTACATTCAGAATATTTTTAAACTCACATTCCCAGACTAAATCGTAAATAGTATCTAATGCTTGCCTACCAATTTTATTACTTTTTATAATAATCTCAATATCAGGCTCTTTGCAGAAGTAAACCCTTACTTTCATAGTTTTTTAGATTGGTGCTCTGGTAAATAGTGTTATAAAAGTAATCCCGATTAGGCGTAGGCAGCACTAGCGGTAGTTTTTGATATTAGCGGTGCCAATCCCATATGCAGCCAGTCAGTTTGACCGAAATTTACGTGGCTTAAGTGTTTTAAATACTGTATTTTACTAACCAATGTTTAGATTTAGACGGATATGGCCTAATTTTGCTCATACGGTGGATATAATAAACTCGTATTCTCAAGTATAAAATTAAGATGAAAGATCGAATTGAAACTATTAATCCCGCAACTGCCGAAACTATTAGATCTTATGATATTATGGACACTGAAGCAATTAAACGCATAACACAAGATGCGAGAGGAGCGTTCGGTAAATGGAAAAACATAGATCTTTCTGAGAGAGCAACATACATGCGAAGTCTTGGAAGGATAATGAGAAAGAATAAGGAACAATATGCCAAGATAATCACCGAAGAGATGGGAAAACCTCTGAGGCAATCAATAGCAGAGATTGAAAAGTGTGCCTGGGTATGTGACTATTATTCAGAACATGCTGAACCCTTTCTAAGAGATGAGTTGGTCCCTACAGAGTTTCGTAAGAGCTTTGTATCATTTGAACCTCTTGGAGTAATAGGGTGTATAATGCCATGGAATTTTCCGTTTTGGCAGGTCATGAGGTTTGCAGCCCCTGTAGTTACTGCAGGTAACGTTGCAATATTGAAACACTCCAGTGTCTGCCTAGGAAGCTCCCTTGAAATAGCACAAGCTTTCAGGGATGCAGGTTTTCCTGAAAATGTTTTTCAAGTCGTTTTGGGTGATTATCGAACCGGAGAATCCCTCGTCCAATCTGACATTGATGCGGTTTCGGTTACAGGAAGTGTAAGCACAGGGAAAAGGGTTGGAGAACTTGCAACTAGGGGCCTGAAGAAGTTTGTTCTGGAGCTTGGAGGCAGTGACCCATTTATTGTCCTGGAAGATGCAGATCTAAATCAGACGGCACATATGGCAGCCCAGTCCAGACTACTCAACACCGGTCAGAGCTGCATTTCTGCGAAACGATTCATAGTTGTAAAGGAGGTTGCCAAGAAATTCACTGACCTTTTTGTTGAAGAGACAAAAGCGGAAGTAGTAGGAGATCCGATGGATTATAGAACAACTGTGGGTCCACTTGTAAGAGAAAATCAAAGAACTACCATTGATGAACAGGTACAGGAGGCAAGAAGTCAAGGGGCAGAAATACTGTTAGGTGGAAGACGAATCGAAAGTAAAGGTTTCTTTTTTGAACCTACAGTGATTTCCAAAGTAAATCATGATATGAGAGTGCTGAAAGAGGAAGTATTTGGACCTGTAGCTCCTATCTTAGTTGTTGAAAATGAAGAGGAAGCGATAACAGAAGCCAATAACTCTGAATTTGGTCTAGGAGCAAGCATATGGACAAACAATATCGATAAGGGAGTAAGGCTTGCCAAAAGAATTCAAAGCGGAATCGTTTCTGTGAATGAAATGGTTAGATCCGATCCAAGGATGCCCTTTGGAGGTATCAAGAATTCTGGAATAGGGAGAGAGTTGTCAGAATTTGGTATCAAGGAATTTGTGAACATTAAATCTGTGGTAGTGAAGGACATATCAAGTAGGCTCCTTGTTGAATAAGTTATTGAAGAAGAATGGTAAAATTCTTAAATACGGATCCATTGAATCACCGAATAAGAATTTCTTTTTGATGACGCAAATTGACCTTGGAATCCAAATTCATTTTTTAGTATAACGCATACAGTCAAATCCTATGGATAGGCCCCTGACCTGCATTATTTTTCCCCTTCTCTCTCTAGTGGTAATATAGTGGTAACAGGGCTACGCAATACTATATCTATCAAGTCGCGAGGAATTGCTAGAAATATCAAACGGCTTTTTGAATAAAGCTACACTCCTAGAAAACCATAGTTCTATTCCATTAACTTTTCTTTGATGTTCCTCCGTGGAATAAAAATTGGAAGGAACTGAGCTAGCTCTGCTCGGGGTTCATTTCAATTCCGATTCCAGTCTCTTAACGCCATCAAGTACTTTGGAATGGTCCGCTTCTACTTCAGCTGTAATGTACAGGAGATGATCATTTCCCAAGGGCATTGTAATTCTTTTTATTTTTTCATATTCTGCCAGAACATACTTGCCCTTTCCTATCTTGCCTGCAAGCTCCGTACGCGTCTTCCATGCGTTAACTGCCATCTCAAGGGACTTTTTACTTTCTTCTGGACTTAGCAAGTTGATTACTCCAGGTCTATGATCTGAGAACATAATTTTTCCGTTTGAATCGCAAATTGTGACCAGTCTAATTTTCTGGTCAAGATTCATGATATGCGCATGAATGTTTTGATAATTCATAAAACATACTGAATTTTGAATGTAATAAAGTTTTCATATTTAATATTTCATATGTTATGCCACTACATTGTCAAGATTTACCACAAATCTTCCAAAATAATGGCTCAAGGCACACCATAAAAACTGAAAGAAATTTATGCGATCATAGGACGTGCCTTTCTGCGTCATACCTGCTGTCGTCACATAGATTGAGCTAGAGGACAAAACACTATACAAAATAAAAACAAAATCTGTCCCGGGTATTTACTTTTGATACGTCTTTATCCCCCGACAGCAAAAGGAGGATTAATACATGTAGGTGGTAATGGTATGTTGAGTGGTACCCTAATACTTGCAGGTGATGCCATGGTAATGAGTTTGCCGAAATTAGTTGGTAACTCAATATTGCTTGGAAAGTAACAATGGCATACGTTCTACTGATCCTGTATATTAAGGACGAGGTTAGACTCGTTCGAACCTACGATCAAGACCATAACTAAATTTTATCACAATTATGAATTACTATCCTAAGATAAGGAGCACTAGAAAAGTGGATCAAGCAGCCTATGGGTCTGACTTTGGCTTTT
>JBBRRH010000175.1:0-3194 GCA_038201105.1 Nitrososphaera sp. | reverse complement strand
ACTCTGATGTTGCTTATCACGCACAATTGCACATAAGGCCGCCATCTATTGGAATTTTTGTTATTCTCGTTAAAATGGTGGCATTACCACATACTGCTGATTCCTCACACTATCCTCAGGTGGGTCTTAAGGATTACCAGCGAGAGTTTGTAGAATCATATCAAGTAAAAGTCAAGTCATGATAGCCAAAATAGTGGGGTTACGAAATAGTTAACTAGATTCTGACCCTTAATTTAGGAAATGACCTTGGCTAATACGTATACTAACAGGATTGGGGTCGAATTAGAAAATTGAATGTATAACAGAAAGTTTATCAGCATAGTTCAAAATAAATAAATTACTATCGACAGGTATAAGTAGCACCAGTATAGCTGCCAACTATATTTCAGGAATAAGTGTGAAATCACGGAGTCGTACAATTACAAAAGCTCAAACAGGTTTATACTCTTCAAGACCAGTAACATAAAAATTTTACGATACGAATTAAGAGGCACTTTTTTTGTTTGTCTTTCCTTCAAGCCCACCTCTATTCTTTTTTGATTAGATTGGAGAATGTTGGTTTCTCTCTTAATGCAAGTACTCCCGCAATACAAAATAAGACAAACGAGGGAATGCCGAAGTACGTTGTTGAAGCCAGTATAACAATCCCGCATACTATTAACAGGATACCAGCAATCTTCGTATTCTTTATTCTAAAGGCAATATAGAGACTGGCAATATTTACAATAAGGAGAAGAAATACATAAAGTAATAGCCCGCCAAGAAAGAGACCTAAGATTGGGAGTCCAATTAAACTATTGACATATGCGTAACCTACTATGATCGGTACTAGAATAACCAATCCTAGTATTGCAGTAATCAGTGTAAGTTTTCGATATCCCTTCACTTTATCCTCAAACCTTATACTATCATAATAACTTGTCTCTCTTTTAGTTACCTCATGGATAGATGATCAATGCAATACCAAGATCTTTAAGAGCTATAAAATCCATCCCATCCGTATTAATGCCGATTCATAATGATATACTCTTCAAGGGGAGATTTCTCAAAACGTTAGTAAAGCAGAGGGCTGTACTTACGAACATTGAAACCTATAATCCGATCGCTCAAAGAGGTTGATCTACACGAAGCGGATAGAATCTCTAGAATTGCTTTTGGTACATTTCTTGGATTACTTGATCCAGGGACTTTTTACGGGGATGCAGATTTTGTCAGGACACGTTTCAGAGCAGATCCCTCGTTATCGTTGGCAGCTGAAATGTATGGACAATTGGTAGGATCGAATTTTGTTGCGAACTGGGGAAGTGTGGGATTTTTTGGACCGCTCACGGTACGTCCAGACCTGTGGGGTAAAGGGATAGCAAAAAATCTACTAGACAAGACTTTGGAAATATTTGAAAGAGTGGGAACAAAACATATCGGCTTATTCACATTTTCTCACAGTCCTAAACATATCCATCTCTATCAAAAATATGACTTCTGGCCTAGGTTTCTCACTAACGTGATGTCAAAACCTGTTGGGTCAGATAGCAAAACAAAAGAACATGAAGCTCCGACAAGTTGGTTCAAATATTCCGACGTCCCACACGACAGAAAATCAACAATCCTCGGGCATTGCAGTTCGCTCACTAATTCGATCTATAAGGGTTTGGATCTTAGGAACGAAATAGTTTCTGTCGCTACGCAGAAACTTGGTGAAATTATCCTCCTTAAGGCTAATGCAAATAATAATTTAGCAGGCCTAGCGGTATGTCACTGCGGACCAAGAACGGAAGCGGGAAGTGGTACATGCTATGTTAAATTTGGAATAGCAGCAAATGAAGGCCAATCAGCCGCCGATAATTTTGATCATCTTCTCGAAGCTTGTGAACGCTATGCTGCATCGCAAGGATTAATGACACTTCTCGCTGGCATCAATATTGGTAACTTGGGTGCATACAGAAAAATGATATCGAAGGGTTTCAAGACAGAATATCAAGGAGTTATGATGACTAAAAATAACGATCCAGGTTACCATAAAGAAGATGTCTATGCAATTGACGATTGGAGATAATCCAAGTATGAAACAGCGCAGTTTTCTACCATAAAAGTAGACTTCACGCAAATGTAATTAATTATAAATGGTATAATCTTAATCAATTAACGCAACCAAATGTCTCAGGGAGTTGTCTTTACTGATATTGATGGCACACTAATAGATATTTTCACTGGTCAATTTGATGTGACAAGGGCTCTCGTAAAACAACTCACTGAGACTAAAATCCCCTTAATATTGTGCTCATCCAAAACTAAGGCAGAACAGGAACTTATAAAGGAAGAAGCGGAGCTTTCTGAACCATTTATTGTGGAAAATGGTGGTGCCATATTCCTTCCTTCATCCTATTTTGATGGTACTTTGAATTTTAAAACAAGAAAAATTGACAATTATCAAGTCATAGAACTAGGAAAACCGGCTGCAATAATCATGTCGAAACTTAAAGAATTACGCGAAAAATATGATTTGGATTTCACAGCAGCATCGGAGATGTCAATAGATGAACTTTGTAAGATAGCACAGATGGAAAAAGAGGCCGCACTGAGAATGATTCAAAGAGAGTACGGAGAAACAATAGTAGAGATCAATAATCGTGATTTCGATAAATTCGTTACTAAGGTGGAAAATGTTGGTCTAAAGGTAATTTCTGGGGGAAGATTCATGGATGTTACGGGAGGAAATAACAAAGGCACAGCTGTGAAAGTACTAATTGATCTGTTCAAATATAAATACAAAAACAGAGTTGTCTTCTTTGGTATTGGAGATAGTCCCAATGACGAGTCAATGCTGCAGTTAGTCGATTTCCCTATGTTAGTTCAACGAACTGATGGGACTTGGCAAAGCTCACATGTTGAAAGGATAATGAGATTAAAAGGAGTTGGACCTGAAGGATGGAAATTAGCATTCAATGAAATAATGAATTATTTCAAAAGATAGCCATCATTCCATAAATAGAGATTCTTAAATTCTAATAAAGTAAGAATTGTGCCTTCTTGTGATCTACGACAAAGTGGGTCTTGATGCAGTCGGGAAAACACGTTCCGAGGGCTGATCATATACATCCTGGTAAGCCTTTGTCATAATTTCAAAGTATTTTGTGGGTTGGATCTTTCCTGCTCCAGTTGCTTTGTCATACATGATATCGACCAGATTGAAGTTT
>JBBRRH010000174.1:0-3325 GCA_038201105.1 Nitrososphaera sp. | reverse complement strand
TTTAACGTGACAGACGCTTCTGCCAATGCGATAGATGGAAAAGATATTGCGAATACAAAGTCCATAAACATGATGGACTGGCAGGCAAACCTGACAAAGAATTTGCAGAAAGCAAATCCAAATGGGACTGTAACCACGTTGGCCGCTCATGCTGAAAGTAACAACCATGAAATGTCCCGTGACATGGAACATCCTCAAGAGCACCCTTCTAAAGTTACCTCTTATAACAACACAAAGCTAAATGAAGTTTCGATAGTGAAAGGTGCAGCAACTCTTGGCAATAAATCGTACTCACCAAATCCAATTACAACCAAAGTTGGAAGTACAGTCACATGGACCAACACTGATAATACTATTCACACTGTCACGTCCGGTGTACCTAACACTATCAACGTAGGAGAATTATTCGATTCAGGCTTAACAGCATTCATAATGCCGTCTAAGACATATTCACAAAAGTTTATACACCCAGGAGATTTTTCATACTTTTGTAGAGTGCATCCGACTATGGTAGGAAAAATAAGTGTCCTTCCTTGATGGAACGATGTCCCCATATATTTGGAAACTCGTTATAGTCAGTGTAAATCCATGTTGCCTTCAACAATACGTAGGAAAGAATATCCTAAGTTTCCATATAGCAACTGTTACTGCCTCAATAACTTCCAAATTTAATATCTTAAATAGTTGTTATTGAATGTACTAAAAATGACTATAGTCTTTTTTTGTACCTTTAGCCATACTAATTTCTAGCGTTCTTATAATAAATGCATATGACAATTATTCAGTCTACCGGGCTCCCTATATCTATGAATATTTTGAAAATGTAGAAAATCAGGCTCATGGTTGGTTTAATAAAGTGATTTATATTGCTAAAAAGGGATTGACGGACAAGCGTGACAATGTTATAGATATAAATACAGATGTTTTTAGAGATGTGGATTCAGTAGCAGACGCCATTATTGGTTATGCAACTAAGAACAAGATAGATCTAATTGTGATAGGTACAAAAGGAAGGACGGGCTTGAAAAGGTTCTTGCTGGGGAGCGTTGCACAAGGAGTTGTGCAGCATGCTCAGTGTCCGGTGCTTCTTGTCAGATAAGACGGTTTAAAGATAATGTTAGCTTATTCCACATGGCTGCCCTCGGTGTAAGAATTGGGCCCGCATTGAGTAAATTAAATACAAATTCCAGATTAATGTATGTATGGCACACGGCAGGATGATCTAAAAACGGCCAATGTAAAAAAAGCATGCCGTTACTCAGTCGGGATTAATGTTGTTAACAATATGAATCCATACAAACGTCACTAGTGATATTGCGAAATACTGGCTAGACTGGGAGGTAATCTAACTCAAAGATGTGTGAAAGAGGTTCGAAAGTGATAATTTGCGCTTATTAATTTGGCAGACTATCCAGACCCCTAAGATCCACTAACCTGCCCATCACATCTTCTATGTATTCATCTTCAAAATTCAAATTCAAATCATCCAATCTATCTTTGATTTGTTCTTCCAGATCATCAAGGTCGGACTCCTTTTGCTCTTTTGATCGGCCGTGATCCTTAACTATTCCTTTCATTTGGTTAACCCAGGATTCTATTTGTTCATCCGAATGCATAAGATTCTAGTCATGTACAAAATAGCTTAAAGGGATTTCTGTCTTGTTTGCTTTACTAGGTGTTGTTTTTTCTTTCAGCAAATCCAACTAGGAATAAGATACTCTATTTGACAGGAGTCACACAAAATCAACCTTGGAATATTGTCTTTGTGAATAAGCTTGTCTAATTGAGATTCTATATCGTCAGGTGTTTCTGGTATAGTATTGTTACAGATATCAAAGAAGGCCTGCCTTGAACTTGAATATCTTTCTATTTCTTACTCTTATTCTTATGAAATTCTTTTGCTTCTTTTTCCATTTAATCTCGTATAATAATCGGGAAATTCATTCAAGTGGGCGAGTGCAATCTTACCGGTAACCATCTCATCGTCATGGGTAACATTTGTTTGGACATCTCTGACTCCGTGTTCTAACTCCACATCGAGTCCCATTCTAAATTGTTCGACATCGAATTTACTCCAATCGACATTTAGTGCTTCGCCAATTCTCTTCGCCTCTTCTATTGTAAAATGCCTAGAACTAGACAAATTCTTCATATAAGCAGCATTCCAGTCTATTTTTACTTTTACCCTAGTCTCTTAGGTAGTAATAAAGATTTGTTTATCATAAGAACGAATTATCTTATTATCGGCGGTATTTAGAGCTGGGAATATTGTAAAAAATGTTTTGAAGCCTTCATAGACGTGGAATAAGGATACTCCCTCTCTTTTCGGTTTTTCGTCTGATAACCATCTAAATCTTATCAACTTTGGAATTCCGTAAATTGACCTACTATGGACAAAGGAATAATGTCAATATAAACGGGATTCGGATTTATGGGCGGTTAATACTAAAAGTCTGAGAACAAATTCCGTTTAAGTCTCAAATACCCGCTGCTACAGTTGGGCACGATATCGTTCAGCGTAATTACACAAGCCTTGTAGCTATCTCCAGTATTAACTACTACCCCTGGGAAGCCTGCGGCAAACGTAAGTACTCTTTCAGTCTGAGCAGAGCTATTTTGAGATGACGTTAAATTGTCCGAGCTTACTCCAAAAAACTTCACCTTAGAATGTCCATCGCCAGTAGCAGTAGCTATAATATCTCCTGTTTCGTTCGTCATACCAAAAATTGAAACTATCACCTTGAAAATATCTTTACCAACATCACTTTCCGTAAACATGATTTGATAAATTGAGAGATAAATTATTACCAACAATAAAAACAGCTGCAATCGCCACAACCAATTCCGAGGTTTTAATATGAAAAGCGATGGTTAACTTTGGTCTTTTAGATGGCTAATATGAATTTTAATTTTATTGCCCATTTCAGCCCTTGATGTATTCATAAACATAGTTAAGTAGCGGTTAAAAAAACTCGCTATACCTAATCATTTTTTTATCTTAAACTCCGGGGAGGTAAAGAAAGGAATCGACGCAACTCCCTTTTTTTGTCTTAATAACACCGATGGAGTAGTACGGCTTTCCCCCGGACTGTCCACCGGTGAAAGAACTCTCCTCTCAGAGGGCGGGGGTTACTTATAAAAAGAAGCCATTGCTTCCAGGAGTGGACTATGGAAGACTTCTAACCTTAACTTTCTTTTTTAATTTCTTCATGACCTAACGAGAAAGCATCAACTGACGATATTTTACCTCTCCAAGCGCCAGTGATAATAGGTTCGAAACCAGGTGAAATTATTCTAGCGTGTTCGAGATGAATATAATTGAAAC
>JBBRRH010000173.1:0-3376 GCA_038201105.1 Nitrososphaera sp. | reverse complement strand
CCTAGGTTTTGATATTAAAAAAATGAACTACAAATACTGACAAAGTTACAATAAAGTGTTAAAGTCACATGTTCCTTCTCACTAAGAAATGTAACCTAGCTGATTTATCTCATATTAGCATCTTTTACCAGAAATGACTTTATCTATTTTCGTTCTTTGTGCCTTAGTTGTAGGAGTATTTGGTCTTGTGAGTAATCACTCGATTAATGCATTGCCTCTCCCAGCAAACAATACAATAACAGCCAAACTAACTGATACTTTAAAAGATATTACCTCGAATGTTTCTACTTCGATACATAGCGATATTGATAAAGTGATATCAGAGACAATGGATATAACGATTAACAACGCAATGAGTCAATTAAGTAATGCAACTATACTTGGGAATAATGATTATGCGACAACTGTTAAATTTCAACCCAAAATTCCATCAAGTATAGACGTTTCACCGCAGTCCTTACCCGTGTCCGAGTTTGGACCGTTGGATAGGTAATAATCATATGCTGACTGTTATGTTTATGTCAGTACATCAATCGTAAATAATATCAATTTCCTGTAACCCCTTTCAGCGATTCCTTAGAATTAGACTTGGATTCGTTGGCACAAAATCAGCCAGTTATTGCTAGACCGGATCTCCATAGATCCTATTATTATATAACCAACAAATAATAAAACACGATTCACTTTTTAACCAGCCAAGTCATTAGTGGCATCTGGGTGTTGAAGAAAACGATAACAAGCCAATTAATCTATTAGAAGTGCAGCATGAAATACGAGAGGAAGAACCAATAGAGCAGGTTTTTTCTCAAGAACCAGAGGATGTAAGGTCGATAAAACCACCTATAGAATCAGAAGACGAAGAAAGGTTTGAGGAAACTGCAAAATTTGAAGAAGAAATAGACCACTCCAAAAGTTGAAACAAAACCAGAGCAAAAAGCAACAAGAAAATCAAAAGTTAAAAGAAAAAGTGCTGCTAGAGGTGTGAATGAACATAAACCAATATCAAAATTACAGGACGAGCTAAGAAAGCATTCTGACGCTAGAAAGAAAGCTGAGCGTGAAATCCTCGATATAATAAAGGAACTGAAAGATCTGCTGCTAGTTCATCACGCAACTATCAAAGATCTTCAAAAACAAGTGGCACAGATGCACAAAAAGATTGCCACAATTGATAATTCCAAAAAATCTTCAAAGCCTAAGACAACTGGTAAGAAGACTACTAGTAAAAAGACGAAAATCACTCATAAAAAGAAGAACAGAACTAGGCACTAACGGTATCCCATAGACAATGTTCGATACTGGTTACAGAAACTATTAGTTTTCGTCTTCAATAATGATATTCAATTAACCAAAATGATTCTATCCTTATGATACTCTTGTAGTTTATTTCTCTCCTCTTCTGTAAACATAGTTTCAAAGTCACGCTTATGATACAAACATAGTTCCTTCCATCTCTCTACCTTGAGATCTTTATGCAATGTCTTTTCATATTCTAATAGCTCGGCAGCCTTTTTGATATGATGGAATGCCGACATATCTGCAATTATAAATATTGTCTTGTCTTTGAACTGGGCTTCTATCTTCTTTGCCAATTCCCTTAACTTTTCGATACTTCGAACTTTAGAAAATGGATCATTAATCACTTTCATGATATCTAAAATAATGATGGAGCCATTCTTTTCCAGCTCCCTAATCTGAATAATCTTTGAGCTGAGAATACTTCTTACCTTATCTGTAGTATCATAATATGATAGAAATAATACTACTGAATTAGGTTGCTCCTCCATCTGTCTCCTTACATAATTAGCGTATATCTTACGCATCGTCTCTATATTGGGATATAATACGAGATAATGATGTCCCGTTGGTGCATGTAATAAGCGATCAGAAATTTTCATTATCATTATGTGGAAGATTACCACCGTTGGGATTTGAGTTTATAGATACAGAACGACTCTCTTCGTCTAGAAGAGTATTCACATAAGTTTTCTATTCAACATACGATATTAAGGCACTAACCTGTACTTCTGTCTATTTGAAAGTGTTCCAAGGCTAAATGTGGATCAGTAAAGCTGAATACTTTAACTCCAGAGATTTGACTTAAAGCATCTCTAAATAAGTATGCTAAGTCAACCTCATCGTCTATTATAGCCACATACACTGGTGAGGTGTTGGGATCCAAAATAGCATTGGGTTCTAATAACCGGATCTATTTTAATATTGCTGGTTTTGGTCGAATGTCGGCTACAAATATTCCATCTGTTGGTTATAATGGTTAATTTATGAGGGACTATGAAATGTAGATATATATAACAATAAAGCACTTATCATACTATGAGTCAAACAGAAAATGTAGAGTCGAATGAGCCAAGTAAAAATGAAAAGAAGAAGCTGAAAGGGACATCTGAAGAGTCTGAACATGAACATGCCAGCGGTTGTGGTTGTGGAGGATAAAATTCCCCATTTTACAGATTTAATATAATTATATAATTTATTCGATAGAAAATATATCTGCGTTATCCCCGACCATTGATTTTATCCTTGCTTATCCTTCGCTTATCATTCTGAAACCGTTGTAGCAGTGGTACGGAAGGTACAAAAACAATCTGTATAGGGGGAGAAGAAAATTACACTTTCACAGCGCCGAATAATTACGACAAACTTGAAGTAGAACACGCATAAGCAGTGGATAAAAAACTAAGGAAACCAATAAGGATTAGATTGGTAATACTAAAGTGATGCAGGCAGCCACATTTTAGTGCAATAGCTGTAAGATAAAATTTCAATTGATAGGTATATCTGCCAACAAAAGTCCTAATTATTGTCCATACTGTGGCAAGAAGTTCATTGAACGAGTTAATCTAATCTTTGGATAGAATGGATTTTTCGACTGGTATCCTTATCTTAACAAAAGCAATTTTAATTCCGCATTTATAACAAATGTAACTTTAAGACATGTTATCTAAAGAGGAGGTAGAAAAAAGCATTGCAACAGACTTAGGGAGGGAATGGGAATTGAAAGATGGAAAACTTGTTAAGTCATTTCAATTCTCTAGTTTTATGAATGCTATTGATTTTGTAAATGAAATTGCTAAGATTGCTGAGAGGCTTGACCATCATCCAATTATTACAATTAACTGGAATAGTGTTAAACTTTCTCTAAAGTCATTTGATGTTAATGCCATTACCAAAAGAGATATTGCTCTTGCTAGGGAGATAGAAAAGAAGTTAAAAGGCAATAACAAAAACTAGCTGTGTACTTTCTTCTGAATCATTTATAACACCATTGCTGACCTTTCTTCATTTTAGGAACCTAGCTTGGTCGAGATGTAATAATAATTTATTATATCTCCTTCAACCCTCTGGACTTGGACAT
>JBBRRH010000172.1:0-3527 GCA_038201105.1 Nitrososphaera sp. | reverse complement strand
ATAAGGGTATCGCAAACTTTTCTTTCGACGAGGACAACTGCACCTACCTAACGGAGTATTATGCCAAAGTCTTAACAGTATCTTCCATTAATTGCTTAAACCGATGAAAAATCGGTATTTATAAATTTCACAGCGGGTTCGGTGGGATGCAATACACTAGTGTATGTAATCCACTATTCCCAAGTAATAACTCTAAATTTTCAATTATCTGAAGGCTGTTACGGCTCCCCGGCTTTCACAAAAGCAAGAAAAAGAAGACCATGTAGATCCCTAGGGAAGCTTGCACTTTGAATAGCTTCTTTGATATCATCTTTTACTAGAAAAATTTGGGACAGTCATATTTGTAGTCAATGAACTTGGATTTGATCCCAAAGTCGGGGCTACAATAGGAGTAAAGTAGGACTGTGTAAGACCAGAGTGAGCTTCAAGCCATGCAAAAAGATCTGCTAAAACATACTGTTGGATGGGTCCAATTCCAGTTGACCACTGGGATGAAGGATAGAATTGATGTCCTAGATTGGGATAAGTTATCAATGTATGGTCAGGATGATTTACTTCGGTTAGCCTCTGTTGTAAGAGAAACGCTTGTTGAACTGGAGTTTGTGTATCATTTTCTCCATTGAGTATTAGGATACCTGTAGATTTAGAGACATTGCCAATTGCTTGAAACTCAATCAGACAGTAGAAAAGACGCTTTCAAGTCAAAACTACTGAGTCAAATGTGACAAGCAAGAGCACCTCTACGACAACCGTGGTCTTATTGACATCTGCAATAGCATCTAATATAATACATATATAACAGCAAAGTTATGGGGCACTTAGGTGCGAGTAATACTGATACTGACACATTGAGATGAGTTGGATGGCCTATACGCAAAATTCAAAGCTAATAACAATAAGTGTATTGTTTCTTACTTCAATATTTGTAGTTTCTGTCATTCTGAATGCAAGTATTCCTGCTTTTAGTTCTTCAAATAAAAAAAACGTTACTCTTACTGTGATTTTGAATGAATTTAGTCAGAAGGAATGGGGAAAGTCTTTGATACAGGGAGCTCTTGATGATCTAAGATTAAGTCATCCGGATTTTAATATTCAGATGAAATATCTCGAATTTCCATATCACATTATAAGGCAGCAATTGTTAAACGTAATGGCTAATCGAACGCCTATTGATATAGTGAGTGTTGATCAGATCTGGCTAGGAGACTTTGCAGAGAAAGGTTACTTAACAGATCTTACAAATTATACTAAAAAATGGGGAAGATCAAATGAATGGTATCAACAAAGCTGGGATGGAGGTACTTATAATAATACAATGTATGGCATATGGGCATGGACTGATGTTAGGGGAATATGGTATTGGAAAGATCTATTAGATCAAGCCAGTATTAATCCTAATTCACTAAAAACCTGGAATGGATATCTAGAGTCAGCAAAGAAATTAAATTCTGTTCTTAGACCTAAGGGAATCGAAGGAATTCATCTTACTGCAGCTAGTCATTCTCCAGACCTTTGGTATCCATACCTTTGGATGCTTCACGGCGAGATCGCTGAACTTAGAGATGGTCATCCTACAAAAGGTACATACTGGTTTCCCACGTATAATAGCACGCAAGGAGTCGAAGCATTGCAATTTATTGAAGATCAAGTAGCCGCTGGAATAAAACCACAACCAGACTATCATGGAGGTCAGGAATTCGCTGACAGAAAATTTGCAGTGATGATTGATGGATCTTGGATACTTACTAACATCCCGGCAGAAGAACATTCACGTTTAGGATTTATACCGATGTTTCCTGTGCCTGACAATAATACTAAAACATCAACATTAATGGGGGGATGGGAATTTGCCATTCCAAAGGCCTCCGTCAACAAAGCACTTGCATGGGAGCTCATCGAAATCATGATGAAACCTAAGATATTGTCTCCTTGGATTGCTAAATCAGGATACCTTCCAACACAGATAACTATAGGCGAAGGAACAGGGCCATATGCTGAACAACTTAGAAGATCTATTCCTTATTATGATGAAATGGTCTCAATGATTCCTATAGGGAAAGGCAGACCCAGCTTTGCAGAATATCCAGCTATTGCCGAAGACATAAGACAGGCCATAGATGATGTTTATAATAGGACCAAAAATCCAAAACAAGCATTGGATGATGCTGCAGCAAAGTCTGCGAAGGCGTTGGGATGGTAGTGCTGGTATTGATAATGTAAGAGTTGCAGAAACATTAGAGAGGATTTCAAATGGGGTCAATACCCATTTTGGACATATCCTCAAGGGCAGCCTTGATACCTTTCTACAATATATTATAACATTTGAAATGATCCACCTCCTTGCTCCCATAGTGCTCTATCAATAAGCCTCTTTACTGCTAATGGATGTAGTTTCTTAGGTGCAGTTGCCAGTCCCCATTTTGCTCCATATTTGACGTTTGTGGTCTGCCATAAGTCCCTCATTAACCAAGATTCTCCATTTATCGTTTCTCCATATGAATTTCTAAAATTCATCCAATCCTCAGCGGAATAAAATGTCATGGGCTACGCATTACCGCCATACAAATAATTTCAGAGACTCCGCTCCTTATGTGCTCAAGATCTTTATTACAAAGTGCAATCAGAGGATAAATAAGAATTTGCAAGCTATGGAACAAAAGAGTACTGCAAGACTACAATGGGCCACAAAGTCAGGTAATTAATCAGCTGGTCACTTGAGAATCAAATTTGAAATTCAATACTGTATTTCAGAATCTAACTAAGTGGATAGAAGGACTGAGAGAAATATTCCCCTAATACAGCGCGATAATATGACCGACGGAATTTTGCTGTAGCTTTTCTTATGATTTGAATCATGGTAAATTTTTTGGATTTCCTTAAATAAAGGTTCGTACATAAAAATTTGGTGTCCATAACATTGTTCTATAACAAACTTATTCCATTGAGCATAGCAATATATTCGCCGAGCCATTGAAAAGTACCAATATTACACTAGATACTTATTCCAAAAATTTTATGAATACTGTGTTCTCTCCCGGTGATTACAAACTAATCAATAGTTCCTCAACTTATCTAGCAGGAATACCTGCAGAAAAAACAATAATGTACCAATATCAAAACGATTCAAATTCGAAGGTAATAAGAATAATAGGTCTTAGTAACGATACTGCATACAGGATCTCTTTCTATGCAGAACCAGGATCGTTCAATGACTACCTACCCGTAGCTGAGCAAATAATTGATTCATTTGAGATTAATTTCGTACCCCATGTTTCTGTAGGTCAGCAAAAACAAGCTGGAGAATTAGCCACTCAAAAATCGAGCAACCCCGAACAATTTAATATTACTACAGATTCAGGGATAGTACCACCATCATTTGAAAATAGTGAGACAATAGATCTATCAAAGCTACCAGATATTCTTACTGTATCTACAGACAATGACGATAATGATTTTCCACTAGTTGCCGGCATAGGAAGAAATTTGTCGTCACAGGGACAGAAATTGGCTGATATTTCAGATTCGGT
>JBBRRH010000171.1:0-3590 GCA_038201105.1 Nitrososphaera sp. | reverse complement strand
CTGCTCGGCGATTGCAGACGGCTTCGACGGCTTCGCAGTCCACCTTGCCAATCACGATGTTACACTTTCAGCGGTCTCGCGGGCGCCTCTAGCGAAGCTGCAGGCGTACAAGAGGCGGATGGGGTGGACGTTCCCTTGGGCATCTTCGCTCGGCAGCGACTTTAACTTTGACTTCAACATTTGGTTTACCGAGAAGCAACAGCGCGAGGGGGGCATTGAATACAACTACCGTCGCGAGGCAGCAGCACGTGATCCGCCCGCAGGGAAGTCCGTTCGAAAGCGGCGGTTGCGCGATGACCAGGGGCCCGCGGAGTTCGCGGCCATGTCCGGAACCGATGTGGCCACGTCCACGCGCGAGAGGCCGGGCATGAGCGCGTTCGTGCTCGAGGACGGCGTCGTGTACCACACCTATTCCACCTATGCGCGCGGACTCGACGGGCTCTGGGGAATGTACGAGTGGCTCGACCGCGCTCCCATGGGACGCAACGAGAAGGGCCTCTGGTTTCGCCGCCACGACGAGTACGACAGACGCTGAGCGAAGTCGTGGGTGTCCTAGCGCCTATCCTAACTTCAGATACCAAAGGGATACCAAAAAGTAGAACACCATACTAATATTCTAGCTAGTCAACTTTACCAAAATCATTTGTGCTGGTTTAGGTCGACTAATACTCAACTTATCTCCGTCAGAATCCTTGTCATTACGCAGGATGTTAAATTTACAATCTCTGAAAAAGGTATCGTAGATGCAGAAGAGACTGACAAGAAGACCCAAAATAGTGAATCTGGTTGGCGATAAGGATAAAATTGGTGATAGTCTAGTATCGTAACTTCCAAAGCAGATTCGACACTTTTTTACACGTATTTGTCTGACACAGACTTGACACAACCTGTAATTTTCCAATTTTAGGCATAGAAAATAACTCCGATTATCTCATCCTGCCACTCATTGCTTCCAAAACCAATCTTCATAATTCCAGAATCAGATAAACAACTATCTGACAGCATTACCAATACGGTAATATCGTGCTAGATCGCAATCTTCCCTTTTTATTCTCGCTTGAAGGTCTTCATAATGTCTGGTAGATTGCCATGAATCAAATATGGTAGCATAATCTTTCCTTTCCCAGTAAACAGGATTTCTATGATGGTTCTCATCACATTCATAAGTCCTCGAGACATAGTCACTGGTCTTTGGTTGTTCCCGCGGAATACAATATTGCAGATCTGATGGAGGGATAATTTCAAACGAGGAAGTACATGCATTACATAATCCCCTTTTTTGAATCAAAACGAGTTTAGTTCTGGATTGCTGCTTATAGCAATGGCGATAGACTTACTTTGGCAACTTACATAGTTCCAATCAGTTTAGTGAATCCCACTCAGATGACGGGTCGATAGAAGGACTCAAGGGAATGAATAGGTGTTTGAGAATAAGAATACTTAATTATAATAAACCTCTAGTTGTTATATGGCCAATTTGATTATTCCCAATATTGGCACGACCCAAGATTATTGAACTTTCAGACCCGTATATGAAGCACAAAGTACTTTCCATTATTCAAGCAAGACAAGAGGGTAAGTGTTATCATTGTGGTAAACTGATTCATGATAATGAAAGTATAGTTAGTTGCGGCCGTCGTAAGAGTTACTATCATAAAAACTGTGCTCAAAGATTGAATATCATTTGATGCAGCCTTACTTTCAGCAACCTTAAATCGCGACAGTTTATCGAATAATTCCTGTGATTGTTTGCATCTAGTTATAGCTGTTGACGCTTTTAATTTAGTAAATGCTCATTTCATATCCCTTCAATGAGAGTCTAAGAATTTAAAGATCTGCTGTAAATCCACCTCTTGAAAAATACGTGGTATTTCGACATTGCGCCGAGTAAAGATTTATAGTTCGCGAAAAAGTGGGGATGGAGATAATGAATGAACATCAGTTTTTATGCGCAAATTGCGACGAACCTTTTGAGACTTACCTTCCAAATGAGACCACCACAACCTCCTATAATGAATGTGAGGATGAGGATCTGAAACATCACAATCGAACGAATATTACGCAATGCCAAAATTGCGATCAAAGGAATACGATTTATTATTGTACTGATAAACATTCACAACTAGCGACTGGAGATTAAATTTCTTTTGCCCTCCTATACCATAAATTCTATTTTCTATTGCTCTACGATGAAGGAAAAAGGCTTGATAGAGTTCCGAAATATGCTTTCGGGTCTGTCTAACAGTTTCTATTTTTTGTCGAACATTCTAATTTGAATAGATCATATCAAGCTTATTCGAGAACTGGAACTCACACAGAGCAAAACATGGAAGCACTCGGATAATACTGCAAACTTAATCGAAGAATATGGTCGTTAGTAGCTCCTGAGGAGGATTTCTTGTTGCTATATCTAGCGACTTTTACAAATACGAAGACTGCAAGGAAGATTGCAAATATATTGGGAGTTAATATTTAATTTGAAGTAGAAACTACAAGTGCGTATTCGTTGAAGGCCGAGAACCATGATCAGTTACCATCCTAATACTTGGTCGTCCTCAGAGTCATAGACGAAGATGAAAGTACTAAGTGACAACGAATGGACTGGTTGGCTGCGATGGATGAAAAGTGCTTTTGAACAGGGAACGATAATGGATATATGGGAAGGGAATATTCAAATGGAAAAATGGTTTGATCCTGCTTTTCAGAAATTTGTTGATAAGGAATTGATCCCTATGGCCAAAAATGAGTCCAAGGCTAATTGATGGTATGCAAATTTATCCGATGAGTCAAGTCGAGATGTAAGGTGACGAAGCAATAAAGTTCTGTCCAAATGTTTCAATTCTGGAATCACGGTTAAATAGATGAAGGAAATACTAGTTCCACACGTCCCTAGATCTGGACATGACTATATATTTTCTATTTCCAGGAATGACTTTTAGATGCTTATATACTTGAGTATTGTTATTCTGCTAACGAACCAAAACTCAATTTGCATTCCTATTTTGGTGGCATTGGCGTTCATAGCCATATCAACAATTATAGTTGCACCAATTACTCAGATTGCAACAGCTACTACTATTCCATGTAACCCAGATACTGTTTGTGGGAAAGAACACAGAGACATTGAAAACTACTTGAATGCTACTAGCTCTGCTTTACAGAAAGGAGATATAAAAGGAGCATTATCAAACTTAGACCAAGCTAAAATATTGCTCCAGAAACATGATGCAAATGAGCAAACCAACTCGTCGGCAATGGTTACTACTCAAAAAGATCTAAAATCAAATGCAACACCAACTGGAACGCTTAACGTTATTGTGAATATCGATTGTACTCTTCCTCCATCCGGATGTTATGCTCCTGCAAACTTTACTATAAGTGTTAGCGGTAATAATCCCAGTCCAAGTTCATTTAAAGGTTCGTCTTTTCCAGGTACCCAAGTTGTATTAGATCCAGGACAATATTCTGTTAGTGCAAATTGGGAATTATCTTCACATTGTAGTGGAACTATCAATGCAGGAGATAACAAAAACTGTAATATAGATATTATAGTTAATCCATCCTCCAGATAGTAATATATCAGATAAGGT
>JBBRRH010000170.1:0-3601 GCA_038201105.1 Nitrososphaera sp. | reverse complement strand
TGAGTATGTTTCCTTGTTTACCCTCACTTTGTCCACTATACTTGGTGAATATATATCCAGTCGGTATCTCTTCAACATCAAACCCATTCTTCCTGATATTTTCAATATCTTCTGTTATCATTCCGGTTTGTGATTGAACTTACTGCTGTATAAGTTGTTGTGTCTATTCTCTAGACCATTACATCTTCATTATAAGATGTGTAATTTCTCAGCACATGACTTATGATAATATCCCCGCCCATTGCCGTTACTCGCTATAATATCCGATAAAGTAATATTTCTTTTGCAATGATGGCATTTGCCATTTTGCTTCTGTTGTATTACAGTGAAAATTCGATTATGGAGATGCGGCATATTCAGATTAATTACGGCAATCACAATAAATGGAGAATCTTACTATTTATTATATCTGGCTAGCTCACAAACATTAGTCAATTCGCATCTCTGCTTCCGTCATGAAAACTTTTCTCAGTCTACCGTTATTATAAATTGATAGATTTAATTTTATTTCGTCAAATATCTGTTTAGTACGAATTTCCATTCTAGACATCGCAGGCAACTCTATCTGGTTATCTGTGAACCATGAAGTAAAAATTATGAATACATCCTTAATTTTGTGTAACGATGTTACTAAACCTATCTCATTGCCAATACTTAATCGCAACAATCAACAACAATCAAGATGCTCATGATACTTACCTCTGTAAATATTACTTGTTATTTCACATAATGTTTTATTAACTTCTGTGAGCTCATCAACGATCTTCTTTCTCATATCTAATACTCTTTGTATTTCGGCAATTATGGATTTGTCTTTTATCAATTCATTACACGATTGAATGAAATTATCCTTGTTTACTGGAGGGGAACACATTAGATTACCGCCGAACCAAATTCCCTCTTCAAATTTAATACGATATCGTCTTTCGATGGGTTCAATATCATCTGAGTTAACATTTTTTGTAAGTATGTCATCGAACCAATATACTTCAAGCTCTTTCATTATCGCAGGTCGATTTTCGCTTTCATAGAGTTTTATCCCAGAAAACTTGTTTCGAACCTTCCGAGTAAGCTCAGATTTTAATTTATCTAGTGATATTTGATAGTCCTTGGTTTCCTTTTCAATTTTTTCAAATTTGCTATCTAGGTCTGGAATTTTTTTTACGATATGCTTTTTTACCTCACTGTATTGATCTGCGTTGATTGTTGTACTAGCTCTCCAGCTTATGTGTAATAATGACCAATCATTAACTCTCCAATTAACAAAATTATTCTGTGTGGGTGCATTGATTGTAGGACTGATCACAGCGATGATATTTTGAATACCTGTTCTTATTGTTCGGTAATGTTCAAGTCTCTGGGAATAAAACTTTTGATCTAGCTCCTTTATCTGATAGCTAAATAACTTGTTCTGTTTTCTATAAGTAAAATAGAGTAAAATTGAAGCTGTTGAAGCTGCGACTCCCGATACAGCAGAAGCAATGGCAGTGATAACTGTCGGATCAGTCCAAATATTTGCAGGAGGTGTAGAGACTATTGAAGCAGTTGGTGCTTGTGATGAGACATTTGCGCCAGGTGTAGAGACTATTGAAGTAGTCTCAATCCCTGTGGAAGATCCCGATTCGATAAATGGGAGTAGAACTAGTGTAATACCTATCAAACACTCTATCATCCACATTTTGCAAGTAACAAGAATAGTCATAGATGCATCTTAATCTTGTCTATCAGATCATCGATCCCTTCTACGGTCACCTTAACATTAAGCAAAGTATAGGTTTGTTCGTCAGGATGATATCTGTTAATAAAATATTCTGTAAATTCTTTAGTTGCGTCAGGAGAAATAATGATCAGCCTACCGCCTCGCTTCATAAATCCATCAAATATTTCGTTTATGCCTTCATCTCTAAACGAGTAACCAATCACCATGCAAATGTTGCTTTTTTCTATCCTTTCCTTGAATTCACTTATTAATGTTCTAAATGGCTCGTGTCTTTCTTCTTCTTTAGGTGAGCGACTCGGCTTGATCAGTATGTCCGTTAAATATTGACCGTCGTTTTTCATCGGTTTTTCAATATCTTCTAATTTGACAATACCATGTTTTCGATGTCGCTTCCAGTTTAATGAACCGTGTAGTTTAAACAAGTATAGGCTAGTTGTGTCATTTACTTGACTGAAGGTTGAACTATTCCATTTCTTTAATCCTGAAAAAGAATCGTATTCAAATCCATCAACTAAATTGTATCGTCTTTCAGATTCTTTACAATAGCTTTCGATAATACCATCATAATTGGTGGTGAAGATATTTGTTAATTCTTGGTTATTAAGATACAGTAGCTTGGAGTATATTTTATTTATCTTTTCAATGTTTTGTTCTCGCCAAGAGTAATATTCATAAATTTTAGTTGTAAGGAAATCACTTAATGTATCATTATATTCTAAGTAATTTTTAATTTCAACGCCTAGCTCATAGGCTGTAGTTGGCACACCTTTGATACTTCCTCCTAGTGCATATGACTTGAGAAAATCAACCAACACAGGGCAATGCTGAATCATTCTCGACAACTCTTTTTGAAACTCGAAAATATACTCTATATCGGGGTAAGTCTTGTGTTTCAGAATCGTTAGCAGTATTCTCTCTTCACTGATAAGTGAATCCGGCTTGACCTCAAATTTACCTACCGACTCACTAGCTAGAATTTCTTGAAAACTTTTTGTTACAGGATACCCAAACGGTTCAGACGCACCCGCTGCAAGAAAGTAAGAAATCACACTAATGGAAGGTAACAATTGAAAACATTAATAGATTTAGCGGAGCAATTTATTGTAAAACGGTGCTTTTACATCGTACTAAGGATTTGCTAATAATAGCTTAATTACCTTGAAATGTCATTTATTGTCATAATCACCTGTTAAGGACATCATATACTACGGACTCGTATGATTGACTTCGTAAGGTACTCCCACTCCCTATAAGGAGCTCTCAACATTATATTTATCCAAAAGTACCTTACGTGTTGTCAATAATTCTATGCCATCCCAAGCTATTACAGACCTCCATCTCGAAGATTTACCTAATATTAAACCCTTAGAAATTACGAAGTTAAAACGAATAGGCATTGAATCTGTATTAGAATTAGCAACATCGATACCAAAAGACCTGGCTGAAGATACAGGTGATAAAGTTGAATCGATGTCTATACTCATAGTCGAAGCAAGAAAAGCACTGTCTAACATTGGATTACTGAGTAAGGAATTCTGCACCGCTGCTGACATCATGACAAGACGAAATCAGATTATGCGTTGTACTACTGGATCAAAGAGCCTTGATGGATTGTTGAGTGGAGGTATAGAAACTCAAGCCCTGACAGAATTTGCAGGTGAGTTCGGATCTGGTAAAAGCCAGCTTTGTCATACGTTATCTGTTACCGCGAATATGTCAAAAGAAAAGGGAGGTTTAGGCGGCAATGTAATTTTTATTGATACTGAAAATACATTCAGACCTGAACGAATCCATCAAATTGCTGAAGCTTATGGAATTGCTGATCCAGAAAAAATACTGTCTTCTATTTTTGTATGTAAGATCTATAACAGCAGTCATCTT
>JBBRRH010000169.1:0-3706 GCA_038201105.1 Nitrososphaera sp. | reverse complement strand
GCTGGTAATCCTTAAGACCCACCTGAGGATAGTGTGAGGAATCAGCAGTATGTGGTAATGCCACCATTTTAACGAGAATAACAAAAATTCCAATAGATGGCGGCCTTATGTGCAATTGTGCGTGATAAGCAACATCAGAGTTCCATGGCCTGCTGTAGAATTCCATAGAAGGATATTTTGCAACAGTAATCCCGGCTAGTCCCTTGTAGCTTGAGCCTATATTATCTCCTTGAGCTATGCGCAAAGGCGTCTGGGTAAAATTATTATCTATTATTTTCACATTATCATTTTTTATACTAGTCAAGTTAGGAAACGATATAGAGATGATTTGGATGTCTGCAGGATCGCCCTTATTAGTGCCAATAACAGATATTTCAAATTGTCTTCCTATATTGATCTCTGTTTCAGATAAAGTGACGTTACTTATTAAGGGTATAGATTTTGACAAAGTTGGACGTGAATTATAAACCAGGGGGAAAAAGTATAGTGAAAGAAAGAAGTAGGCCGCTAACGAAACTGCAATAACTGCAACTAGTACAAATGTTTTTTTCGGTACTGTTAGGTTTTTGCGTGTAAATACTATATCTAATCGAAGAATTGATCATGTTAAACTATTATTATTCTTATTCGTTTAGTAACTCTTTCAGCGCATGCGAAGGACTGAATTGGTACTTTTATAGCTCCAGACTAACTAAAACCAAGATAGCGGTACAACTTGGTCGAATCAACGAGTAATTTGATGGTTTGGTCTATATTCTTTAAACTCCAAACCACAAAAAGTACATCGATATCTTACAATTTGGTTCTCGCTTGTTCTTTCTGTAGTAGAAAGATAGCTCAAATTATACTTCAGTTTGTACACTTCATTTTTTTATGTCAACCTTACGACCTAGAATCGGAATATAAAAGGTTGATTAACAAAGTTACGTTTATCATTACAGCAAGCTGGGTAACATTATAACCTTTATCGCCAAGTTGCACTTACGACGGGGATCTTGGTTTGACTATAATCTGTGAAATAGATCGTGGATATCTTTGGGGTAAAGATAAGTTCTATTAATACTACGCAAATTGTATAGTTAGTATCAAATTATCGTATTAATTAAAGGAGAATTAGATCTATACGCAAAACTAACTGAAGCTTTTCCGGAGGATCAATTTAGAAGACAAACTAGGGGAAAATCTACAGGTGACAACGCATCAGGACTAAAACGGGAATAATAGACGTACCTATTGTATATGACAATAAGCAGGCAGAGTCCATAACTACCAGCGACATAATCAAGGCAAAAAAGTATCAAGAGATTCATGCAACAAGATATGTAGTAATCGTATCAAGTAAGCTGCCAAAAAGAGATGTAAAAAGCGGACTGCTAGGCGACAGAGATGGCATCTATCTGGTCCACCCATCAATAATTGTTTCATTCGCGAAATATCTAAGAAATGCAATTGTTGAGTTGTCGCTCATCTCAAAGAGCGATAAGGAACGCGATTCCAAGGAGGCGCTGTTGTATCAGTACATCAGAAGTCAAGAGTTTATCTCAAGGTTAGAACAGGTAGCCAGAATCCAGTCAAAAATAAGTCAGTTGCAAGATAAGGAGGAAAAAGATCACCAGAAAATGTGGCAGGAAATGAAAGACTGGTACAACCAATCAGAACGCCAATATACGGAATTCTCTATGAAGATTCAGAACATATTATCAGAACAACATGAATTCCAGTCAAGCGGCAAAAAGAGTTCCTCTGAAATGGAAAAACATTATCATAGACTGAGTAAAGACAAAATAGAATCAAAAAATTGTTCCCTAGAAGGACAACAATCGTCAAATAATTCCTATCTTGCTAAATGGAGGAATCTCAGATGAATTGGCGTCTGAAATTAGACGCCAATGGAGACTATTTGTCATTACTGCGAGCCGTACTCAAAGAATGGTACTCTAAACCAAGAGAGGGGTGGCATGTAACTGATATAGTTATGTGTCCTAGACAACGAGTCTTTAGGCAGATCAATCCAACGCCACCTACAGATAGAGAAGTCAATATGTACTCTTCCGGAAAATCAACACACGAGGCAATTCAAAAACTGTTCATGAGTAATCGGATAAGGTTCGAAGTGGAAAAATATGTAGAATACGAGGGTATTCAGGGTAGTATTGACATCTATGACAAGAAAAGGAATGAACCTCTGGAATTTAAGTCTCTAAGAGCTGCGAATATTAACGAACCAAAAAGTTCCATGTAGAACAACTGATGTATTATATGGCAATGTTAGATGTGCCCGTTGGTCAAGTAATTTACCAATGCTTGCTTCAATTCGGAAACAATCCGTTCGTGAGCTTTGAGGTATCTATGACGCCCGATGAGAGAAAAAAACAGTTAAGCAAACTAAAGAGGGAAATCAAATTACTTCAAGCAGCAATCAATAAGAAAGACCCTGCCCTGGCCAGAGGAGTGTATTCGGACAAAGGACTGAATTGGCTGTGCAAAGATTGGCCATATCTGAAAAAATGCGAACTTATAGGAAATGCTACCTCTTCAGCTTAATCCAGCTGCGATGGCAGCCTCTATCTTGAGCTTTTCGCCCAATAATTATGAAGTAGATTTTGCATGTCTCTGGTACTGATATTATTACAGCTTGTGACAATCATGATTTAACAATATGTGAGATACGTTCAAAAATGAATTACTTAGCATTCTAGCTTTCCGTACGTACGCTCATGCTCACGGTTTCAATGGTACCTCTCATAGACCATGTCATGTGCGACCTTACCTTTGGGATCGTGACAAGATAATGTCACATGTCAAAATGATTTTGACCCCAGACACATGATAATATTTAGTAGAACCCTATTCATGGACATTCCTCTATCTCTATACGCAAATAGAAAATTTGTGTCTCTCTGGGATGGTTTTTGTTTCAGCATGTGACAGTCACATGCTTGAAGCATTTGACCCCCACACAACTACTATTTTCAATTGGAATAGTTATTCCGATACGTATACGATATTATCTATTTGAATAATTGTTGCTTTAAGGATGGGAACTCCTGTATGTATGTGACCATCATTTTTTGTCACATGCTAAAGTCATTCTGACCTCAAACAGGCGCATTATTTTTTTCTTCAGATTTTAATTTCTTGTCACATGCACTGTTAGATGAAATGTTATCTCTGATTCTTTATTTTTGGGTAATTGAACATTATACGAGTCATGTCGTTTCATTAGCCGCGTAACCAATTGGGATATTATATTAAAATAATTATTCCTCCCTCTGGAAGTAGAAATACTTTTAGCGTGTGATCGTCCCCTTGATACTATTCAAATTCGGTATGTCTGTTTATTCCTCCGATTTCCTTTCGTCAATAGTTCTGTTTATAACTATAACTGTTCCGGAAGAGGACTTTGGGGACAATAACTCTCGTGAATCATAAGGGATTAATGAGATCTACGTTTAATAATAAATCCTGCATGGCATGTGGAGCACTATTGGAACACACAGCAACTTGCTCTCATTGCAATGAATATATTGCATGGAAATATTTCCATCTCCATTTACGACAAGACTAGAATAGTGAAATTTAATGGTAGACCAATGTCAACTAGTGAAGTTTATTATGCCGTAAGTGCTATATTAGATGGTACGTCAAAAGAGAGAATTGTGTTAGAACATGGCACTTAAGTTAGCTGAATACAAAACAACTGTTC
>JBBRRH010000168.1:0-3730 GCA_038201105.1 Nitrososphaera sp. | reverse complement strand
CTTAACACAGCGTTTATCTCACAATCAGAGATCACTCCAGATTGCCTATTGCTTATCGTAGCTGACATAATGCTTGCTCCAAAGTTAGAATGTCCCAATCCAAGTGCATGTCCCATCTCATGCTTTGCAACTAATTTTATCTGATCAGAGGAAAATTCTTGATCTGAGACACCCTTGGCGATTGTCACATGGGTCTCTTCTATCAGCCCGCGCCAGTTTAAAGTAAAAGTGGTAAGCCCAGCAGTCAAAAGACCATGTTTAGCCTTTGCACCGGCAAGGGAACTTCCGTCCTTCTTAAAGTTAACATAGATATCTGCCGAGGAACTGTCGTCCTTTACTTCTTGGAGTGTCAAACCGGCTATTTTTAAATCCCACTGTCCAATCGCAGTTCTGACGGCCTGCTTAATGTCAGAATTCCCACCGGTTATCGTGTATGTTAGTTTACCGTCTGCTAACTGTTCTCCCCATGCACAACATATTTGAATTGAATTTTGTTGTTCCTGATTATTTTTTCCGCCGCGTTCTTTCGCATCTACAGAGGTGTAGGATGCAAATATCATAGAGCAGATTAGAGATATTATTACTAATAGCAGATAAATGACGTTGGTGACTGTTTTCAATTGTTTTGTTATTTATCTCACTGGCTAAAAGAGCTAGATATATTGATTAAATTGACTATGGTCGATCCAAGTGAGCCCATATGAATCTGAAGCGATTTAGAGTGAGGTATGTAAGTCATTGATGATTTGTTTGCAATCGATGATTTGTTGTTGTGCGCGGTTCTAAAAGAATTTATTGAATTTATGCTATTACTATTATTATTGTAATTCAGAAAGCGAGAAGATAACAAAATCTCTGGTTGAATCAATCTACCAATCATACCCTCGTCGTATTCTTAAATCTATTAAGGCTTGCGGTCTAACTTTCAAATTATGATACATGATTTCTTGTTCCTAAAAGGCATTATGCCGACTGAGATAAATTAATTCCTTCTGTCTTAGAAAGTATTTTCTTATAGAGGGAAACTATGGCATTCTATATGCGGAAAAAATTAAGATAAAGATTCACATGTTTTGACCAGCGTTAAAGTAAAAGATTTTCTTAGGTCCCCGTCGCACCAGCAATTTTTTTTGTGTCGAAGGCAGATGGTATTCTGTCGGAGATCCTTAATAGGCAAAAGAATTGAAATCAAATCCAGCTGTGGCGATCCTGGCAGCTGCGTACGCCCGAAATACTACGATAAACAGTTAAAAAATCTAGTGAAATCGTCCATTGTAAATTATAATCGATTCAATTCGTCCACAGTCGTCGCATGCCGGACATTTAATTGTCCTTTTGTCTGTTCCCCATACCGAAGCACACCAATAACATGATTCACATAATACGAAATACCTCTTTCCCGTGATTTCATAATAATTTTTTTCCCCTGAACTCATACGATGATCTATGCACAAGAGGATTGATTTAGTTTTGTAAAGTCCGCTTATGATTACTAATTATTAGTTTTGTTTTATATCAAACGATTTAGTTTTCATCTGAGAGCGTATATCATTTATTTCGAAATATGATAAATTACTATCTGTTACTAATTGTTAGCTAATCCCCTTATGAACCTTAAAGTCAGACGGTATTGATATAAATTCATGGTCAAAAGAATGAAAGAAAAGCGAGGTAAAACGGAATGAGTACTATCAGCATTCCATTTATTGGTACACTTAAGGGAATAACTAAAGCCAAGACAGAGATAAGCGAAAAAACATCTTCAAACCATGACTGTTATATAATCCTGGGACTTAGCTGCATTTTATTAGGTATCGTGTTGGTAGCAATGATGTTGGGCCCAATTGCGATGTCATGCTATGTAGTTACGAGCGATCCAAGCATGGGTGAAATCTCGGATTGTAGACAAATGATACTTGGTTTTGAACAAAGAGGATTTTATACTAGTCAGGAACAGTTCAAGACTGCGCTATCCTACTGCTATTTTGGTTAAGGCTGAATGGCCGTACCCGTCCTGGCTGTGGTCGACAATAACAGCCATTTTAATTCCGAATATGTTGTAAGGAATGGCATCTCCATTAAATTCAGAGACTATTGTTTGTTTGTTATAGGATTATCAGCCCTATTCTAGACACCGTCAGTACTGGACTTCAATCTTCTTCTCTCTAGTATACATGATATGTATTCCAAGTAACATTATTGCTATAGCGATTATCTGGAAGGCACTTATTGCTTCCTTTAGAAATATTCCTGCCAAAGCCAAACCAAAAACTGCGGATAGTGATAAAATGGAAGATGCCTTTACAACTCCAATTCTCTTTAGGCTGTGTAAATATAGATAGAGCGATATAGCAAATCCAAAAACACCTAGAATTATAATGGAAATTATTTGAGTAGGTTGAATACTAAACGGAACACCAAATACAAGAATCGATAGTAGTAGGATGAAACCACCGATTAACGCCCTTAATTGAATTAATCTAGACACATCTATTTTCCGAGTGATTATTTTGCCAATATTGTTATCCAGTCCCCAAAGTATTGTCGAGCCTATCACAAGAAGATTTCCTGAATCCAATCTAAGTATTGAATCAGTAAATTCAAGATTCGTTGTTATAACGAATACTCCAAATAGAATTAAGGCCACTGCCAGATATCCGATGGGTTTCATTCTCTCTTTGAAGATAACGAGAGCAAACAGGATCGAAAATACCGTTTCTCCATTGGCCAGAAGCGATGTGTCGGCAGCAGTAGTCTGTTCAAGTCCTAAAAAGAACATTACCGGGGCAATAGTCGCGCCCAGAATTGCGCTTATCAATATGAGAAAGTAATATTTTTTTGTAAATTTCTTAAACCCAGTTTGTTGCGCAAGCGGGGTGAAAGTGAATCCTGCAATCAAGTACACTAACGACGAAAGGACGATAGGATCGACTGTCGAGAGTACCGGTTTTGCTAGTGTGGAAACAGAACCAAATAGGCCTGCTGCCAGAATGGCCGAGCCATAACCTATGACAATTTTTGATGGTTTGTATATCACACGTCTTACAGGCACTCCCTTAACTCGTTTAAAGGGTTTTACTATTCTGTGCAGTATAATAACAGATGATAGCCCATCTCCTAAAGTAAATCAGTACGACTCAATAATTGGATGAGAATAAAACAAATCGATTACAAAACTAATACCGGTGACGAAAATATGGATTTAGTCACTCTGATTATTACGGATAAGAGATAACATCGTTCTCTCTTTGTAATCATTAGGGAAGGCTATAGTGAAGGGCTTTATCTTGAAGCAAGTTAATACTTTCTAAAGTTTGTTTAAGATTCCTCTCTTTGCGGAGTTTGCCTGTTTGGAGGTCATTTTTGGCTGTCTTTTGATGGTCCCGAATCTGTGTTGTTCAAGAGTTCCTGTTCGGTATTGTTTGAAAGTGTCAATTCTGTGTTGTTAAGAGGTTCTTCAATCTTGGTATTTCCCTGGTCTTTTGCCGCTGGAGGTTGTTGATCAGACTCTTGATTGACTGGTGGTACTACTTCATCGTTGCTTAGTTGTTCTACTGAAGTGGTAGCATTTTCACTAGGTGGTTGTTCTACTGAAGTGGTAGCATTTTCACTAGGTGGTTGTTCTACTGAAGTGGTAGCATTTTCACTAGGTGGTTGTTCTACTGAAGTCGTAGCATTTTCACTAGGTGGTTGTTCTACTGAAGTCGTAGCATTTTCACTAGGTGGTTGT
>JBBRRH010000167.1:0-3748 GCA_038201105.1 Nitrososphaera sp. | reverse complement strand
CTCTTGGTAGAACCAGGCAAGTCTTGCCTCCTTGAATATTGATGGTGTATTCACCATCCTCCGAGAGCGCCTTGCCCTCTATATAACTTTCACCTAATCGCATTTGTAGGTCGAATCGAGTAGATCGTTGGTGTAGTTGGCTCATGTCAATTATGACGGATTTTCACATTTAAACTAGTACCTCTGGTTTGAGCTAGTGGTAACTTGATGTTAGCTTACACTCTTTCCGTCATTAAGATGGATAAGCCGTAGTTGTTATCACAGGACTTCAAGATCTTTCAAGACCCAGAGTGTGAGTTAATTCATTAATTTCACAAACTATAAAACAAACTATAAAAATTGCTCTCTATTTATTGTCCAAGAGCTAAAATAACTACAGATTCACTACTCAGAATGTTGGGTGAATACTCCCCCTTACTCTGCGTTCATCTACGGTACCACCCATTTCCATATCGCTTCTTGTTATTTTCTTGCATAGTTAGTTTTTAATGACCGCCAAATGCAAATGCTAAATTTACTTACGTTAGGAATTTTTGGCAGCATGGTTGCAACTACAATCATGACGCTATACGAAATTCCATTTTGGAGAAAATGGGGTCTAACGGGGGTATTTGAATGGCATGAGAATCAAATTTTGAGCATCAGATTTTTCGGAACCTCGCGCAGAGTTGTTCAATACAGAGGAATATTTTTTCTTCATTTTTTAAATGGTACTCTTGGCGGCCTCCTCTTTCCTTTTGTCGTAACTTACTTGGTAAATCCACATTCTATGTTGTTTGTTACCTTATCAGGTATAGCCTATGGTGGGCTTCTGTGGATTATTACACTTGTTACAATTCATAAACCAATAACAGGTCTTGCAGTTTGGAATCATCCTCTAGGTCATTACCCTGCTCTTGTAAGCCTTGGTGGTCATGTCGTATACGGCTTTGTGCTGGGCTTCATGATAGCGACTTTTCTTTAATCTGCAGCCTTCAATTCCTCGCTGTAGAATCCACATATCGAATAACATTTTTTGTGGGCAGATCAGCAATAGAAGTAGCTGATACATCAGAAGAGGTTTTCGCGAATAACGCAGGTTTAGCCCTAAATAGTGGGGTATCATGGGATCTCTATATTTATCAAGAGAATCTTTCGAGATCTAATAGTCCGATATCATAATCTTCAATTAATAAAAATACTCCTGTCCCATTCCAAAAAATATAATAGCTATAAGGGTTGAATCCCCCAAGTGAAACAAAAGGGTTCGAATCCCGCTCCCCAAGCTCAACGCTGTATTCACATGCTATGGTAAGCCATTGGATGGAGTTCAGTCAAAGCAAGAAAAAGAATTATGACTAGAAAATCCAAGAACTAAAATGTTATCTCAAGTCTCAGCACTTTCATCTCGCACATCCCAGATGTATATGACAGAGTCAAAATTTGGAATCAGATAAAGCGTGTTGAAGCAGATGAAACATGTGTGTTAATGATGCTTTTACCATCGTCGATGACATTCATGTTAGTACTTGTATTATTTGTGAGTGTTGGATAGATTATTACGTATGTGACAGGAATGACGACTTGTAACGATATACAGAAAGATCAGAAAATAAGCCTAAAGTGTGGAGCAGTAGCCGAGATAACAGACCATAACGAGAACAGCGTTGTGGGACCCATTGACTTATTTAATCACTACAGTCTACTTAGTTTAATGTTGATTAGGTTACTTTCCATTCGGCTTCAACTAATATCTAGCGACAAAGATAGCGAACTGGCATTAAACGACCGCAGTGATGTTATAAATAGATTCATTATTAACGTGGAAGTATACTAAAAAGCGGAATCAAAATAACTATGCCAATATGAAAGGATCTGAAACCGCATCGAAATATAAAAGAAACTAGATTCATTCCAGAAGCGGCCGACGGCTTGAAACCAGTCATATTTTATCACTTAGATATTTGTACCACAAGGCATTAAGGTCAATAGACCCATGTGTTATGATTACATCAAACATTACATCGAATATTCCGCAACCTGCTGATGTGGGTTCAGTGACATCTGCCCTTGTTCTAATTAATTGTAACTTTTCTTTCGTTTCAGCAGTTGAAAACCAAATAAAAGAAATAGAAGGTGTTGAATTTCTTTATGAGATTAGTGATACTTATAATATAAAATTGAAATTAGTCAGCTGCCAGTAAAGAAGAGCTTAAAAACAAAGTCACTGATATAATACATTTACAGAATGTCCGGAACACATTATCGCTTATAATTTTACGATGACCAGTGGGTTGGTATTTCGTTTTTAACGGTTCAATTTTTGTATCAGGCGAGTCAAACGTCACGACGTTAGATGTTCATTTCGAGGTTCCATGTTAGTTGCTGAACAATTTTTAAGTATTGGATCTTATCCTAAAAATCGTCCCGTCGTGATCGAGAAAATACAAAACATACAGATAGCCATCAGGGCCTTTTTCAAGGTCAGTTATTAATCCCATTCCCTTCGCAAATCTTATATCTTCAACCTCTTTCACGGTATTGGCTATTTTGTCAATAAGCTCGCCTTTCAGCTCTAAGTGTGTTCTATCTTTTGTTAAATCAAAATGATATATTGTTCCATTATGAACACTACCTATGAATAGATCATTTTCATAATTTTTGCCCAACTTATCCGAATTGAAGAAAAGCACAGATGTGGGAGCGACGGTGGTCACCCAATTAAATTCTGGATCCCTGTATACGCCTTTGCCGTTAAATGTTTCCAATTCACTCTCATCCAAATATTTCAGTGTAGATGGCCCCTGAATAACCCTCCAACCACTATTAAATCCAGGTTTAACGAGGTTGACCTCATCATCCGTTTTTTGACCATTTTCTGTGTCCCATAAATTGCCCGTAAGAGGATCAAAACCAATGCCAAAGCTATTCCTTAGGCCGTATCCATAATACAAGTCAAGATACTTAGAATCTCCCAATATTCCCTTGCCGCCTACTATGCCTCCGTCGAATGTTATTCTTAGAATCCCACCTCTGCCATCTGGGGGTGGGCCATCTTTTATATTCTGAGTTCTCGTCATGTAACTGGCATTTTGAGCGTAATTCACGTTACCAATAACTAGATATAGACTCTTTTTATCTGGACCAATTTTCAAGATACCGCCGTCATGTGATAGGCCGGGGAACGAAGGAAGATTCAAGAGTAATTTGCGATTAACTAGCTCATTTTCAACCAATTCGTACCTGTAAACGCGATTACCCAATGCATTACGGGGATTGGTCTTGTCAACTTCTGTGTAATACAAAAAAACATAACGTGGTTTCGAGCCTTCATCTGTCACTGCGAGCCCAAGTAATCCTCTTTCACTTTGATTTGCTATATTAAGAGTGAGCAGGGGTTTTGATTCAGTTCCGTTCTGGACTCGAATTACATTGCCAGTGTTTTTCTCTATTAGGAGCAAATCATTATTTCCTAAAAAAGCCATCCCTGTAGGGAATTTGAAACCTGTTGCCACTACATCAAATTTTAATTTTGGGTCCAATATTTTGACGTCTTCGTACTTGCCTACTTGACCAAAAACAGAACTGTAATTGGCACTTACTATTGCCAAGAGCCAGATATTTAGCCTCAATGTTGATTCCAATGGTTATGTTTACGTAATTGATTATGGTAACAATCGGATAAGTAAGTTTGATAGCTCGGGCAAATTTATAACTAGTTGGGGATCAAAAGGCGAGGCTAACGGACTGTTTAACAGACCGTGGGGAG
>JBBRRH010000166.1:0-3800 GCA_038201105.1 Nitrososphaera sp. | reverse complement strand
GCATTCCCCACAATATTGAAGAAATAATAAAGAACCCACCATAGGCAGCATAGATTCTACCAAAGTTTGATGGTTGTAGAGTTGGGATTACGCCATACGTAAATAAAATAATTCCACCTACTATTGCAAAAATTATTTTCTTTTTTTGCTTTATCCATAGCCATACTAAATATCCTCCACCGATTTCAGCGAGAGCTGCTAAGAAGAATAGTGCTAACGTAGATAGAGTAACAGGACTATCACTCATTGATATTACTTCCATATAACTTCGCCTTTTCTTGGCATGTAGAAAATTATCACAATTCCAAGAATCGCAATACTAGCACCAATCATATCAAACATATCTGGCATTATGCCTTGAAAAATCCAACCCCATAACAGTGCCATGACTATAAAGATCCCGCCATAAGCAGCGTAAATTCTATGGAAATGAGATGGTTGAAAAGTAGGAACAATCCCATAGGCAAAAAGGACAAAACCGCCTAGGACACCAAGCATCCAGCTCATACCATCTCGGAGCCAGAGCCATACCAGATAACCACCACCTATCTCACATAAGCCTGCAATCAGAAAGAAGATTAATGAAACTGCAACCTTGTTCCAATTAGTTTTATTTTTAGTAACCAATAGTCATTCCTGGATGGCATATAATTTGGTAAAGAGAATATATAATGAGCCAACAATTACCCCCACCTTGGAGCATTCCTACAATAACATCCAACAATCCTGCCGGTTCTATACCTAGACCAGAAATACCGACTGTTCTGGAAGTAACATAAATTCCTAATAAGGCCAATGACCCGACTATGGCCGGCCATCTAAGTTCAACTGTTACGATATTTGTTTCAGCGTCTGATGCAATTACTTGTGGATATACTTTTTCAATTGTACAATTACTGTCCAGAAGAGCTTTTATCTTCATGATTGACTCGTTCATGTCTATCTAATATGTTGTAACTCCTAGAAATTAGATCGTATTGGTTAACTAATTAATCTCAAAGGACTAATTATACAAAGAAGCTGAAACAATGTGAATGCAATAGAATAGTAGCCGTCGTCAAGCCAAGTTAAGGGTTCCTAAGAGAGGAGATCTGAATGGACCGGCATGAAGAAACAGTTAATTTTGGCGAGCTCTACTATTAGCTGTAAAAATATTGTCTCTTAATAACCTAGACCAGCTCTCATCGTATGCTAGTTCGTTTAGGTTATACAAAAGAATATCAGAACAATATAATGACAAAACAATTCTTGACTCGGTCAAACAATTATTACCGGATAAAGTATTAGTAGCATCAAGGCCAAGGTTAGAAAAAGAGTCATCGCAGCCTCTCTTGCACTGGTTCAAATATGACTTTATGAAGTGGATGCCCAAGGAACTACCATGTCCAAGCTGCAACAATGGACTCAAAGTTCAAATTTTGCAAGAAGATTCTGCAATAGTATGGAATACAGAAATTCACTGATCACATATACGAGTTCATAAAATGACCTGGAGTCGACGCTCCCAGATATCAGAGTTAGAATCCTTAGGACTGGAGCCAAATCAAATAAACGAATTAAACGATAATTATGAAATGGAGAGTTTGATTCGCAATATCAAAGAGGACATGATCTCATAGTACAAATGTCTTAAGACAGCCCGTTGATATAAGGCAATTTTCTTCTCTCGTGATGAACCAAAAATATACCCCGAAGATTCTACGGAATCTATTCTAGTCATAGCCAAATGTGGCGGATAATCCATAATTTTCTAAGTTAAACCGCTTTTATGGTGTATATGACGATGTTGGGTGTAATCTATTTCAGTGTGGAATGTGGCATCGCAGTCAGTGCATACCATAGATTCACTATCTACGTCGTATGTTTGTTCCGACATATTCATCAATACGCGTCTGTGAGTATTAAGATTTGCTTGGTATCTCAAGCCATTAATATAGGGTAGTTTTCTTTTCTCTCAACTTCTATAGTCAGTGATAAGCCCTACTTTCAGACATTCGCTTTCAATAACTTTACATTCTTGAAGTACCATTCCAGCTGTTCTAATGAAAGATAACGAAGTAATGATCATTCTTTTCAGTACCTTGGTGCTTTCACTTGTGACAGGAATAGGTATTACTTTAACCCAAACAGCCTATTCTTTATATCCTTTATCGTATCGAGCCAACATTTAGCAGTTGGCTGATAAGAATAATCACCCAGAGCGAGAACGCGCTCAGGACTCTTGGCTTTAAGGTTATTTACAGTACTTTTGGTCTTAAATGCTATTGAGGCTGCTCATGAAGCTGTAAAATCCCTAGGTGCCAAGCGGATAGTATCCATGATACATATTGATGAGAGATTGGACAAATCGGATACTTTGGAAGACAAGGTGGATTCTGTAATGAATAAATTAAAATGATTGAATCCTTCTTAAGCAATGCAACAAATTAGACCTTGAATTATCTGGATGTCAGTTCATAACTCAAGTTTCAGAAAATAATAATAACCTTGGGCACTAATATTAACTTGAAATAATTATGGAATATGCACATCCGGAAGTTTTAGTTGATACTAAATGGGTTGAAGACCACATAAACGACACTAGTGTCCGTATTGCAGAGGTTGATTATGATCCAACAGCTAACTATGTTTTAGGACATATACCAGGTTCCGTCTTGCTTGATTGGAAAGCTGACATCAATCATCCTCTTACCAGAAATATATTGAGCAAGCAAGCCTGTGAAGACTTGTTGCAAAGAATAGGGGTCAACAATGATACAATATTTGTTTTATATGGTGATTTTAACAACTGGTTTGCGGCATTTGCGTTCTGGGTTTTCAAATATTATGGATATAAGGACATCAGATTAATGAATGGCGGCAGGAAAAAATGGCTTGAAGAAGACAGACCTATTACAAAAGATCTGCCAACATATCCAAAAGGAAATTTCAAATCATCTGATCCGGATGCGAACATACGCGTCTTCCTGAATTATGTCAGGAATACATTAGGTAGCAAGGTTCTAGTAGATGTCAGAAGCCCAAAAGAATTCACTGGTGAAATATTAGCTCCACCGGAATATCCAACTGAACATGCACAAAGAGGTGGACATATTCCAGGAGCAGCAAATATACCCTGGGCGCAGGCAGTAAACGAAGATGGAACTTTTAAAACAGCAGAAGAGCTGCAAAAGCTATACCAATCTAAGGGCGTATCTGCTGCTAACGAAGTTATATGCTATTGCAGAATTGGGGAAAGGTCATCTCACAGCTGGTTTGTTCTGAAATATTTATTGGGCTATCCAAATGTCAAGAACTATGATGGTTCGTGGACAGAATGGGGGAACATGATAAATAACCCTATAGAAAAGTGAATAATTTGGAATCTGATAGTCAGAAATAAACTAGAGTCGAATTTTATTTTTATTTATTTTGACCTCTTGCAGCCAAGTCAAGCCCTACTAACCATTTTGCTTGCATCAATATTCTACCGTAATTCATTCTGGGTTATTTTTAGGGTCCATTCTGCCCCTCATTCCACCGAATCCTCAAAATTTACATAATATTACAAAATATTTACACCATAATTTGTTTTTGACTAGAATTTAAGATTAATCATCTAATAATATAATTCATTAGTCTCCTCTTCATATGGTATATACATAAATTGACACAGCTCATAGTATCCAAACTTGGAAGAAAGGGCAAACACGCAGATTCCACCGAAAAACGTAGAATAGTTTGGGAGAATGTAATATGGCCTTTAATTCTTGCTCTTAACCGATCTTACTTTACCTTACAGGAATATCAAAACAGGAGAG
>JBBRRH010000165.1:0-3841 GCA_038201105.1 Nitrososphaera sp. | reverse complement strand
TCTTTATGTAAGTCATTGATACCGAAATATGATATAGACCTCATCCTATTATGTTAAAACGATGTGGACCATGATGAATCCCGCCGATGACCAACTATCCGGCGGCATACCACGGTATAGCCTCTTGAAATCTGGTTTGGTTAGAAGGTCTATCAACCATGGTTAAAATTTCCGCAATGTTGCCTTTATCATAATTCAAAGATCATTAATCTTGAATGTTGTCGGATAGGCCAGCAAACTCGGTGACCTGAGATAATAAGATTATCTCAAAACTAGCATTATTAATAATAGACAGCTATAGTCCGATAGCCGGCCCCACCTATTATCATCACCATTCCCCATATTAGTAAATGGAACGATATAATTAGTCCTGAACTTATTCTCCTTTTGCATCGTCAATTCTGATTCTTTTTTGTAGATCTCAAAGATCGGTATGATTAAAACATCATACACAAACCCATTGGACATCTGATGGTATGAAGCCATACATGAGATATTCAGCTTACGGAGGCACAGGGTACGTTGGTCAGAATATTGCCTATTACAGTTTTGATGAAATAAAAGGATGTCAGTCGGGTAAATTCATTTGCAAGTTTGAACCTCTAAAATGGTTGAAAGAGGACGAATATAGCATGATGTACGATGCCAATTGGGGACACCGCGATAATATTTTGGAGAACCATCATACTCACGTAAGTTTAGGCCTAGCACATGATGAATATAGATTGTATCTAGTCCAGAATTTTGAAATTATTATCTGAATATTACTATCCCGCTCAAGTTAGATTCCCCGAAATTTATTGTTTGGATTCGAGGAAACTTTTGCAAAACCATTATTTTGCAATTGCTCTGAATGCATTCAGCCTTCATTCCCTTTCCTACCTATATTGAACGGGATGCATCAATCATCTTATAGGATGATAGGAAGCTAGTGTATCTTATTCCGAGACTATTATAATGATAATCAGAGTAATAACGATAATCAACAGTAATAAGGCGTAATACAGCGGAAATAGACTTATTTTTGGATTTATCACGAGGATATAATAACTTCAATGAAACAATTGGGATGTATGCGAGAAAAACCCCGGCGTCTTAACTCGACTATCCCTGCTCGTAAGACGAATGAAGAATTTAGTACCATGACAGATGAGGAAGAAGAGAACGAAATCATAAAAATGCTGGATGCGCGAGTTCCTTTTAACCAAATAGCGAAACAAATGCACAGATCTATTTCAAAAATCGTAGAAATAAACAAGAGACGCCAAGAATCTCGTAAGCCCAGACAGAAGTCAGTAGCCTCGCAGGCTTTTAAACTATACAAGGATGGAAAAAGTGCCTTGGATGTAGCAATAGAACTCGGCATAGAAGGCGAAGAAGCTGGAAAATATTGGCATCAGTATTTGCGGCTACTTGATATAGAGGGCTTGGCTAAAATATATTCAGAGATAGGCACAGCACTTAGTGATTTCCTTGCCCTTTTCCGTGATATGAAGGCTCAAGGCCTTACCAAAGATCAGGTACTCGAAGTTAGGAACCTGTTCTATAAGATAAATGATCTTTCCCAAACTCACATTAACCTTACCAATCAGGTCGTAAATCTTCAGAAGTTAGTCGAATCTTTATCTCAACAGAGAGATCAATTAAGCAACCAAATTCAGAATCTAAACACAGAATTAGCAATAAAAAATAGCCGATATCAAGAATTAACATTACAAGTTTCAACTCTGAAAACTATTTTTGACTCTATTAAAAGGGGCAATATAACTTATGAAAAGATTCAACATATAGCGAACAATGTTGCAATGTCTCTTATCGCATCACGCAAGGAGTTTCTTATTTTGGCTTTGTCCTCCACAATCATGACATTAAGACGGGGCCACATTTTCACTAACAAATTATTTATGGGGCCACATTTTAGCGGGAATCTGACAGAATGAAAATCCAACCTGCACTTTTACAATTTAGCTCCTGACGATCCATTGAAAGCTTTATATCTAAATTTATAATGGTTAAATGCCTGCTTACCTTAAGATGAACATGAGAATGAGAGTTGATGGCGAACAGGATATATACTTCGCCAGCTGGTTGTTATAACTACATGCCCAAAGGAGCGGAATATGTTATCATCTAAGGATATTCTGAGTGTTATGAAGGAGAAGCCTCTAATATGCACTCCGATAGCTGCTGACAATTCCGAATCATACCTAAATTCACTACTGTCAGCAAAAAATATGGGATCTGATATCGCCGAATTTAGAATTGACTATTTCAACAACATATCCTCAGAAATTCTGAATAATGTTATAAACGAATCTGAATTACCGTTAATAGTAACAAATAGAAATAGAGAAGACGGGGGCATGTTTTCTGGCGGGGAAGATGTTAGGCTTAAGCTTCTAGAGAAAGCTATCGAATCTAAACCTTCATTTGTAGATATAGAACTAGCAATAGACAAGGAAAAACGGGATAATATTGTTCAAAAAGCACGGATCAATGATGTCGGTATAATATGTTCGTATCATGATTTTAGGCATACTCCAACGCCAAATGAGATATTGAAGATTTATTCTGATATAAATGAAACAGGTGCAAATGTAGCGAAAATGGTATTTACGCCAGTAACAAATAAAGATATCCGTAATATCCTGTCTGTGACAGAGAAGTTTAGTAACAACGAGATGCTTTTTACTATATTTGGTATGAGCCAAAAGGGCCAAATTACCAGAATGCTTACACCATTGCTTGGAGCATGTCTCACTTATTGTTCTCTATATAATGATCCATCTAACAATTTAGGACAAGCTGATCTCCAATCAACAAGAAAATATTTCGATATGATGGGAACTAAAGGATGGTCAGTCATTAGGAATAAGAGAGACGTGTTGCTGAACTTGGATCAAATAGAATTTAATGAAGATGGAAGCTATCCGTTGGCTTCCATAGATCAACTACTAAAATAATATAAAGAAGCAACATGTTTATACAGGGAGAACTTATCTATCAGTACGAAAAATTTCAGATGTACTATTTCATGTTTATAAAACATTTTGGTAGTTGTGAATATTCCTCTTTATGGGCTCACATTATTTCGGTGGATAATATATCTTATCCCAAATACCACAACTATTGCAGACTGAGATCCCGTCTAAAGTAATAGATAAGCTCTATCGAAGGGAGATAGAACGATATTAGAGCCTTGGACTTAAATTGCGAGAAATTGAAAGGATACGCAGCGGCGAATCCTGAACTCATTTGACCAACTGAAACGCTATCTTGATGGCAGTTTAAAGAATGTACTAATACAAACTGACTGATGCTCGCTGATTGTTTAATTGGTTTCTCAGATGATACATGGTTAATCTCATCAAGACCAGAAGATGATAATGCTCAAGACAATGAATAACAGATTACCTCGTTCTAAGGTCTGGAATGTCTAAATGGCTCCAAGTCGGAGGATCAATTGAGAACCTCGATATACATTCATTGGAGGAGTTGTGTTTCGATGTAGGTAATCTCCCTACTAATAAAAAGCGAAATCCATAAATTGAAATATGATGTTATGAATATTATCATATGAGTGATTCTGGGTCCTCTAACAAATACAACGATCCAACCTTACCAGGATACGATCCTAGTAAACCAGTAGGAACTGCACAATCTAGTTCAAAAATCTCCACCTCGCCATCCTCAGGGAGTATTAATAAATACAATGATCCAACCTTACCAGGATTTGATCCTAGTAAACCAGTAGGAACTGCACAATCTAGTTCGAAAATCTCCACCTCGCCATCCTCAGGGAGTATTAATAAATACAATGATCCAACCTTACCAGGATTTG
>JBBRRH010000164.1:0-4030 GCA_038201105.1 Nitrososphaera sp. | reverse complement strand
TAAGGAGACAGATAAAGACATCTTGAAAGTATTATGTCAGGAAAGAATAAGGGAGATACTTTTATGCATTATAGAACTAAAGACGCCAACTCAATATGAGATATCAGAAAAGGTAGGGATATCTAGAGCATCTATCAACTGACATACGCAGCGTTTGATTGATATGAATATTATCGGGGTCATTAGAGACGGAATGTATAGGCGTTATTAAATAGTTGGCGGGAGTAACGGGGAAGGATGTAAACACCTAGTAGCCATCATGAAGAATCACTATCCTTCACTGTGGAGCAAATGGACTGACAGGTTAACAGAACTGTCTCTATAATACAGTTAAAATGATATTGTTGTTACTGATCCTGTTCCTGATTCAAAAGTTTGATATTTTTATTACGGCATCTGTGTTGGATGCCATGCTACTTATATGGCAAAGATTTGATTATTGGGCCTAAAATGTTTATAGCATCTTTTATTGGAAGTGCAGTAGAATAAATCAATATTGTATTAGGCCCAGTAATATCTTTTTGAACCGACTTGGTCACAAAATTATGCTCCGAAAGGATTTGGAATCCTGCATTAGAAAATTGTGATTTGCAGTCTGATAATTGATCTGTTGGACAGAAGAATCCGCCTACAGTGAGAGTGCCGGTTGATTTTTCTGGAGTAACGATAATTTTACCTTCCATAGGAGGGCTATATTGTTTGTCTGAAATATTATAAGGCGATCCAGACGAACCGAGTGATTTTGCATCCGAACCACCGGGAAACTTTACCGAGGTCGTGGTCCATACTGTATTTCCATCCTTGTCGTTGATTATTCCCACATGTATATGATTCGGGTCATCATGAACAAAGGCTACTTCAGTACCCTCTGGAATTTCAAGAGTTGTTGGAAGATAATTAGGGTTCTGTGGACTTATTGTCTTTTCATCCGCGGGAGGATGATGTGCTTCGTCTGGAATAAAAATTATGACGCCTTTAACTGAGGAAGGTAAAGTCATTGTACCTGTTTCAAAAACAGACTGTGCACTAGGGATCGAGTCAGATGACGACACTCTAGTTGTTCCATCGGCCTGAGTAGCAGACATATTTGACATTGTAGTCATTTCGGTTTTCGAATTTTCATTGAGAGTGGAATTTGCCTTAGCATAAATGATCCCATTAAGATTACCTAACAATAATACAGATGCCAGTGATAAAGACAATATAAGAAGCAGAATAGTCACTTTCATTTTGTTCGACAATTTTGATTCACACCGATAGATAAACGATGTGGTACAAGTGTATACATACCAATAAAGTATGTGGTTTTTCATATTGTTTAGGTAGACATACTGCTTGACACGTCTCAATTGATATATTTTTCATTTAGTGGTTCATTATTCATTTTCGATTTGTCATTGAGATCAAAAGATACGGCATGCTTGAAGATGGGAGACATAAAAGATACAGAATATTCCTTAGCCGCGACGAGTGGATAAAATATGGTAATAATTATGAAAAATAGTCATTATTCTTAACTTTGGAAAGAGTAGAATAGCAGAATAACATTAGATAACTATATCACATTGTTTATTTATTGGAAAAGTGGAGTGTACACATTACGAAATGAAATTCAGGTTCATAAGCATCATTTCGTCTGTATCACGTTCATTCGCAAACAAATATTGTCTTGGGGCAGATCTAGCTTTTGTTTTATCGTTATCGTTATTTGATGAAACCCACCGTATTGAGCAAAAACATGTTGGGCGTATTTACATGTATCCTCTTAAGTGAATATGGACTCTACACCATAATTAATTTAGCAGAAGGTCTGGATGTTACTCATGGTTACAACAACATTGCGAATTCGACATACAATCAATCTCCATTAACTGTCAATGATTTCAACTTTGCTGCAGCAGGAGATTGGGGTTGCAATGAAATGGCGCACCGTAAACAGCATGCAAAATAAAAGTCCCTCCTTGGTATTAGCATTGGGTGACTTTTCTTATGAGAAGAATGGAGGATGTTGGCTTAAAATGATGTCTCCGTTGATAAATAAAACCAAGATTGTTATCGGAGAACATGATTTTGATGAGAATAACTACAGCCGTTTACAAAATTACGTAAATAGATTCAATCTTAGCGATCCGTTTTACTCATTCAATTACGGGAATGTGCACTTTCTTGCATTGTCATCTATAATACCATTTAATAATAAATCTTTACAATTTAAAGTGCTGCGAGATGATTCAAGGCAAAAGGAGTTTGTAAGTAATGATTTGTATGCTGCCTCTGAGAATAAATCAATTAATTGGATAGTAGTCTACCTATACAGACCGATGTATACTTCTCCGACAGTTCATCCATCACAGGGATCTCTTCGAGATTCTTATCATCCGCTTTTTGACATGTATGGTGTTGATCTCGTTCTACAGGGTCATAACCACAATTACCAACGATCATATCCCCTCATATTTAATGCAACAAATTCAACGACGCCTACAATAGCAGATACACATGTGGACTCATACGACGATCCAAATGGCGCTATATTCGCGACCGTAGGAACAGCCGGAGCAGAGCAGTATAATTTCACAAGACAAGCACCATACACTATTAAACAATTTGACAGGTTTGGTTTTCTCGATGTTTACATAATTGATAACGGAACAAAAATGGTAGGTACCTTTTATGATAATAGACAAGGAACAGCTAAGGATCATTTCATAATAAAGAAAGACCGATAAATACGACAATCCGTTAAAGAGCGGAGTGTAATTGATCACAAAAAGAGAGCAGCACCATCCATCGAAGATTGCTATTGCGTCGGTGTAACAATAAGTCCGGGGACAAGCAATAAATATAAGAAAGTTTTTTTCACACCTAAATACACATATCGCCTGAAAGGATGTTGAGGTTAATTGCTGAATAAAACGCTCACCGCGGGTATAGTTGTTTGCGATATTTATTTTGTTATTGATTCTAGTGTCAGCTACCAAGATATATTTAATATGAATCGATTCTCGATGTCACTAAATATGATCTTAGGATGTCAGATTATGTCATAAGATCGCATCATTATTCCTGGCTCAACGAATTTATGATATCGATGACTCAATACTGAAGAAAAGTAATATGACCAGTGGTACAAACGTGACAAACTCCACGATGGCAGGAAATATGACAAGCTCTAACAACACGACAACTTCATCAGGTTCGATGTACAATAAACAGAATTATACAATTAGTCTTAGTTAAAGTGTTTTTCAACTTCTTTTGTGTTATCAGTTATCAGTTATCAGTTATCAGTTATCAGTTATCAGTTATCAGTTATCAGTTATCAGTTATCAGTTATCAGTTATCAGTTATCAGTTACAGCAGATTCGATTACAATTATAAATATTTTAAACTAGATTAACAAAGTTAAGGAAACATTACGTGTCATGGTTTTAGAGGCCTGTTTCGAAAGAAAAATGGATGGATTCGAATGTCTAATGTAGACAATCTCTGACTTCATAGCCTGCTAGATTATTGCCCAATCTATGAGCTTTATCTAGACATTTTTGTTCCTTGTTACTCGCATTTTTGTACTCGTTCGAATTTTTAAATTTCTTCCAATTAATATGGTCCTTTTGGTACTCACCTTTTCCCGCAAATGCATGAGCACTAGTAGTTGCAATTACAACAAAAATCAAGGATGCAACACAAGCCATGCCGAGAACAACTTTTGCCTTATTTTCTATTGTCATGAGATACTTACCAAAAATGATGGCTAATAAATTGATCGGGTTAAAAAAACCAGGTAATAAGGGGACTATCTAGAAAACTCATATACATATATCGCGAATAATTCCAAATATTATATTAATTCATCTAAATCGTCCACAAAATGTCATAGGAGAATATACCGATACGCTTCGATTGTCGATGAACTATGATTTTAAATTAAGATATGTCCTAGTACTCTGTCCTCAAGCTAAGACATTTGAATCGATATATGTTACTATTCTCGGTCACATTAAAGAGACATTGATTATGTGCGGTGGAG
>JBBRRH010000163.1:0-4189 GCA_038201105.1 Nitrososphaera sp. | reverse complement strand
GGTGAATGGTTTGTCTTATATGTTACAATAAGTAGAACTAGACTCTGCACTATTGTACTAATAGTGAGTGAATAGGTAGGTTTAGATACTGCACTATTGTACTAATAGTGAGTAGGGTTTAGCCGACCTGGGTCGGCGACCTCCGACCTTGACCTATCCGACCTCAAAAAGGGTCTAGAGTCGGATTCCGGTTTATGGAGGTCGGATAGGTCGGATAGCCGTTTTATTTGGGTAGTCATCCTTTCATCCATTCATATTGATATATTGATAGTTTGATTACTTGTCGCTTCTCTAATAAAGCATTTAAGCATTTGCTCTTTAGAAATAATTTATTCACATATTATTTTCAATTGTTAATTATTATGTCGTTGAAGAAGAGTGCAAGTATTTGGAAACATTTTAAAGTTTGTTGGCAAAAAAAGGAAAATCCAGACGACACTCCCAGCTTAACTGAGCCAGAAATCACAATAGGAAAATATGACAAACGTAGAATGTGCAATAAATGCAATATTCACGTTCTTGATCATCCTAAAGAAGGATATCGTCACATAAAACTGTGTGACACTATGACACCAAAGGAAAGAGTTGAAATAATCTCAAGTTGCGATGAAACAGAGCGGGAAAAATATAAATCTTTTTGGGATAAAAGTAAGTAGTCACATATATATATATATATAACTTATCTTTATTATTTGATGGACATTATGTTACAGACTACGTTAAGCCTAATAATAATCAGAGATCTAAGCCATCTGCTTATACTACTTATAATAAGAAGAGAAAGGCAGATAGTAGTGATGATGAAGTGCAGATTTTAACTACTCCAACAAATTCTACTAAGGAAGTTTCTTCTAGTGCAAGTGTTCAATCGTTCTTCACGCCAAAACCGAAGAAATTACAAAATCAGACGATCACTGCAGCCTTTGATGCACAGATAACTGCGCAGACACAATATGAGCAAGATTTTGCAATCATGCTGTTAAGTACCAATATGCCTTTACATATGGCGGATAATCCTTCACTGAGAAGTTTTCTTGAAAAGTACACTTCTTCTTTCAAAATCCCAACTCTAAGTTGTTTGAATAAGCGAATACTTCCTGATTTATTTAAATCGGTTACTAAAGGCATTATTGAGGAATTAGAAGTGAGAAAACTTACGTGTGTATAATTGTATGCTATAATATAATTATATTATACTTCTATTACTTTAACTGTAATAGACAAATTTTATCTGTATTAATTTTAAATATATTTAGGATGCTGAGTGGGTAACTATCGTTACTGACTCCTGGACCAACTTGAGAAATCAGAGCATAACCAACTTCATCGCACATTGCCCTGCGCCAGTATTCTTCAAGGCGAAATACAACACGGAGAAGGTAAAAGACAGTAAAGTGATCGCAAATGACATCGTGAAAGCTATCGAAGAGATCCCTGTTCGTGAGGATGGCACATGTAAAGTTGCTGCTGTAGTCACAGACAACGCAGCAGTCATGAAAAAGGCCTGGAAATTAGCTGGTGATAAATGTGGTGGTGTCTATTTTATTGGTTGCTTCTGCCACGCCATGAATTTATTTTTTAACGACATCTTTGCTAAGTGTCATGACAAGATGGAAGATAGCATTTTCGATGAAGATGTAGTTGGCAACGATAGTATTGTCACTCTGGGAGGCGATAATGATTGGACCATACAGCTGAGCGCTGATGCCCCTGAGGACGACATCCTTGCAGAGGAAGAAGAAGAAGAAACAGAAACGAACGAGAATATTGCTACATCTGGCAAAATTAAGAAAATCTCTGACAAGTGGGCTGCTATCACCGTCGGGAGCTACAGTCTTCCTCAGATGTATTTTCTTGCCATGCAGATTACTACATTTGTGCGAGCTCATTGCTATGGTAGACAGGCGCTTCTTGATGCAATGAAGACTGTAGGCATTGCTCCTCGACAGCTACAGCTTGCAGGTTTAACAAGATGGGGCTCAATAGTTTTGTGTCTGTACCTCGTTCTCTACGCTAAACCTGCCTTTGCTATTTGGATTGAAGATCCTCACATCAAAAAATTGTTTAAGAGTAAGAATCAGAAGAAGCTTCTTTCAGTACTACAAGATGTCGAGTTCTTCAACGTTGCAAAAATTATCTGCGACGCGCTAATACCATTGTGTGTGCTTATCGCTATATTGGAAGGGGACTACGCTACCATCGCTTTTGGTTGGCACCAGTTGGTCCTCTATGAAAAATATCTCCTTACTACTCGATTTGCTACGGCATTTCCTGCCGCTGTGACGTTTTATAGGTCTAGGAAACTATTCTTATATTCTGACGTTGTTGGATTGGCAAACTTGCTTGATCCTAGGTATCGAGGGGCTGATTTAACGCATGAACAGAAGAAAGACGCTCGTCAATTTCTTATAGACAATACACCTGAAGAACACCAAGACTCTGTCATAAATGCATTCGGTGAATTTCTCAAACGAGACTCTAAGGCTTCGAAGAGATTCACTCCAAAGCTGGTTGCTGACCCTGTACGTTGGTGGACTGGCACTGGGAATTTTTATTATAAAGAAATATCTGAAGTTGCTTCTAAACTATTATCAATCATTTGTAACTCTGCCAGTTCTGAACGTATTTGGAGCAAATTCACTCTCATTCATAGTAAGATCAGAAATAGATTAGCTGCTAAGAAAACCATAGTGCTCTGCGTGATCTATGCATACTTAAGAATGAAGTACAGCAGTGCTCAACGACGTCCTAAGCTTAAAGATGACTTTGTACTGGCTCAATTTGAAGCCAATCATCCTATAGATCCTTTTGTGGTACAGAATATAGATACAGTTGTTGGGGAGGATAATGTTGCAGATCTTGATGCGTTAGAGGCTGAATTAGACTCCATGATGGAAAATCCCGAAATGTTGGAGGTAAGTATTCGCTCGATTATTAAAAATGGAAATTTAGAAGTAACGGAACCCGCAATATACCAAGCTGTTGTTGAGATTTTAAGTACGTCAGAAGACGCTGATAGTGCCCGAGAGACAGCCGTCATCATCCCTGAAAGCGACAAGGAGCTGAACTGCATCTGTCAACGTTTAGGATGCCAGAATTACTGGTCTGGGCCATGCTTCGAAGTCTGTGGTGGGAAACTGTGCTATTGCGAAGATTGCATGGATACCCATGAGTGCATCGTACCCAAAAATAATGTAGAGTACCTATAAAACTAACTAGGGTTTTTTACTAAACTGTTTTTGGAATTTTACACGTTTTAGTGATTCAAAATGGAGAAAAATTAGGTAGTTTAATTTATTGGTTTCTAGTATTTATTAACTTGATGAAACAAGCATTTTCAGAGTAATTTCTGCATATTAATAGATGATACATCATATTATCATATTGTAATAATAATGAAACAATAATAGAATAATGAATGTACAAAACAACCATCTATTTTTATCGTTTATCTTTTCATATAAGGTGACATGATTATTGTTTGTCAAAGTATATAATTATCAAAATTACCGCTTGCAGTAAGTCGAAAGACGGGAGGCTTTGATCGCTCTCTACTTCGATTGGGTTAAAGCGCCCGCCTCAAGTGGTAAAGGTTCGGGTTCAATTATGAGGATGTAATGCTTTTGTCAGTTTTTTTAGTTCTATCTGACCTTTTCCATTCCCTATCTGACCTCGGTCGGCGACCTCCGACCTGGGTCGGATTGTGCGGACCCTATCCGACCCAGGTCGGCTAAACCCTACTCACAGAGGTTGTGAAAGTGGGGCTTTGCGGGAAATAAGTGAATTCCGCTATTGTTGATAGCTTTTTTTTTGTTCTGATTTACAAAGATTTATTATTAGTAGTAACTAATAATTATGATAATAAATAATACAAGCTAGAGTATATGAATATTATAAAGGTAAAAAACAATGAATCAAATGAACTCATTTATCATCGTTTTATCAATTCATTATTAAATGTTAAGCTATATATAAATGAAAAATAATTGTAATAATAATAACTAATAATAAGCACATTTTCAACTACTCGTAAATTAAATCAAATATATTACTACTACTAAAACTTGCTATTATTTATATGCTTATCAACCCACATGGTGAAAAATTAATAATTAGTAACTTCTAATTAATGTATGCTAAAATAGATTACCTAGTAATAACATGTTTTTTTAAAAAATAATGTAAAATT
>JBBRRH010000162.1:0-4384 GCA_038201105.1 Nitrososphaera sp. | reverse complement strand
GCATTCCCCACAATATTGAAGAAATAATAAAGAACCCACCATAGGCAGCATAGATTCTACCAAAGTTTGATGGTTGTAGAGTTGGGATTACGCCATACGTAAATAAAATAATTCCACCTACTATTGCAAAAATTATTTTCTCTTGTGCAGTTCCATATGTGTACAGTTTACATGGAATTTGATGGTAGCTGATGCCGGTCGACACAAGCGAAGATTTCTAGCACGTTCAAATCTACTACCCGAAAATCAGCCACTTGAACAACAAAATGAAAAATAAATAATTCATGATATTTTGTAACATATGTGAGAACAACAGCAACATATGTGAAAATACATGAGTCAACATATGTGAAAAGCATCTAACGGTGCTTTATTCTACCCAGGCCTTGCCTCCGATGATATAAAAGTCAACTGGTAACGACAACAACAATTAGATTGAGTCGTACAAAAATCTTTTCTTTTCTTTTTTTAGCTAGCAGCAATCTGTGATTTAGCAGATATTTCCAATTCTATAGTTGTACGTGACTGGTTTAATAACCTGAATTGGATGAGCGTGGTAGGATCATTGAGTAGATCAAGATATTCCCTTAAAGGAGATCGAATATCTATCGATTCATAATAAAACACGTGTTCTCGATCCATACAATAATAAACTATATTGCCTAAACTTTACAATTTTGCAATCCTTATAATCTACAGAGGCTAAGATATAATGGATTGGTCCTAATATACAATTAACTCCTGTCACAAGTAAAAAAACGTAAACGCAGGATACTTAATGATGAAGAAGAGAATTCAAGCGGGGGAAAAACTAAGGAAAATTTTTTGGTTTGCGAGGATTGCCATCATAATTCGATTACATACGATCCGGCTAATGACGGTGCCTGTAACTGTGGTTGTCATTTGTAAGTTTGTATACCTTGGAGTAGAACGCCGCGGAGAGTTTAGACAACTTTACTTTTTACTCGAGGTTTGTCCTGTCATGGACCTTAATTTCACATGATTGTCTACTGCGGCTTCAAGTGAGTTGAACTCCATAAATGAAATTCCTGATAGGTGTCAATACATAATTTTCGTTTTTGCGTTTAAAAAGGTCTTTTTTTAAATGGAGCTAATGTTATTTTTATCTCAAGTATGGGATATTCTGAGCTCACTCATAATACCTGGCGTCTGGAAGATCTTTTACACTCGAGTATGGTTTTAGCAAAATATCAAATTTAAATCACCGCTAAGATGGAACCATTGGTAACAGAGTGATCCGAAATCAGCGAGTCACCCGAGTCAGCCAATCAACCACATGATAGAATATTACGTGATCGTGAGCAAAAAGGAAAATCGAAGGAATATCTGGGCATGTTTGCAAAGACTGTCGCACATTTCAATTCTGCCATATCAATGAGATAGGATATGATTTGACGCCAAAAGAAAGGCACCGATCTGCCCGTCATTTATGCGAGAGCTCTGGGCCGCGGTATATGGATCGGATCTCTCGCACGTCCTTTTTCAAGTATGTCAAAATACAGTATATTTATTTATTTAAGTAATCTAACCTATTTGTTCTGTTTGTGGAAAAAACCAAAATTATCATCCGATTTTTCCTTGCTATCTTTGCTTGCAATAGCAGTGGCAATTACAATTATCTCCATCATAATTTCGGCAAATAATCACGCAGCAAATGCCGCTCCAAGCCAATCTCAACTTGTTTATGGATGTACGAAGTTCGGTCCTGCAGTACGCTGCGACCCAATGTCAAATAAATTTAAAAGCTTTACCTCAGTCGGTCACGTTCAGCCCAACCATACGATCAACCAATCAAAATTCGAGCCCGCAGAAGGTGTCTTTGGCAATGCTCTGGCGATTCATGGTTCTAAGCTGGAGTACTTTTCCATGCCCAACCAGCAGGGCATTAACCCTTCTATTTTCTCAGTTTCGTTTTGGATGAAACAAGATCCTCAATATCTGGGCAATTCATCAGTAATCTCGCACACTAACTTCGCAAGAACGGCAGGATGGTATTTTGAACTATACTCGAGGAATTCCCAAAGTTACATACAATTCTCTATAACAAATTCAGAAGGTAAACAATTCAGTGTTTCATCTGCCATTGATCCGGATGTATTTCAAAACGTCGCAGGCACGTTTGATGGAAAAGTAGTGAAAATCTATCTCAATGGGTTTCTAGTTAACAGTAAGGCATTTGTAGGAAATTATAGCGCTGATCCAAACACCCCATTAAATGTTGGTCTTAATTCCTATGATTACGGCAGGTCTTGGAATGGGGCAATAGACGAGATACGGCTATACAATAGAGCAATATCGGAAGACGAACTTCAAAATCTTTCAGACTATAGTAAGTACTTGCAATCATCCCGCTCTCCCTCAAACGATAAAGGGCTAATTGCCTACTTGCCCTTCGATGGGAGAACGCAAGACTCCTCAGGAAATCAGCATGAAGGTAAGATTGTTCTACCCACAGTGAGCATGGTGTTCTCGCCTGACGGAAGACTGTTTTTTTCAGTTAGGGACTCAGGAGAGATAAGAATTATGAAGCAAGATGGTACTGTATTTGATGAGCCCTTTGTTAGTCTCCCTTCTTCAATCTCGAACACACATCATGCGATACTCGGAATTACGCTTGATCCTGACTTTCCAACAAATCACTATGTTTATGCTTATACCACAGCAAGGGATAATGATACGGGTAATATTTTTAACCGTGTTGAAAGATTTACTGAATTAGAGAACAGAGCAACTGATGGAAAAATTCTAGTCGACAAAATACCTGCAGGAAATGGGCGTTATTATGCAGGAGCACTTGCATTTGGAGCCGACGATAAACTTTACGTTGGGACAGACTATACTGTTAACGATAAAGACAGCAGACTGAATACAAATCTTACTGGCAAGGTTCTGCGGATTAACAGGGACGGAACTATTCCTGAAGATAACCCCTTTCCAAATTCACCAGTTTACACTCTGGATCACAGAAATATTTTTGGTATCGCAATTGACAAGAAAACAGGGACAGCTATAATCGCAGAGAATGATGCTCGGTATCATGACGAGATAAACGTTTTGACGAAAGGTGGAAATTACGGATTTCCAGCAGTACAACCAACGCCACCCTCTTCATTAGTACGATCTTCTCAAACTGATAATAGCTCGACAATAAAACCAGCTAGAACTTATTACAATCCTATCACCCCAACTCAGGCCGTATATTACGATGGAAACAAGTTTCCCGCCCTCAAAAATAAGTTCCTTGTCGTGTCCTATGGCGAAAGAAGTATCTACTCTCTTTCCATCAATAAATCAGGAAGCATAGTTGAGGAAGTTGGGATTCGCTTGCCTGAAGTTAGAGGTCATATTATTTCAATAGCCAAAGCACCAAATGGAGATCTCTATGTTGGAGGCGAGAACATTTACAAGCTAGTTTCAATTGACAGGAACACAAACACGCCTCTAATATATTTTGTTGATGTAGCTGCCAAGAACATAAAGATTAATGATTTATCTCTAAATCTTACAAATAAAGTCATGTCTCTAAACTTTACAAATAAAAATAGTAGTAGTATTACTACTGATGGAAATATTGAAGCAGCAGTACCATCCTCACCCTTACAAGTCAGAATACCAAAAGTCCTGCTTGGTGGCATATTTCTGGTCACATCTGACAAATACAATAGTACATCGACTGCACAGAATGCAATTGAGGATCTAAAGATCAAAGAGAGCCTCAGGGTATCTAATGTAGGTGACACTATTATTGACATTAAATTGAACGGTAATATTATTAACGATAAGATTTTGATTAAAGGACAGACTTCAACATTAGTCCAGGCACCTGTTAGAAAAACGACAATTTACAGATAGATTATCATATGGACTTGGTAATGATAGACAAATTTTGGATGAATTAAAGGCATTTTGTGGATGCAAAATTGTGTCACAAATATCATAATTAAGCTTGAGCAAGCAATAGCAAACTAGCACGCGTACGATGACAAAATCATATTGGTATGTGGAGTCTATTTATCAGGCGCAAATTCAATTGGAAAAAGATTGATAAGTCCCTAAAGATGCGTTCACCACTAAATTAGTCAAACAACGTCCTCAAATGACCTCAATCGGGAGAAAAAGCTAACGTGTGTTTGGGTTCTTTGCAGAGGAAGAGGACGAAAAAACACGTTGGACCGCCCGACAAGAATCATTGGAATTCAGTTTAATAAACCAAGAAAGACCCCTATTTAGTCCACCAACCATTTAAAATGTCATTTTTCGGGAAAAATTGTCTAGAATAACTTTCTTAAAGGTTTTTATACCTATATTCCTGAAAATATAGTACATGTCGCATACGGTAGATTCATTAAGAAAACATCAGAAG
>JBBRRH010000161.1:0-4510 GCA_038201105.1 Nitrososphaera sp. | reverse complement strand
TTACAATAAAAGTCAACGGCAATACGGTAGTAGACATGGACGATCCACATGTTTATGACCCATCGAAAATGGCTCAGGGCTTACTCGGGATGTATACAGAGGACGCCGATGTTTCTTTTGACAATATAAAGATCACGTAGTGATAAAGCCGCTAGACTGAAACAGCTGCCGTGGTGACTTCTACGCCGATCAATTTTTTAAAACTCATTTGTCCAGAATCTTCCACCCTAATTTGATTTGGCGGGAGATGTGTTTGAAAACAAATCAGTCACATATAGCAATTGGAATGTGGTTTATACTAGTGGCTGTTTTGCTGGTATCGTGGTCGGCTCACACGATGATCATTTTTATCGAATGTACCCAGGGACGACCATGGGTAAATGCACTAGAGCACCAGTAGTAACGACAATAATTGATTAAAAGATACTCTACTCATTCGCTTCAATTCACTCCACATCGTCTTGAGACAAGGAACAGAAGTACTATGGTTGGGTTTGTTCGGAGAATAGTCATAACTGAATATGCCTCTGTTTGATTGTGAATAACCCTTTAGACTTTGAGATAATTTTTATTTAGTGTGTCTTCGTTTATATCTGAATTGCTTTCAAGGTTCGCCACAATGTTGATCGTTTGCTCCTTTCTGTCTGCGTCAATACAAAATGGGTTCCCCCCTGTGAAAGCTGTCACTAATGAGATGTGCTCTCTTGAAAGGAAAATTACTATTCCGAATTTTACTAATCAAGGGCAGCGAACGCAGGGAAATGGCAATAATAGTGAAATTATTAAGGCAAACTCCATAGATAATAGTTCGTCACTAGAAATTGATCTTTCAAGAAGGGAAAGTATTTGTTCATTAAATGTTAGCGGGTACAACAACGACAAGATACAACATGCGTTTTCAATATCTATTCCCCAAGATTTTAAAGGTATGTTCAAAGTTCTTATTGGCGGGGGACTTAATCCGGGTGGAATTTCACAAAGATATGATGTACAAGATGTCTCCACAAGGTATCTACGGATTACGTTTGACGGTATCACAGATAATAAAGTGTATGGCATCACAGAACTTGCCATTTATACATATCTTTCAGTACCAGGAAAAAGACTTCCGCCCCCTGCCGACATGCCACTGCTGGATGATTTCGAGGAATATTCGAGAACGAACAAGACATGGTCCGTGATTTATACAGGATACGGGTCAGCAAAGATGATCAGCACCCCGGAAGGCAAAATATTTCAAATCTCTCCAAAAGTATCCACTTCGATAAATGAAACACATGCTAGTCTAGTCCAAACCACAGGCAGTTTTTCTGACTTCAAGATGAGTATGGATGTCAGGACCGACAAGCAACTTCGCCAAAATGATCCCCCAAATATGTGGGAAGTTGCGTGGATTTTCTTTAGATATACGGACATGTATCATTATTATTGGTTCCTCCTTAAACCAAATGGTATTGAATTAGGCAAGAAAGATTGTGACAATTGTACTGATCCGAAAGACGGACAAATAGCGCTGTACACAGCACCTTTTCCCACATTAAAAATTAGCGAATGGTCACGATGGGCTATAGAAGCAAAATGGAAGTCCTTAATTGTATCTGTTGATGGTAACATAGTGATCGATTTTGAAGATCACAATGCTAGCAAGACGCTAAGATCAGGACGCATAGCCATGTATAGTGAAGATGCAGAAATCAGCTTTGATAATTTTCATCTTCGCCAAACAGATGTAAAGCATTAGTACCTTGATGCATGCCTGAAATCTCATAATAAATCGACATGTGGACCAAAGCATATTAACTGAAATAGGCGCTCCTTCCGACTTTCTTATTGTGTAGATTCTAATACATTGCCAATATTTTCACTGAGATGAAAGTAAAAAAAATGAAAAATTGCTTGGGATAGGCATAGTTTCGCATATTCCCAACGTATTTCTTAAATGTCAAGTCCCCGATGTTTGTTATTCATGAACCAGATTCTCATCGTTGCTATTGTTACATCTGCGGCCTCATGTATTATATTAGCTTTTGCGTTTGTCCCAGACTTTTCAACATTTAATTCTGCGCACATATTGCACACTCAATTTGACGGGACAATCAATTTACAGCACACATCGGCTATTGTGAGAGGTGGAGAGGCAAAATTCTATGCAAGGCTAAAAATTGATAAAGATTTTATGGACGTATCGAAGAGTTGCGATCATTGTAATAAAGTCGAGTATACACCGAGTGGAGACAATAAAGCTGGTATCGCATACAGCTATGACAAGTTAGATCTAAAAGGTTATCAAAGGATAGTATTCTTTGCAAAGGGACAGCATGGTGGAGAAGTTGTAAGCTTTATAGCAATAGGAAGGACTACAAGTGATACCACTTCAAGTTATGGTGACACTTTCCCATATCAGCAATTCACGATTGTCACTAAGAATGTGACTCTAGACAAAACCTGGAAGAGATACGAAATTAACATTAATGAAACTAATTTAGAGGATGTTACTCATCCGTTCGGTTTTGTTATGTATGGTCACATGGGAGGAGTTGAACAGGTATTGTATTTGAAAGGGGTCACATTTGACCGTAAGCCTGCTCAACATCCACTTCTTACCCTAAACACCACAGTTTAGGGCCGATAGTAATTGTTAACAAAGGTCAAGTAATCACTGTTTAGGTTTTGAATATCCACCTGATTATCTATTAGCAATAACTTTATGGCATTTAGACTCACTGGAAGCATATGTCGAATTTACACTATACCTAAATTGACCGGATTCGATTATCAGCATTTAGAGTAAAATAGTAATTTATTCAACTACTACTGGGATGTTTCGTTTACATTTGTTTGGAATTGAATCCTATCTTGAATAAGTTCCTTAGTTGGAATAAATCGATCATTTACTACGTCTTTATCTTTTATGGTAATCTGCACAATATCTGAATCTTGTCCGCCTTTTCCATCACTAACTAACAACACGAAATTTAATACTTCGTCTTCGTCTTCATCGGGTGCGTTGAATGTTGACGTGACTGTATTTGCATTTTTTAAATCAACATGCCGACCGGCAGTCTGTCCCCAAGTGTAAGCTAATATGTCACCATCAGGATCCTTGCCTGTGCCTTTCAAAACAACTTCATTTGTCTTCTCATCCACAGTACGATCTCGTCCAGCACTCGCTGTTGGCTCATGATTAACTAAAGGCGATGTTTGCGCAATGGGATTTTCGGCTGTGTGTATGGTCTTTTCGCGTAATGGAGAACTGAGATCGCCCTTAACGTCCTCATGCAACTTAGAACTTATTACCTTTATCAAAACTTTAGCAATGTTACTATCCACTTCTTTTTTATCTGTAACCTTAAATGTGAAGCTATCCTCTCCCAAAAACTCGGTATCAGGTTTATAGTTAAGTTTACCAATCGATGAATCAAAAGAAATAAGCTTCCCGTGTAAAGGCCCTGTGAGTATCCAATAGTTCAACTTGTCGTCATCTATATCCGTACCCTCCAGCACAATTCGCACCCTCTTGTTCTGATCAGTTTCAACATTTTGACTTCTAGCTACTGGAGAAGTGTTTGGGCCCGGAGGAGAGGCAATAATTGTTATCGAAACTTTAGATTCCTTGCTGTCTGCCATTGGATTTTCAGCTTTGAATTTGAAAACATCATTTCCTGAATATCCTTTGTGCGGGGTATAAGTCACTTTAGCAGAAGTATCATCGACGCTAGAAAGCTGGCTCAAAGTCCCGTGGGAAGGAACAGAGAGTATGGCGAATTTGACCGATTGAGTATTGTGTGGGATAGTCGCCCTTAGGCTAATGGAGACAGGTTCGTTGCTAGTTGTAGCCACCGTTACATCAGAAACTATTGGCAAAGTACTCTCTTTTTTATTTGCCATTACAGTTACGCGGCCAATATTGCTTTCTGCATTGTGGCCATCAATGACCTTAAATGTAAAGCTGTCAGACCCAGGAGAGATACGATTTGGTATATAAGTCACGGTACCCTTGTCCTTGTCAAATCCAGCTAGAGTCCCTCTTATTGGATCGGATACTAAACTAAATGTTATTGGGTCGTTATCTTTGTCGGAACCTTTCAAGACAATATCAGCTTTCTCATTGCCATCGATCGTCACAGTATAATCACCTGCAGTAGGTTGGTGATTGATCGAGTCTGCATCAGATGCATCGTTTGCATCTTTTGTAATATTTCTTCCAGTCGTTGCAGTAAACTTATTGTTATTGGCGTTATGTAACTTGTCCGCTGCCGAGCCTTCCACCATACTTAGCACACTCGAATCTGCCCCGGTTTCTATCACAGCTCGAGTACTAGAGGTTAAACTCTTTGTACTATTTGCTTCCTGGATCCTATCTGAAGCCACGAAATTAGCAGTATTAGCTCCAAGGCTATTGGTAGTATTAGCGTCAAGGCTATTGGTAGTATTAGCGTCAAGGCTATTGGTAGTATTAGCGTCAAGGCTATTGGTAGTATTAGCGTCAAGGCTATTGGTAGTATTAGCG
>JBBRRH010000160.1:0-4648 GCA_038201105.1 Nitrososphaera sp. | reverse complement strand
TCCAGTCTCTTAACCATGGAATTGATTGATTGATAAGCCTAGGGATGCCTATTCTTGGTTGATGTAAATTACACTAATTAATAACTCGCGAACTCACCTAATCATCAAATATATGGCGATTTGAATGGTAACTAGCTCGGGGAGAACGGATCTTTTATTGATGATGATGTCCCTGGCGCAAACGGATTACCGATACTACCAGTATTCGATTTTGTAATACTAAATTGATCTTTTATTGAGCCACTATTTGTATAGTATTTTCCTTCAAGTTTACTGCCGCCACTAGTTATCTTTATGACAAGGACTCCAAATTTGGAATCCTGTTGACTTGATATGAATGATGATTTTCCCGAAAAACCGTGAAGATTTATGCCGCCTGTTCCGACGAGCGCATAGATTTCTCCTGTGGGATTATTGTAATCATTTTTCTTGGAATTAGTTATAGTGGGTTTAGATGGATTGGATGGATTATACTTGATTGGAAAAGATCTTTGGTAGTCGTGCACGTGCCCTTCGAGCACGAGATCTACTCCATATTTGTCAAAAAGTGGATGATACGTATCTCTCAAAGATTTGACTCCTTTACACGAGGAGGCTGAACAAGTATTTGGTGAGCTATAAAGTGGCTTGTGCATGTTAACTATAATCCATTTTATGCTAGAATTCTTTGACGCCTTTTGGAGATCATTCTTAACAAAATTGAATTGTGTCGAACCGGATTTGAAACTTGTCTCTGTAGCCATAGTAAGAACATGTACTTGCTGGAAGGATTGTTGTCTTGGAGCTTTGGGCACTATTTCTTTTACAAAAAATATGAGAATGATGACAGCGATACCACCAGGAATTAAGGACACAACAAATATCCCTCTGATATCCGTTACTTGGAGAAGGGCAAAGGCTGCGACTGGCCCTGCTATTGCGCCCATCTGATCGATTGTTCTGCACAGCTTGGAAACAAATTACATTTCGACTAATTGATACCATGTACTGTGTCTCCTTTAACTACACACACCTGTTTTCAGTTTCTCGCTCTATCAATCCAAATAGACCACCAGGAGCATTAGGAGTCGATACCATCACAATATAAGGATCTGATTTGGCAATATAGCGCTCAGATACGTGTTTAACATCTTCCTGTTCGCCCATGCGAAGAAGTCTGCCTCATTTATGAAAATAAACTTGGGATTATCTAGCGCTCTATATGCATCTAAATGATTAGAAGATGTCTCTATCGTACATCCATTCAACTCTGTTACAGTTTCTTTGCATTGAAATGATATTCCTAGCTTAGGATCAAAAATAGCTTTTACTCTTCTAATTAATTTGATAGCAATCTCTCTTGAGTGAAGGATTGATATTAACTGAAATGTAGAGCCGAACTTATGTGAATCAAAGTGCGCAGCGCACTCATTGTCTTACTGGTTTAGGCGATTTAATACAAATGCTGTCATTTACTGTTGGTTAGAATCTATGGGAATGGTATATCAATTGGAAGTTTAAAACGATTCTTTATATCCGACTTAATTTCGTCCTTAATTGAATTAACGTCTGGCTTAATATTATGTTTTTGTTCTTTATTGCCAGAATCTTTATTTTTTGAATCATTGTTCTTTTTTGAAGTTTTTTGATTGTCTATACAATCTCTATTTCCATCTTTCGCACATGAAGCATCACTTGCTTGTGGAGAAGATGAGGAGGAATGATTCTTGTCCTTATCACTCAAATGTTTATCTTGCGATATTAACGCATTTGAAAGATTCATTTTCTGAATTGAACCCATCTCTTTGAATGGATCCGAATTAGTTAATTGTGATTCGCTCACATTTGAGCCAGCACTGTCCAAGTTTTGAGTCACATTTTTAGTTGAAGCAGCTGTCTCGGCAACATTATTTTGAGTACTTAAAGCACTTACAGAACGAGTCAATGCAGAGCTTGCTAACGCAACCACTAACAAGCTAAGCACTAAAAGTGCAGATTGACCTGAAATACGCATACCGGCTACCGTTATTTGTAACTTGTACTAGTTTTAGCATATTTGCATTCATTAACGTACAACTATATAATAGTCAGAGTACTATTAGGAAGAAATTATTTATGGTACTTCAGTAGAGTTGTTATTTCTATAACCTCTTTTTCACAGTGTGGTAATCATATAACCCAGTATCCATTGCCACGTACGTACGATAATCGATGTCAGTTCCTACCTTCTTAAAAATAGTATCCTGTTCTTACGGTTCCCCGCTTGTGAATCCTGTAAGCCATCGTAATATAAGCAGGTCAACTTATGACTGTTGTTTGTTGTCGTGATTATGTATGTAGTAATCAAATATCGTAGAAAAGTATTCTTGAACGCTGATAAATTTGATTGCATCATTAGATCTCATAATTGTTGTTGTAAGAAGCACATTTAATTGGAAAAGTATACACGGAATCTAAGTGCCAGATAATCAACAGTCACCATTCAATATCAGATTCAGACTACAAAGCATATTATTTCAAAATAATTAGAGAACTTTGTGAGAGACATAAAAAGGCTAACGTAATATGAAATGGGATTGGAGGGGGGATTTTGTCTTTTAATTGGCACTTTGGATTAATACTCAGTATATTGTTGACCGCAATATTTCTAAATGTGAATGTGAATACGGTCTCTAGCAGTAGAGTATGCATCAAATATCAATGTAAGGTACCAACTACTACTGATTCTAGGCTGAAAGTGCAGATTGTCTATCAAAAAAACGATACGTCGGCTTCAAGAGAACCTAATCAGCTATCTCCGGTAACTAGTATGGCGTTCCTGGGAGACAAAGACATTGTAATCCTAGCTAAGAATGATGGAAAAGTATTAAGAATTGTGAATTACACACTCTTGCCTAAGCCGTTACTGGATGTTAGTGTAGCCAATAAGTGGGAACGTGGTCTACTCGGAGTCGCAGTCTCAAAGGAGCATGATAAGGCGTATGTATTTTTGTATTATACTGAATCAAAGAGCGGGGATGGAGAAGACATCTGTCCATCAATATTTTGTGCACCATCATCAGCTGATCCGTCCAAAAATAATCTCTACAGATATGAATTAAAGAATAACAGTCTTGTAAATCCGAAACTTTTGTTTTCTCTTCCACCATCGTATGTCGCATCCCATATTGGTGGCAGCCTACAGATAGGTCCAGATGGCAATTTATACATCATAGTTGGAGACTTCCATGGAAATTATAATAAAACAACAAGTACTACGGCCTTGAACTTTAAGAATGGTGGGTTCCCCGACGGGAGAGCTGGTATCCTGAGGTTTACGCAAGAAGGAAAGGTTGTTGGACACGGCATATTGGGAGAAAGGTATCCACTCAATCTTTATTATGCATATGGAATTAGAAATGGCTTCGGCCTAGATTTTGATCCGGTGTCGGGGAAACTATGGGATACGGAAAACGGCCCTAGCTTTGGAGACGAGGTCAACCTTGTAGAACCCGGATTTAATAGTGGCTGGGCCAAGATTCAAGGGATATGGCAGGCACATAATCACTCGGAAACGGGAAAGGTTCTACACCCTGAACCGGAGGATCTAGTCAGTTTTGGCGGAAGTGGAAAATATAACCCGCCTAAACTTGTTTGGAATAATACGGTAGCGCCAACTGCCATAAAGTTTCTAAATTCAAACAAATTGGGAGAAGAATACAAAAATGATCTGTTCGTTGCATCCTTTAACTTTGGTAAAGTTTACCATTTTGACTTGAATGACAACAGGACTCGGCTAATAATTCCAACTTCTTACAATGACAGTCTAGTTCCAGAAGAGGAGGAGCCTGAGGAAATAGTATTTGCACGCGGGTTGGGCAAAATTACCGACATGGATGAAGGTCCCGATGGCGACTTGTATATTCTCTCAAGATATTTCGAGAAACCAACAATTTTCAGAATATCGTCTGTAAATGAAACTAATTAGCCATAGAGCATTTTCAATATTTTCAAGTTAGGCCCACCACTCTAAACTAAAGCTGTTGATTATTTCTTGGCAGCAGCTGGTTGCACTTGTATAAGCAAGATCAGGAAAACTTGACTGAATCTTTTGGATATGTTAAAATAATAAGGCGGCATCCATTCTGTGAGCCTCGTGAAATTTGACATTATTTGCAAATCTGCAATTATTTTCTTAATAACTTTTTCTTCATTGCAGATATTTTACCCCAGTTACGCAAATGGTGATAACATACTGTGTGTTGGAATCAAATTGTGCAATGGAACAGAAAAAGATGATGTGATGATAGGTGATAATAGCTCCAACTCCGTGAAAGCCATTGATGGTACTGGTGTTCTCATCGAAATGGAAGGTGCTGACAACATGAGTGGGAGCAATAGTACAGATCAACTAAAGGGAGGCTCTGGAAATGACATTATTAGAGGAGCAGATGGAAGCGATGAAGTTATGGGGGGCACTGGAAACGACAATATTTCGGGAGGCAATGGGGCAGATGAAATCATGGGGGGAGAAGGGAATGATACCATTTATGGAAATGATGGACCAGACACTATTATGGGTGGTCCAACGGATGATACAATTGTTGGTGGTAATGGCCGCGATATTATGAGCGGACAGGATGGAGACGATAAGATTTACCAAGGCTCAATAAATTCAATCTCTCCGGAC
>JBBRRH010000159.1:0-4681 GCA_038201105.1 Nitrososphaera sp. | reverse complement strand
TATGAAAATGATGTGCTTAACAATAAGAATAAAAAGAAATGACGAATTACGAGGAAAACGAGTTCATAAACTACTAGTTGACTTTCTAATGCAAAATAATGTTGCGGGTGCTACCGTGTGGACTGGCGTTGATGGTTTTGGTAAACGCAAAAGGTCTACAATCAAATTGGAAGGAGTGACGATCAATATGCCGATGGTTATTGAGATCATAGATGAACGATCAAAGCTTGAACCATTATTACCTTAGATTAAGAGGATGGTCCAGAATTCCTGCAAGGTGCTCTTCCATTTGCGTCCTTTAAAGCCATAATTGATAAGAAGCTTTCTGAAAAGGAGAAAATTCCTCAGTAATGTACGGTCAAAGGTTCTTGAAATTATCAATCTTTAAAACTGTATTCTCAAATCCACTTTACATAGTGCTGGGTGCATCAGAAGTTGCAGTATTTTGGATAATTTTCAATGTACTTGATCAGTTGATTTTTTTCTATCCTATTTGGATATTTTATCTTCCAGATGATGCGATTACAGGATTTCTGCTAACGAACATAATTTCTATATTATTGGGGTTTTTGGTAAGCATGAATCTCTATGCGTTAAAGTATTCTAAAATGCGAGCAGGAGGATCCCTTTTTTCGGGGACAGCATTAAGTGTTATATCAAGTGCATGTGCGAGCTGCTCATCAATCGGTTTTCTTTTCATTTCTACATTTGGAGCTATTGGCGTAATTGCAACAAATTTCCTTACGGTGTATCAAGTACCTCTCCGCTTGGCATCCATTGGAATTCTCTTCTTTGCTCTTTATACCGTAATTAATCGAATATCAAAGAGCTGTAGTGTAGAGTACGGTAATGCTGTTCAACACAGAAAATAACTGGATAAAAGTTGTAACTTTCAAAGGAAGGATTTAGACAAAACACAGCAAGATAAGTGACTCATATGTTTGCTTATTATTCTATATACGTCACGTAATTATGATAGGCTGATGCTAAAGCCTAACTTATACTGATTTGTTCATTTATAATCAAAAAGCATTACTATACCAAGAACAAAATAAGAAATGAAGTATTTTTTAAACGCGAATTAGTATTCTTCTATTTAGTAGCGTTTACAGCGCTCAATATTATTCATCGTACTTGCTTTCAATACTTGGGCTACAACAGTATAAGTCGCCACAAAATTATCGCCATTTGAAGTGTGAAGTCCAAGAGCATTTCCCGCAAAAGGAACGTTAGCTGAAAAAGTGGGAGTGTTTTTTGGATAATCGAGTGCCATCATTGCCGTAGCAACTTCTCCCCCCTGCCGCCATGGTGTTGGAGCTGTCATGACTGCTCCGAATTTGTCTGGAAGACTTACATTGCCAAGTGGATAGTCATGTAATGTTACTACCTCTACTGGCTTACTTGCAATGAAGCTAATGACGCCTGATCCAATTCTTTGAAAAATCAAAAAAGAAATGTACGCTGGGATATGTTGAACTACTCTACACAGACTCCGGGAACTGCTACTTTCTTGAATAAGTGAGGAGAAGCAATAGTGCTGGATGGATACTTTCCCAAGCCAGATTGAAATTCAGGGCTGTTAATTGCCCGTCTAAAGAGTCTTGTAGATTCCCATATTGCGTAGTTCAGAAAAACAGAACTTTCCCCAATTCCCCTGTGTAGTTGTGTTGATATAAATCCTGGTTGTAGTTTCATCTACTTTGATTCCGATCTCGGTAATGTGCATTGCCGTTTTCTCTGTTAAAATTTTATTTGTGAGAGCTGGGATTTGTGCCTCTACAAATAAAGCAGTAGAATCAACTGTCATTTTACTCGCTTTTCAACAAGGCTTGTCATTTTGTGAAGTTTGTTATTTCAGCTACTTTGAGATCGAATACGTAGATTGCTTATTAACCACACAACTGGAAACCGACAAGTCTAAAGCATTAAATGTGAATCTGTAGATAATACATTGATTGCCATGTTAAAGGAGTTGATTAACCCAACTAACTTTAACCTGATCGTCGGCAAATTGGGTGATGTTCTTATCAAGGCCTTGGATGCACCTTTAGGCTTTGCGATAAACTGGGGTCGTATTTGGTCTCTTTGGCCAGTGCACCTCGAAACTGCCTGCTGCAGCGTCGAGTTTGGGGCAGCCTCTGGGCCAAGATATGATGTGGAAAGATTTGGAATAATTGAAGCATTTGGCTCGTTAAGACAGTGTGACCTGATTGTAGTACAAGGTACTGTAACACGCAAGATGGCACCTCGCCTTAGAATGGTCTACGATCAGATGCCAGAACCTAAATATGTTATAGCCATGGGGGCCTGTGCAATAACGGGTGGCCTTTATATAGACTCTTATAATGTGCTTCCCGGTATAGATGGAATTGTACCAGTTGATGTTTACGTACCTGGTTGTCCTCCAAGACCTGAAACTTTAATCCAAGGCTGTATGTTACTACAAGAAAAGATTAAAAGATCAAAGATAAGATAGAATGTGAACTGTTGCAGGTATAGTTACAGTAGCAGACCAAACTCTGTTTCTTTTACCTACAAGGCGACCGGGTTTAACACTATCAATTTTAAGAGCAGTATCAAGAGGTCAAGCTCCCAGATGTGATGCATGCAATAGCGACATAGAAATACAATGGTGTGATACTTATGATAGGTTTATGTGCCTAAGGTGTAAGGACGAAATACATATGGCAGTAAGCATTTAATTTCTATTTCTATCTTATCTCATGCGTACAGGAGGACATAATTGGGCTAGGCTCTAAATTGCGTTAGGCTTTTGTAGAACTTTAACGAATAATCTTATATGAGCATAGATACTGAGTGGCTGGTTTCAATATCTATCTTTGGGGTTGGAGCTATTACTATTTTGCTAGCCATCATAAACATCCTGTCTAAACGATCAAATCAAAAAAACCAACAAACTAACAAATAAACTAATGGCCTGTCAGAATAGTTCTTCAACCTTCGATACTGCCAGCATTTTATACTATTTAGTTTCGTATATCGGCAGTTCACCATCACTCATCTTTTGGAGTAGAACATACTGAATAACTAGACATCCCAAATATTTTTAAATCTGTTTTATACCAGACTAGTAGATTAGATTTTTTGCTTTGAGGTCTCTTAACCTGGTTCTTATGGTTACTTCTGTAACATTTGCTGCTTTTGCAATCTTCTTTTGTGTAATATTTTCGCTTGTTTTACTACAAACAAAATACAATATTGTTGCCGCAATACCCATGGGCATCTTTCCATCAGAATACCCACTTTCTTTTACATGATACACTAGACTGACGGCCTCACGTTTTGTTTTTTCACTTAAACCAACAATATTTCCAACTTTTGTAACACACCTTATTGGGTCAGCTAATGGAATCACGATGCCAAGTTCTGAAGATAGCAGCTTTACCATTCTTCCAATAGTTTTTGGATTAATATTACTAACTTTGGATATCTCTCTTAATGATATATTGGAAAGCATCTCTTCCATTGCGATATATGTTGCGGCAACGAGAACTGATTCAATAGATCGTCCCCTAACACATCCTTTAGTCAATGCTTTTCTGTATATGTACGCGACTTTCTCAATAGTAACATCTGATAGACTGAGTTTATCTCTTAGCAAATTGAGCGTATAGAAAGCTTTTTTCAGATTAGTGTCCTTACTGCCATGGAGTTGTATTCTATGATCCCAAGTTCTTAATCTGTGAATGGTAGAACGGGCAGAAGGTTCAATGCTTTGTCCTTTGGCATCACTGTTTGTCTTTCCTATTATTGTTGAAAGACCCATATCATAATACGATAAAGAAGAGGGTTCTATTCCTCTTAGATCCATACCACTTTCATAAAACTGTATTTTAGTCTCCTGCATCTTTTCTTGTAAGACTAAGCCACACATGCTGCATATAACTTCGCCAGATTGTGGATCTGTTACCAAATGATCCGGCTGGCATTTTGAACATGATGAGGCTGAATACATTGGAAATGTATGCACATTCTATTAACCACGACTCCCTTTAAACGGTCTTATTTTCATTTACTCAATACTGGCTTGAATAAAGAATCATAAATACACAAGCTTATACGGTTCTATAACATTTAGCATATTACTGCTATTTTACTGCTAATATTACTATTTTAGATCGAATATGCCATATTATTCCTATGAGGGGATGGCACCTTAATTGCAGGTTTGTCAGAAGACGCTTCCAAGTACGAGAAAAAAGTACTCAAAAGTTATGGAAGTAAGACCATAGAATAATATGATCTTAAGCATAGAGTAATGAGCAATGGACTTTATTATTTTTAAGATGATTAAACAACAGATCCGCCATTTTCTGACCTTCGCAACAGTAATGGTTTTCTAGATAGGTTGGACGAACTCGAAGCTCACTTTTAATAAAATATTCAAGTATGGATAGTCACTAGTGATATTATATGTTATCACACAGAATATAAAGACAATTGGCCACCTATGTAAGAATATTTTAATACTATTTCAAGGTAATATTATCTTGTGTAAACATTCTGCACATATAGATTCCAAAATTCCCTTCGCTGACTGGTCGCATGTACATTTACCCCATCCAATAACCTTCACACAGTACTTGCATTTCAAATCTTCATAGTCATTTTTTGGGTACTTGCGGTATGTCAGTAAACATTCACATACGCATGACCTTAG
>JBBRRH010000158.1:0-4848 GCA_038201105.1 Nitrososphaera sp. | reverse complement strand
TGAATTAGGTGCTGAAACTCCAGCAAAGAACCCATACGTAGCCGAGATGTACAAGCTAGCACTCGAAGGCAAACTGTACAGTAGGTCCATACCATAAAACAAAGACAATCAAACAGAAACCCAAAAAACAGTCAACTTCTCCTTTTTTTTATATTTATGATTGTAGAAAGGCATCATTTTACTACAACTGGATTCCTTGGGAGTAATTCCATACAGATTAAAAGTAGTAACATAGAATGCCAATCGAAGTATATGAACGCAGTAAGGCAACAGGCCATTAATACGAACAGCACTTAGCTAGTGGTAAAATGTCACAAATTGGGTGACATAGAGTATTCTCAAATTATAGATTCCAATGCTATTGCAAAAACCATAGCTGACATTTGCCTATCTATTGAAATGAACTATTAGAAATCAGTTCTAAAAAATTGAAAAAATTCATGCGCAATAGAAGTAAGCAATGTCGGATTCTATTCTATTTGTGCAAAGTACTACTTGTTCTCGAACAAAGTGTGCAAGATGATTTATTTCATATCTACTATTATTGGTAATGAGAGATATGCGAATATCAAACAATCGGTTGAAACTCCTGCATCGGTACTGACAATAATGATCACATCGATGGCAGCAAATCACCAGATATAATGGTCGGGCTTGAGGGCGATGATCTTTTGAGAGGTGGGACTGGCAATGATGTGCTCCAGGCAGGAGGCGGCGATGACAAATTATTTGGTAACAGCGGAGATGACAACATTCAGGGTGGTCCTGGCCTGGATCAGTTAAATGGGGATAGTGGCAATGATATCATATTTGGCGGCTTTGATGACGATTTTCTTTCATCTGGTAACGGAAATGATGAACTCTACGGTGGCGATGGAGATGATGTATTGCAAGGTGGAGCAGGAGCAGATTACTTTGATTGTGGGGGTGGATTTGATATAGTAGTTGGATTTGATATAGTAGTTGGATTTGACCCCGCTAAGGGAGATACCAATGCAAATAACTGTGAAGATGTAATTCAACATCTCTAGGATCCCGAAAGATAAGTATTACTACTACACAAGACCGCGATAGCAAAAATGTCCTTGATTGTCACTCTAGATATTGTGACGAATCTTGGATTAAGGTAGCCGTAACTCAACTATCATTGTGCATTGCTCTCTTCAAGACTGTCCCACAACCGGACTTCGAAATGTAACTGTCGGAAGTTGGGCTACTTGATAAGTAACGTGCCGGTGTTCATTCATACTGGCGTACGATGTCCTTGCATAAAAAATTCAAATTATGATAAGAACTATTCATTACGGTATAAGAGCTATCTGTGGCAGTTTCCTAACGAAGGGATAATAAAGCATCACAAAATAGTAGTTGTCCTTCCCTTGTTGTGAAAGTTTCAAGTAGAACCATGTCCTGTTAGGAACCATATTTAGAAACTGATCTAGATCTTCTGCTTCCATGACAGACCAACCGGAGTCTATAGCAATATCGAGCCAATCAAAGTTAACTAAGTCTAATTCGTTCAAGGGAAGCATTGATTCTGTTTGTGAATCCAATTTAACATATTTGGTAGAACTGCCGCCCATACATATCATTGTATCACTCGGTAGGCTTCCGATTTTAATTGCCATTATAGTACAATTGTTGGATGTCCACTCCAAAATTTGGTGTTTGAATTTCATTTTCAAAAAGAAGCGGAAAAAAGGACTATTCTGAAGATTAGCCAATGATCCAGTATAACTATAAAAAGCCTTTTGTTCCTCGTTACAAATAGAATGACGAAAACCTGATGTTTTTCTCTCCTCTCCGTACTCTACAGTGGTCTTTAAGTAGAGGCCGCATATTTCACAAAAATTCTGTGACAGGCCAAATATTGGATCTGAAAACTTGGCGTTTACTTTGCCCACGTAGGATCTAACAATGTTATTTAGACCTGGTATGTTAGATGACTGGAACTTAGGAGATGAAAGCAGATGGGGAATGGAGATATTTACAACAGCGTCAACCACATCACCGGGCAAAGTATCCAGGAGTTTTTTGACAGAGCGCTTTGCAATTTCTTTATCTAATTCGTCCTCTAAAATACGAAAACTTTTCTTGCTATTAAAGGTCGGTCTTTTTGCCTGTGGATAATAGCCACCTCTTATACCCGCAACATAATCTGCGAAGGGAATAGAGATACCATCGCCCTGATGCTAAGTATATGACGTCCTACTGAGGATCGTCTAGATGAATGCATGCCGCATTTATTGCAACTCCAATTCAGTTTCGAAGCCATAGGCGCCACACTGGGTAGCGCTGTGCTCCAATAAGACAAAGGTGCTTAAAATGCATGTAGAAAGGTACAACACAAACAAAGTTTTACGGAATGAATCGTATTGACATATCGATAATTCATAAATCTACCCATTGTTGCAGGACTCGACTGCCAGAGAAATATATAGTCTATACATATAATACGACATCTGGATCGAATTCTGATAACAGGTGGTGCTGGGTTTATTGGTACGCATCTAGTCAAGGAACTTTCATCACAATATCATTTAACCGTGATAGACAATCTTAGCAACAAAAAGTCATATTCTAGTGCTCAAATGCTGAAGGAAAATCATTTTTCATTTTTTGAAGAAGATATCATGAACAAAGAAAAAATCACTGAAATAATAAGGAATTGTAGACCTGATTCATGTGTCCATCTTGCGGCCAAAATCAGCGTTCCAGAATCCATACTTGATCCTTATTCCACCATGAGTGTAAATGTTACCGGAACACTCAATATCCTAGAAGCATGCAAATGCAACTCGGTAAAGAGATTTGTCTTTGCTTCTTCTGCGGCCGTTTATGGGCATGCTAACACATTACCAATTCCTGAAAACATCGAGTTAAAACCAATCTCTCCATATGGTGCAAGCAAGGTTGGTGCAGAAGAAATCATAAGCGCTTACACAAACTTACATCTTTTCGATAGCATCATTTCATTAAGATTTTTCAACGTATTCGGTGTAGGTCAAAGCGATGAATACGCTGGGGTTATCAGCAAATTCAAAGAACGTATTCAAGAAGATTCCTCGCCTGTCATATTTGGCGACGGAAACCAGCAAAGAGATTTTGTATCGGTTGGAGATGTCGTCAATTCAGTCGCAGTCGCCTTGAACCCTCCAAACGGAGTCACCGAAGGGACTTTTAACATAGCAACGGGAGTCCCCACAACTATATCGGACTTGGCCAAAGTAATGACAAGGATTATGGGTAAACCTGCACTTGAACCTATATATGAAAAAGCACCTGAAGGAGACATTAGGCTAAGTTATGCAGACACAACCAAGACAAGTAATGTTCTGAATTTCATTGCTAAAAGAGATCTTGAGAATGGCTTGCGAGAATTTACATTGAATTGACAAAATCAATCTGTGTTCATGTGTATGAATGAATGTTGGGTTCTTGTGTAATCATACGATAAAATTTGATACACTCGGTAAAAAAATTAGCATCACGCAGATTCTTCCTTTTCGTCCTCCATAGGTTGTTCTGGATTTTGAAAGGCAGGTTCGGGGGTTGGTTCTACCTGACCAATACTCTTGTGATGCTAATTCAGGTCATTATTCAAATAATTTATCAATATTATTATGACATTAATGGTATTAATGGCTAGGCAATATAGACGCTGAAATAAAATTTTTCGCTTATTATAAAGGCCATCATTTTATACGTCAGTGACTCATTGTCCAACTCAAATGGAAATATGAACTACCATCCTGCCCAGGGCTAAGGAATCGAATTCCCAAAAGAAGAGACAATTCTAAGAATGTTTGGATCATTACATAATTATCTTCTGGAAAAACAAAGAAAAAATAAAAAAAGGGTTTTCCTTGTTTAATATACGATAAGGTACTAGACATATCATCCCTCTGACTTTTGCTCTCTTCCCACACAGAGGTTAATTTCGCTATCTCATATTGACACTTGATCAATCAAGTGGTTCAACAACCCTAGGGTTCGACGCCCATTCGCTTGACTCTGTAATTGACGGTACTTTCTATCATTCTTCTCATACGTTGAGCCAAGTTTGTCCAATCATAAGCAAACTCTAAATCCAATATAATACAATGGCACCGCCTTCCTTCCAGATCAAGTTCAGACCAGCAATTTGCAATCGCGTAGCCATTAACAAAATGGTCTGCATTAAGGTTTATCGGCTTGGCTATCTTGCCCTGCACAGTTTGTTGTAATTCCCAAAGATGAACTTCCGCCACATGTCCACATTTACAGACTATCTCCTTTGGGTATTCATCGTCATACATTTCTTTGTTTTCCAATATGTTGTTCAATTATTAATTGTTAATTCCGGTAAATTCATGTTATTTTGCCGAGGCGAGTCAGATAACGTTATTTTTCCAATTCCGTTGGACGAGCCTCGATCACGAGACACTAAGTCCAATTGCAGTTCAAACTGGGGCGTGAATAAAACGTGTCCCATGCAATCCAAATCTCAGTTATATCAACGTGTATGAGAAGATATGTACATTGTTCCCTATACAACTTGAGCAAATTCTATCGCATGTTATAATTTCAATTTATGCGACGTCTGTTGTCGGCCAGCATAGCCGATATGCTTGATTAATTTATTTAGCAAGCATCTCCAGGTTAAAAACATGAGTTTCTTGAAGGTTAGGGAGTAGCATCATGTGTTTCCGGTACTATGATCTTCTTGCTGATGACATCTTGCGTCAATTGGGCCAATTTTGCCTTTACATCTGGAGGAACCTTGCTGGCCAAGCCATGAAAAGGTGCCAAATATACGATTCCCTCACCTCGCTCTCCCTTTGTCAATTCAAGGCCAGGTTTGTAAAG
>JBBRRH010000157.1:0-4930 GCA_038201105.1 Nitrososphaera sp. | reverse complement strand
GTCCTTGAGAATTAGTAACGCCAGGAAATTCGCTTGCCTTCATACCATCTGTAATATGAAGTTGTACGTTCGCACCAGATATCAGTCGAAGTGATTTTGCATCCATGACTTTTGCAACTATGCTCTGCGCTTCGCCAGGACTTGCAATGTTTTTTCCAACCTTTAAATCAGTAAACAAGGTAGATAATATTCTGGGTGGGGGGACAGGGTGGATCTTGGAAGCAGAAATTTGAGATGAATTATTCGTAGAAACTTTGATATGGGAAGCCAATTGAGGAAGCACCTTACTATTCCCACCATTGTATACAGAAGTGGGATTAGATTTGCGGAAGGACTCACTCTGAATACCTGTAACATTAATGCTGTTCCATTTGGAGGTAATGACGGAGTTTTTTTGGCACTCTAACTTTGAAGTGAGATTATTAGTACCGTTTATTATGTTGTGATACGATGGCGAGTAAGTATAAGTCCATGAGGAATAGTCACCTTCACCATAAGGACCTGTGGCTATTGCTTTCTGGAATGGCTTTTGATTATTCCAATCTACAAACACCGTACAGTTTGAATTTTCATCGTCAGTCGACATTCCCATAATCGTAAGACTCCCTACAGGCACGCTTTTATCATTAGGCGGCGTTATGATTTTTAGTCCCAAAGTACTGTCGCTTTGTGATAATTCAGATAAGGTCTCTGCACCGTAGACATGATAAATGAATGAAGCCATTACGAAGGGTATTAAAACAGCAACTAGTAACAGAGTAAGAATAAAAGATTTCACGCAAGTGTATCTGATTTAATTATTATAAGTATTGTCTGAATTTGCTCACTGACAAATAACACTATGATTTTTTCTCTTATCAAATACTTAGTTTTTCCCTCTTCATGTGTTATAGTCTAATTACTCATTTATAATGACAATCTTATAGAAATAGATTTTATCAGAGTATTCTCATAATGATAGGAAGTTCATCAATTCGCAAAATTCCTAACTGAAAAATTGAAGCGTCATTCTCGAATAAAATTATACACTGCGGAATTGAATAGGCGTGGATGGCTTACATGAGGTCTGTGTCCACAATGCTCTATGATTAAGATCCTACAATTACTTTGCTTTACAAAAGGTCGGATGAATTTCAAAGGAATCATCTTGTCTTCCCTGCCCCATAGAACAAAGATCTTGGCACTACTCTTCCCGATATTTTTTGTAAATCTTGGAGCTCTACTACTCTCTTTTAGGGCTGATACAAAGGCTTCTTTTGCTCCTGGCCTTGACAATCTTTCAAAAATGATCTTCGCATAAGAGTCTTTAACTGACCCATCAGCCAACGACGTCAAGATGTTTTTCACTTCTTCCAATGATTTGGCTTGAAGGATACTCAAATACCTGCGCAAGGAGGGCGTTCCTTTGAAAGATTTCGGAGGGACACCCGCAGGGCTTATCAAGACAAGTTTGGTGACCGGGACATTATTTTTTATCACCATTTCCGCGCCTATCTGGCCTCCAAGAGAGGAACCTATAATGGATATATTGCGATCTATTCCAATCGTTTGAAGGAATTTAACAACATAGTCCGAGTAAAAATTGATTGAGTACTTGATCTTAGGCGAATCGCTTAAACCAAACCCAGGCAAATCAAGAGCGACGATCCTCAAATTTCGTGATGACATCGGTCCGATATTATAATTCCAGCTTTCTATTGAGCCCCCTAAGCCATGGATAAAAAGAACTGGATCTTGGTTCTGATTTTGGTCAATATATCTGATATTAATTCCATTTATTCTAACATAGTTAACATCCAAGGAGGACTTCACAACGATTATTTTATCCAAAATTGCGAATTAAAAATCTTACACCTGTGGGTGATATTCACAAGGTAATTCCTAATTTTCATAGAAAAACAAAAGTTCTGATAAAAGCACAGTTTTACTTTTTCCTAAGCCTTCCACACTAAACTAAATGCATTTTTTTGATCGACGTAATTTATTTGGCTACTAACTCTTTCCGCGGTAAAACTATACATATTGTATGCTTATAAGATTTCAATTCTGACCATAGATTTTAGCATCAACTAATCATATTGAGAAATTCTTGGAATAATTATCTGCCTAAGGAGTTGATACAACAATCTCACAATCCGCTGAAGCAGTATCGCCATCGGACGGATTGATGAACGCGGTATCCACGCCAGAACCACATGTGAGGGTATCGGGCTTTCCATCGCTTACGGAAGTTGAACCAACTACATAGCTAGACTCCAGATAATCATCGCCACTACCACCATCTATCTTGTCTGATCCTGAGCCCCCAAGGACCATATCATTTCCATCGTTTCCATTCAATGTATCATCTCCGGGATCTCCTTGGACAAAATCATCCGCAGTATCGCCATCGATCTTGTCTTTACCTCCATTACCAAAAAGACTATCTTTGCCAGCTTTGCCCGTTATCTTGTCATCCGCCATTGTGCCATAGAGTGTGTCGTCTCTACTAGTCCCAGTTAGTTCAGCAGCAAATACCTTAAGTGGCGAATTGATTATTCCCATGAAAAGTACTAAGGATAAAAATGATAAATATAACAAAGATTTGAATTGATACTTGGCCCCATTTATCATATACTCTTATCCATTAGAACTTCTTGACATAGCAATTATAAAAGCTTCTCTGAATTATTATCTAAAACTACTAGAGTTGAGTTGATTTGATATATATTCAAGAACATGGTCATCAGTATTGAAGTCATTGGGGTTGATTGGTCATCACATGGTTAGGAAAAATGAATCCTTCCTCCCTTATAGCGAATACAGAATCATCAGTCTACTTAAGACGAGATTTAAGGAACATTCCTAGTTGAAGACCATCTATTCTAGATTGATAAAACTCCTAGAAGATCTGTACATCTTGAATTTCATCGCGGGTATAAATTGATAAACAGATCATTTAAGTTACTATAAAAGAGACTTGACCTGTGGATAATAAACTGGCAGGTTAGATATGATATAAATATTATAGAATAGGGGTTGCAGAAGAAAGGTGGAGTACGTCTGATAGAAATAACGACTCAATACTCCTGTAGTTATCTGTTATGACAATTTAAGAAGCCAGTTGCATTCATGTAGATGCAAAAAGTGGCGGAGAATGAATTAGGAGGGTTTACTCCTTTTATCACTCTGCAATTGTTACTTCATTTCATACTTATCCTTACCAAAGGGAAATCTACGAGTATCACTATTTGTATTCAAATAGAAAGAAACTGATTAGTTGCCATGGGGCTGGGGGGTGCCAGTCCACGTTTACATAGTTACAAGTCACGGGACTTTGTAGAAGGCAAGCGGTTATAGAATAAAATAAGTTTATTGTCCTCTTCTCCTAGGTATGGGGGATTAACTACTTGATTGCTGCTTTGCTTAGTTTAAATTGCCGTGTCTATCTTCCATGCATTCACATTGGTGAGGATTTCTAGGAAACTTATACGTTTTAACGTAAAAAATCCTGAAAACAGGAAATTAGAAAGTGAGTCTATCAATAAATGGGTATATAGTAGAAATATTTTCAAATATTCTTGCGAGAAATGTACATTATCCTTCGGCACATGGAAACAGCTACACCAGCATAAGGTAGAGAGTCATTCTTACTGATAGACAAATATCCGGACATTTGATAAATGTTTTAATTACATCAATGCAGACGCTATTAATATCGAGAATAATCATATTCTAAAGGACTATTTCTACAGAATTGGTATATATTTGGCAATATCTGAATGATTATTAGGTAAGACGATACGACAGAAAGAATTCTCCTTGAATTACATTCTCATAATTTGTTCTCCAATTTTCGCAACGGATCTACCCTTGTCCCTTTTGATTGTGGAATAAGCTTTACGGAACAACTTGAGAGAGCTCGTAACAATGGCATTAATGCTCTTTTTGTTACAAATCATAATACAACAGACGGTTATCGGCAGATACTAGAATTCAAAAACAATCATGCAAAGTACAATGATTTGAGGATATATCCTGCTGAGGAAGTCACGATAGATAATCAAGGACATGTCCTTGCGTATGGTATAACGGAAGAAGTTGAACCCGGTATGTCATTGGAAGAGACTTTGGACAGAATCAAAAGTCTGAACGGTGTTTCCTCTGCGGCACATCCTTTTGCTGTGTCAAATGGCATCAGAGAAAAGGCAATTCATTGTGATTTGATCGAATCGTTCAACAGTAATAATATAGATCATGCTTCAAATTTGGTTGCAACGAAGTTCGCAACTGATAATCATCTCGTTAATGTTGCTGGGAGCGACTCTCATATCGCATCAACTATAGGACGTTGCACTAATTCGGTCAAATGTGAAAACAATCTTGACTCCATTCTTGAATCAATGAGGTCAGGGAAGATCGACATTGTAAAATCGGAATATATCAGCAGAAACGAATTGTATGAACATGCACACTATGTGCTTTCTAGCTCAAAAGAATCGATACTCGAATATGCATTGAGCCGTTATCCCCATTTCTATAAAACAGCAAAATGGACTCTTAATTACTACGTATCTCATCCTCACAATCCGTTATGGCATGCTCTTGGAGCTATTGGCCTTTATCTTACTAAAAGAGTATCTGAAAAGGTTAATTTAGGGGGACATGACCCGCATCTATTTCAAAAGAGATCATGGAAAACCTTGATAACTACTAGTCTTGTTCCTTGATACCATGATTTACCTTAGGTTTCGAATTGGTAGTAACTGTATTCTTTAACTTCTTCTTAACCAAAATCTAATAATTTGTTACTAAATTTTTTTGTCCGTAGAAAATAGTAAATATTGGCTTCCAGTATTGTTAAAGTTGGTCACTCTCCATTTACTATTGTTATTGGTATAGCTATCGCAATGATGCATCTTGTCCGAGGCACACAAAATTAATAGTCTTT
>JBBRRH010000156.1:0-5122 GCA_038201105.1 Nitrososphaera sp. | reverse complement strand
GGACTATTCTATATATTATTCCGGTATTTCGATGATAAAATGATAAAACATACAGATATCCATCTGGTCCTGTCTCTATATCTGTTATTATTCCAAAGCCTTGTCCTAGAATTACGTCTTTTAATTCGTCATTAGTATTTGCAACCTTATCTGACAGTACCCCCGAAAGCGCCAATGTTGTCCTGTTAGGAAGCAAGTCGAAGTGGTGCAAAGTCCCGTTTATGTTTCCAACGAACAAATCATTTTCATACTGCTTTCCCAATTTACTAGAATTAAGGAATGTTATGGAAGTAGGGCCAGTTGTATTCATCCACTCAAATTCAGGATCGGAATATCTTCCCTTTCCGTTAAATTTCACCAGGTTTTGGTGATCAAAAAGATCGTTCAGATATGCCATTCCTTGTATTTGGCGCCATCCACCGTTGAAGCCGGGTTCTACCAAATTGATTTCATCTCCGAAATTTGCACCATTTTCTGTGTCCCATAAATTGCTGGTTACAGGATCAAAAGTGATGCCAAAACTATTCCTAATTCCATATCCAAAATATTTATTTAGCGGGTCACTTTCTCCCAAAATTCCATGACCATTCACAACTTTGCCATCGAAAGTAATACGCAGTATACCACCCCTGCCATCCGGAGGACCAGACACCTCAATATTTTGTGCCTCGGTAAAATAAGACACATTACCGAGCCTGTTAAGATCACCGATGACCAAATAGATACTTTTTTTGTCAGGGCCTATCTTTAACACACCACCATTGTGGGATGGGCCTGGCTTAGTTGGAAGGTCTAAGAGCAGTCTAGCATTCACAAGTTTGTTGTCAATCAACTCATATCTGTAAAGTCTATTGCCTAATACGTGGCCACCGTCATGATCCGTCTCAGTATAATAAAGGAAAACAAAAGTCCCATTAGAAGTAGAGCTTGTATTGTTCGCCACCGCTATTCCCAAAAGACCTCTCTCACTAACGTTGGCAACATTTACATCGATTAAAGGAGTATCTAATTTTTGTCCGTTTACTATTCTAAATACCTTACCAGATTCCTTGTCAATGACTAGAATATCCTTAGTAGACAAGAAGGCCATTCCAGTAGGAAATAATTTACCCTTAAATAAAATCTCAGTCTGAAGATCATGATCCTTAAGGGAAGGCAGCTTTGGAGACTTTACTCCATGTAAATTAAGAAAGGAATAGTTTGTCGCGGTCAAAATCGACACTATCAATAAAATGATTAATAAGGAACGGTCTAAAGAGATAATCAACAAGTTTGGATCTCAGCTAATATTATATATACTATCTTGACGCTGACCAACCTACAGAAACTTGAAATATTAATTTGGGTCACTTTCTCAGTGCTGAAATGTCGACACTTGAGATATTTGATATTGATTGGTTACTTGGAAATATCTGGCCTCTAACTTCCCCTTGGGGATGATTCCTAGAATTTATGTTGACATAAGCATTTCCGGTGTCAATTAAAGAAATAAGATCCGCAATCGTTTTACCATTCATGGGACCCTTCAGAGTATGCTCAGTTATGTTTCCCCTTACGATCATTCCATATGCTGTTTTTTTATGCTTGCTAAAACCAATCTGGAATAAATCAACCACTATGTCTCCATTCTGACCAGTCTTGCCAATATCTATGTGTCCTCCCGTCACATTAGATACACCGGTTAGATTAACCCTATATCTAATGCCCGTGTCATTATCTGAAATTCTGAAGTCTGCTAATCCAATTGCGGTGGTTGGAACGGCGGGAACCTCATTTCTTCCTGCAAGTGGAGCACTGTAATTCCATCGCGCTGCTTTGATCTCATTAACAATAGACGCTATAAGAAGAATCGAAACAACGATTGTGAAAGCTAGAAAAATCGGCGATAAACATAGTTTTCCTGACATCCGAAATATTGTAAGAATCATTTCTTATAAATGGTGGTTAGTGTACGGTAGCTGCCATTTTTGCCAACTTAGAAAGTGCTTGTGAGAATGGCTGTGTCGTGCTGTAAATAATAACGTGTGATCCGCAGACTTTAAGTCCGGCCAATAGCCACCCGGACAATATTTACATTTTGCATAATGAAAATTGTATTCGCTCAATATTTTGAAACCATTCCGAGGAAGTTCGGTTCTATAATAGCCTAACCATCCTGAATGTACTCCGCCATCATTATCTTTATTGTTCAAAGCTTTATTAGTGGATGTATAAAATCCGCCTATTATTACGTGCATTAGGTGAAGTTATTTGACTCGGGGAGACGGTTATAGTTCCTCTCATCCACGGATATTTTGTATCCATCATAATATACTTACCACCAGGCAAGCCTATCGGTTTTGAATTGTTAGTGTAATCGAGTTTTCCTGTAGTAGAGATATTTTTTCAGAACTGATATTTATAATCGCAATTGAGTGAGGATGAGGAGTATCCCAGGGAGATCTGTATTAAGAAATGAGAGATTTACGCCTTGTGGTATTATCAGATTCGTTGGAAGAAAGTATGAGTTATGTTCCGATATATGTTTCCGACTTGACTCTGGCGGCTCGTGTGACTCGTCCACGATAGCTACAATTACTGATCTCACGAAATTAGAGGTAATTGTCATGTTCTGTGTACTCTGGACTGATAGCGCATTAGGTATTCCTGCGTCGGCTGAGGAATTGGAGCTATTACTTAAGGTAGAAACAGATACTATAGGAATCTTTGAATTCATGGAAATACTATCTGTCGATGCCAAACTGGATTGATTTTGCACTAATAACTGTGTACTACAAAAGACCCCAACCAATATCAGTAGAGCTACTAATAAAGGACATGCGAGGCTTCTCGTCATATGCGAACCAACCCATGCAAGTTAGTAAAACGTTGTGATACAAGTACCTAATTGTTAGACCAAACATTTCCATATACTAGTATTTGGATTCTCTTCTCAAGGGAGTTTGATTCGATTTACTTGATAATTATTTTGTGATGGTAAAATGATCTTTAATTATACCATCATTCCCGTAAAATCGGGTATCTAGTTCTGTACCATTTTTAATTAGAGCAACATCTAGAAAGCCGTGACCTACTAACTGAGTAACAATATACTTTTGTTTGGCGAGAAAGTCATAAAGACTCTTTCCAGCAGTTCCTACGATGACATAAACTTGGCCTATTGGATGATCGTAAATGGTTTTGTTTGTAGTAGTTATAATTGGATTGTCATCTGAAATACTATGATTATATGTAAGTGGATAGGTTCTCTGATAATTGTGATTATGCGCCTGCAATACTAAGTCAATTCCAAAATGATCAAAGATGGGATGGTATATCTTTCTCATTTCATCGTTCCCCTTATAGAATTCAGTTGGAGATGTATAGATAGGATGATGAAACAGTATTATTTTCCATTTTATGCTGCCGTTTTGCGATGCGTTATTTAGGTCTCTTATCACAAATGCATACTGTGGAGAATTAACATCAAATGGAATATTAGAATCCATTACAGTAAAATGCACGTTTATAAAATCAAAGGAATAAAAAGTGTCGGTAAGCCCAAAGAATTTTTTGTATTGAGACACAAGAGTGTGGGGTATGCCCGGTTCTTCCTCGTGATTCCCCATAACTATTCTTAATTTAGAATTATTCAAAGGACTCACTTCTTTTATCCAACAATCTCCTGTATTTTGGTAACTAAGATCCCCAAGAGCAAAAATTATATCGGGATTCTTAGTTTTGATATTGTTGACTGTTGCAACCGTTTCAGGTTTGCAGGCCCAATCACCAACAACTGCGATATGCGAATCAGGGAGTGCAATTCCAGATGCGGTTTGAAGATGCAGGACAAGTCCAATTGATAGGACGAGCAATGAACATGACAGATTTTTTCTTAACATTCTACAATCTAGATTTCAAATCTAAACACAAACTCTGTTTGCGACCCAAATCACTCGCTTTAATATCAACGATATTTGTAGATTATTCAGGGATTATTACTTCTTCAATTTCACCCAATGTTCCCAAGGTTCCGACTGTATCGTGATAAGTTTCTTCCAAATCTTTGTCGTGACTACAATTACCTTTTAACTCTTCATACTTAGTTCCCAACAATCCCAAATTATCCAGGGCATTCATTATCTCGGTACATTGGCGGCGTGTCTTGAAAGAATCGTCTGGAAGTGTAAGTGAAGCATTAGCACTATTCAATTTGTAAATATTGGTAGTCAAGAGACTTGATACCCAGATAAAAGTCAGAATTGAGGTCAGGGAAAAAGAATTAGTTTTCAGATTTTGTCACGTATTAATTAGCAGATGGATCTTACTTATAAATTATCTAAAGTATATGCTAGAATTTATAACATGATACCATTTGAAGGACGAATTAGGTACTTGTACCACAAACTTTTAAGTTAAGTTATTTACGGTTAACTGTGCAAATTGTTCTCGTGATGGCAACACAATGAGGATAATAAGAGCGAAATTGTTTATCTGTCCGTTTCAGGGCAATCTATTTCCCAACTAAATTGTTAAAAATGTGGTAATCTGTTATGATTTGTCCTAGAATTCTTCAATCTCGATTTTAATTACAAGACAATTAATAACCCAAATCTACATTTAAAAATATTGGAAATAAGATGTAAAAATCTTATTATTGTTTCATTTGTGGCAGCGGTGATCTTTTCCTGTTCCATCATCAGTGGAGAGACAAGATTGACTTTCTCCTTCGCCTCGACGAACAATGACAGTTCATTATGTTTCACTCATATAAAGAAATTTGATAGCGACGGAAATTATATTTCAGGCTGGGGGCCACAGGGTTCATTCAACGGGCAATTCTTACATATCCATGGCATAGCCGTAGATAGTTCAGGATATGTATATGCTGTCGATGAGCAAAAACAGAATGTACAGAAGTTTGATTCCCAGGGCAAATTTATAACTAGTTGGGGAAGCCCTGGTAGTGGACCTGGTCAATTTTCAAACAAGCTTGAAGATATCAATGTTGATTCCAATGGTTATGTTTACGTAATTGATTATGGTAACAATCGGATAAGTAAGTTTGATAGCTCGGGCAAATTTATAACTAGTTGGGGATCAAAAGGCGAGGCTAACGGACTGTTTAACAGACCGTGGGGAG
>JBBRRH010000155.1:0-5242 GCA_038201105.1 Nitrososphaera sp. | reverse complement strand
ATCAACAAAAAGCGGAATGAGACCAAAGATGATTCTAACACAAGCTGAAGGTGTCTTATTAGTTCAGTCCTCATCAGCAGCATCTATGAGCCCTTTAGTCGTGCTCTAACTCATCAATGACTTTTCATATTCTTTTTGAATCCATACCAAGACCCGTAACAAAGAAAAACATTTCACTTCTTTTTTCAGATGAAAAGTACCAAGTACCAGATTATCTAGTAAAGGAAATTACAAGACGAGTCGAATCTATTAAGAAACACTCAACAGAAGAAGGCTTTGAGTTTTTCAATGACAAAGTGGCCCGATTAGATGATTGGTCTTTTTATAAGAAGAAGAATGATGATGATGTAATACTTAAATTACACTTTTCAGCAACATCCTATTATTATTTTGCTGCAATGAACTTAGGTTTGGACGAGCCAGTAACAAGTACTGATAAGAATGGAAGGAATTATTATGATAATAGAAGCCAATTTACTCTAAGGGATCTATTAGGTGAGAGATTCATTGATCTAAAAGGTAGTAGATTACCCAATCCGTTGTCCGTAAACATGTCCGTTGTGTTATTGTTATCCTCCCTCGAATCAGGACATGGACCAGATCTGAAACAAAAAATAATTTTATCAAAGCGCAGCAAATCTCATACATTAGAGGCTCAAGGGACTTTATCATGCCTTATTGGCGGAACAGTCAGTATCGGAGAAGGTGACATTGACGCTGCGGGGAATCCAGACCCTTTTAAAACGCTTATCCGAGAAGCAAAAGAAGAGCTATCTCTCGACTTGATCGATGAGTTCAACAGTAACAATATTGTATTTTTTGGCCTAGGCCGAAACATGTCGAATTTAAAACCTGAATTATATGGCGAAGTTGTAATTTCAGGCATCACTGAAAAAGAATTTGTCGATGGTTGGAAAAATGCTAAAGACAAAGCAGAGTCAAATGACTTGATCTTTGAAGACATCAATGGATTTCGCATTCGAACAATGATTAAACATGACAATTGGTGGAGTCCCGTAGGTAGAACTGCCACAATTGCTTCCCTGAGAAATAGGTCTCTAGTTTAGCTGAACGCAGTGCTATGCCAGGTAGAAGTAGAGCTCTCATGGTATTAGTAGTTCTAGGTAATAAGATCGGTCTTGTGTGTGTATCCAATTCTTCTAGTCATATCGTCCCAGCTAGATATAGATGCAACTTTATATTGAGATTAAATGGTGCCAGACTAGAACTTACCTCCTCGTAAAAGGTAACGCTCCTTCTCGTTAAATGAATCTGCGGCAAGAGTTGATGTGGTTTATGATTCACTAGTAGTGACAGAGTTTCGTCTTTTTTTTTGGTAACAGATCCACAGTATGGAGAAGTTACTTGCAGCGTGTCTGGCTTAGCAATACGTGAAAAGACGCAAGAAACCAATATACAGTTTCATGATAGTGGTATGGATCGAATAGGTTGAAGGACTATCGTGACAGGCTACCAGTTTATTCAATTGCTTGGTGGTTTTTTTGATTTGATCGGCTAGACCGGATATTCATGATGGCTATCAAAATAGCAATAGCTCCAACTCCAAAGATAGATAGCAAAACCAGCCACTCAGTATCTATGCTCATATAAGACCATTCCATAAAAGATCTAGAAAAGCCTAACGCAATTTAGAGCCCATCCCAATTATATCCTCCTTGTAAACCATAACACAGCATGCCAGTTTTACCGAGCCAAGATATTTTTCCACTTTCTTTACATGTCGGACGTACTTTTCACAAACTGTTATGCGTTATGCCATGAGTTTTAAAGCGATATCGTTGAATATTACACATAACACTAAAGAAATTCGAGCATTTTTTTCATTGGTAGCCATTTGGAAGGAATTATTTGGTGAGTAGGATGTACGTCAGTATCATTTCAATTGTAAAGAGATCGGCTCGAGGAGACCATCTGATGTAAGTTAACTAGATCCATCGAAAGCGATTACCTGATAAGTCGCAGCCTCTGAAATCACATCCCATCACAGGTCTATTCTCTTACTACTGCAAAGGATTAATTGAGTGTCCAACGATTCTATCGCCTTTCGCGGTAATACAGCAAGGACATTTTTGATCAATACATTTTGCTGCTTGGTCATGTTTACACACAGCACATATGCATCCCTGGTTCTGCATCCCTTTGAATTCGTCCTGACGTCTTGATTTTAGGTCAATGTAAACCCATAGCAAGACAACTGGCACTCCCAGAGCAAAGAATACGAATATAGTACGTATAGGGATTCTGAATACAAATAAAGATATCCCGAAAAGTAATGTTCCTATCCCAAGAATTACAAGCCACCGATTCGTTAGCTTATCAATATTCAAGTTACCAACCACACCTACTTGACATATGAAACTTGCTCGTCTTCATACCTTCTCTCTTCCTCTCCTTCTTTTGTGCCATCGTCATCTTGAGATACTATTTTCCCTTTCCTTTTCTTTCTCAACTTTCTCATCTCTTCCAGAATTTCTTTTAATTGGTCCTCAGAAATTTTTGCTATGCTTGCGTCACATTCTATACCTTTTGCATCAAGAACTTCTTCTGTTACATCAATAATCTCTTGCTTATGTGCTTCCTCTTCTAGCGTTAGCAAATTATTACTTTTAAAGCGGAAGAATGCAAATTCACTCATTTCGTGACGACCATTGGTGTTATTACAACGAACTAGTTATTATTGATTAATCTCTCCTTTGTTTGTTTGTGATAAGCACACAAGCGCTTCACTTGCATCCTAATAGATACTTATCCACAGAGAACTTATTGTCAATCCAGTCCTATTAACTGAATCTAAAGACTATTTTACAACCAGATTCACGAAACTATAATAGTTCTGGCCGCGGTTCGGTGGTGATTTTATTTGTCCTGTGTACGGCCTAGTAGAAACTTTTTATCGAGATGCTTGATTGAGTCTGCTGGACCGAAAAGTAACGTCCGATTTTGAGTTTGAATGACCGTTTTTATCTATGTTTAGTCTGCTATACTGCATTCGGGGTTTGTGTGAAAAAGATACGATATAGAAATTTCAAATAGATCGGGCCAACTAACCTGAATATTGTAGTGCAGACAAAGGAAGGTGTGGTATAGAAGTCTAATCAATCCTATACTACAAGAGGTCTACCACACGTATGGCATCTTAAGTGGGTTTTCATAAAAAGGATTTCAGAGTGTTCTGAGACCTCGACGCACTCATGTTCACCTTCCTTGCAAATATGGCAATAGAGTTTTGTCACTAATATATTTCGCGAAAGTTAGATATAAAGTTGATCTTCAGAATAGTATCTTGACAGTAAGATGAACTGATAGTTTTTCTTACAGATCAGTCAGCGAGATAGCATGATAGTTCATTAGTTTAATTTATGAGTAGAATTAAATCGTCAAAGAAGGGCCTAAATTGTATGTCAAAACCTGGAGAGTTATTTGCGAATTGCTTTATTGTGATCATTCTGCATATTTTATCGCAAATCTGAAGCTGTTCAGCAATTTTTGTCTTACAGATAGGACAAATCGTTCCTGTATTCACGACTTGATAATTATGTCGCAAAAAGTATATTAATATTCAGAAATGAGTTCTTCATTTTCTCAATCAAGAATGTCACAACAACAAAATGGAGACGATAAAGGGGAGATAGTTATCACAGACGCCATCAAGTTTGTGTAGAGGAAGAAAGAAGAATTACCGAAAATAAATACTGAAAGTGTTGTTGTGATCCCTCCTTCTGTTTGATACGATGACGTTGCCGCGCCCCACATGAATTTTCGTTGTGTAATTGAGGTCATTTCTTATCGTTCTCAACGGATATAAGAAGTTCTAACTAAAGCCTTGTCGACGGCAGAAGAGGTCACGTTCTACTTTTATAGAGAAGGCTGTGGAGGAAAAAAGTGTCATATACTGGAGGAGTTGTAAGGTACAAACCTAACAGTTCACAAATAAACTAGAAGTAAAAAACTAGTACAATAGTAATAGTAATGCCGATTTTGAACTCAACATTAAGGATGCGGATATTAGTGAGTTAGGATATTGATATCCACGTATAGTCATCTTACTTTAATTAATATGAGATAATTAGTGTACCTTGCCGTTGCCATTAATGCCACATACTACTCATTGTGGGGTGAACAAATTTCAGTCGTCGAACCCCCATCGCATCGTAACCCCAACAGGTAAAAATTTTGTTTCTACGAATATAATGACTTATCTAACTGACGACCCTTAATACAGTAGTTGTCCCCGGATCGCAGTCTTGTCAGCCCGAGTATAATACTACCTTTTCGAAACGCATATGAACACTCACTGATACTATGCGATATTCAGTCTATTATTTCAAGGAGCGCCCTTTTGAGCCTTTCGTGAACGGCTTTCTTTACTGTTCCGATTTTCTTTCGGATTAGGGATTGCTCCACAGCGAAGATCTTGTCGACCTTAGCTTGACTATCTACAATAAGCTTTCCACTTTCCAATTCCTGCGTTGTTATTACTATGGCATGATATCTTATTTTCATATTTGAGGTAAGAGGTACAGCAATAAAGTCGGCGAATTTCTTGTTGTATTGATCATTTGACATAACTATAACAGGTCTAACTTTTGACTCCTGGAGATTAGAAAAAGGAAATGATATTAAAACTAGGTCTCTTTGATATATCAATACATTACCACACCACCAGCCACTTGTTATTTATCCAAGTATTGATCCCAGATGTCATCATCTTTGTTGAGCCACAATTTTCTTAGCGAAAGCTCTGACATTGCTTCGATATTCTTGAATTCATCATTCAGTTGTCTGATGACCTTTTCAGGCTTCTCCAATACTATCTTCTTTCCCTTACTTATTAAAAGGAGCTCGTCACCTTTCTTAATCCCCATTCTTCTCTGTATGTCTGCCGGTATTGCGATCTGACCCTTTTGAGAGACTTTTATCTTCTTGAATTGTAATTCGTTTTTCACAAAAAATGTAAGAAGTTTCTTACTTATAAGGATTGTAGAGTATAATAATTGGATTTCCATCTTCGGATAATCATATGATCATATGAAGAATTTTACCGTACTTGTTGCGGACATTAATTAAGAGATAGAGCCCGCGATGTAAAGTATGAAAGTGGATGATCCATTATGGACCCCAAAGTAGCTAGAAAAAATGATTAACAGTTATGCGGGTTCAGTATATTGACATAAATCCTAATTACTTGAAGAGCTCATACTAATGTAGTAAGATGTGGTGT
>JBBRRH010000154.1:0-5353 GCA_038201105.1 Nitrososphaera sp. | reverse complement strand
GCACCGCGTAGTCTCGGAAATTCTAGATTACAACTGTTATTAATGAAGGTGAGTAACAAAAAGTACATGTCTGCTACTCTATACAAATGTGATCAATGTGGTCAGACCTTCAATAGCATAAATGATTTGGAAAATCACCGAAGGAACGAGCACATCAAACCTTCAACTGATGAACGGTTGACCTCTAATTCTTCCGCCGAATGAAGATAAACTTGATGCCTGATTTCTAAGGATGTCCACAAACGAACTATTAATAAGGTACACCGACGATTCTTCTATAATAATGCGTAATAAGATAATAGTTGGTATAACTATGTTATCTGTAGCCTATTGTGTATTAAATATGCAGCCAATTTACGCACAAAATATTGAGAATTGGCTAACCTTCACGGATCCCGCAAAAAGATTCATCCTATTTTACCCCCCGGATTTGGAACCAGAAGGAAGAGAAAATTTTCTAAGCAGCGTGGATGTAACTCTGGGTAATCCGAATTTTGATAGGGGGTTTAAGATCACGGTAACCTATAATGATGACGAGAAATTGCTATCAAACCATACCCAAGGTCAAGATATATCACCAGATACCTATCTGCTGGCGATGGAAGAACAACTGAAGCCGTCATATCAAGTATATAATGTAGGAGCAAAATTTTTACGTTCTGAAAATTTGTATGGTTTTCCTACAGTAAGTAACACTGTAGATTATACTAACTACCTGGGAGAATCAGGCCGAACTAAGAATGTCCTTGCAATAGTCAACGGCAAAGGGTCATTTTTGTTATCATACTCTAATAGTCTAGAATCTTACAATGGGTATCTTCCTACCGTTAATCAAATTATAAAATCGATAGTGATTCTAAAATAAAATACAAAGAAGAATTGTCAAATTCACAATTGATCGATAGTGCCTGAAGAACGTTCTCCTCTACAAACAATTGCAGTCATTTGTGTCAAGTTAGATCAGGGTGAACCTGAAGGAAAAATAAGAGAGTATTTAGATATTGAAGATGATTTGTTTGCATTTTGTGTTGGATTTGCGCTAGAAAATAATTTGATAATCAAACAAGATGACGGCAGATACGAGATTACAATCTATGGGAAAGAGTTCGCAAGCGTATTTTGATCCACAGGTCAAAATACGTTCCCAAAGGAAAAGTGAAAACTTACACCTACAGGTTTTTGCCATTCAGTTTATTTATCGTAGGCAATAATTCCAACAAATAAATGATTTATTGTAGTAATTTCTTTCACTTTATAAACTGATTATATCACTAACGTTTTTTTTAGGTGTGGAATTTCCGTTTCATTATTCTTGACTCTTTGGTTGCGTTTCGAGTGTTCTGGCTAGCCACTAGATTGTTAATTTCGAAGTGGACTAACCAATAAGGATTGGAAATGATTCATGGGGATGGTCTGTGACGGCCTATGGTCTACTACTTGATTTTCCTTTGGATTCAAACTCTTGGTGATGGATTAGGTCATCTGGAGTTTGAAATGAGTTTCCACAAAGATCACAAGTGTAGTTTTTCATGGCGGTCGGCGAGACTCCAGGATGATCTTTTCGCTCATACGTTGGATTAACTTTTTCGACTTGCAAATTTGTCCTTGTCTCGTGAGTCATTTGGTTTTCCTGTCTAGTCCCAGGGTTGTTTTGTGCAAATACCTTCTCAACATGATATTGATTACGATATAGCGTGGTATCATTCAAGGATAAGTATAAAGCCAGTATTTCGTCATTGGCTGAATTCTTTCGTAGATAATCTATAATTTGGGAGCCGTATGCCGGAAACTTTAGTCCGTTCAGTTGTTCCACTGCATTCGAAACAAAATTTTCATCTCTGCTGGATCTCTCTACGGCTTTATTCACTGAATCCGAATCGACAGTAGGAATGTGTCTTTCAGACTCAATGTTGTTAGTTGAATCATTACTGTCCATTTCCTGTATGTTTTTATTAAAATACATGGTTCTTAAGTGTTTCAAGATAGAAACATATCATTATTTGAACCGAGTGTTGACAAACCAACATTGTTTGAATCCCTCTGTGCATCGAGGGGCAGGCTTGTTAAACTAAACCTTTGTTTAGGTCTGTCGTCTAGACTTAGACTTTGTAATATAATGTTCTAAAGAACTGACCATATGTTGCACAGTTTTAAGCATTTCAATGAGACAAAGTTTCTGATCCTCTGTTTTTCACAGTGCGTTTATGCTATGATCTCCATCCCAAATTGTGAATCCCGGACAAAAACAGCAATGCTTGCAATTCTCTCTGAGACCAACAAGGAATGTAATAATCCTAAACATGATTGGCATTAGATAAACGGGAAATCTGAGCTGACTAGCGGACTAGCCCTCCAGTATTGCGTTTGTAAAGGTGATTCCACAATTATAAAATATATTCCCGGGTTGCAAGCAATATAATGTATGTTGAGTCTAATTGTGATGAATAAAATCAAAACCACAGGATTCAGCTTAGTTGCGGGAATGTTCCTTATGGCAGCACTATTAACAACCATCAATACTGAACATGTCGGTACAGCATTCGCTCAAAATCAGAGTACGATAAGCGGGGAAAACCATCTATTAATATTCCTCCATGATGGAGAATCCTTTTTTTCCGTACTAAAGGCCACTAAAATAACTAGAAATATTTCATTAATAGGTGTTCTCAAAACGGGTAACTTTTCCTGCGATATATTTTTCTTCTGAGGATTCCAAAAAAACCAAATTACAAAACCTGAGATAGCGACGATGGTGCTCTCCAAAAAACTATTTGATTAATTTTCAATTGAGAATAGTTTAATAAATAAACAAGTGATGGCAAGTAAAATAAAAAATAAGACCGCATATCTTCTCATTTTCACTTAGTTGCCTAATCTTCGAGACTGATAATATGTATTTAATATATATTCACCTACTACTATGATGTGGACAAGGCCGAGGCAAAGGTCCAAAAATATTATGGGGAGAACCTGCGATGATCTTTGGCATTATGATAGCATCCACAACTATCAATAGGGCAACTTTGTGCACTTTTGACAATGATTTTGAAGCCTTGGAAGATTTCGGGTTAAGAAGAATAAGATAGATCTCGAGCTAACCTATCTTACGTAGTCATTAATTTTTACATCACTTTCACCAGATCTTATGATCAAAATATCTACGATGGTTATGATCCCGATAATAGCTACAATTCCAGACACTGACAATGAAACTATCAAATTAAGATCCAATGCCAAATTTATACAATAAATTATGCTCACTATAATTAATAATCCAATATACTCATTCGGTTTTTCTAATTTGTAGGCGCGAGGTAGGGCTTGATATGAATCTATTAATTATTGATGACAACTCCTAAGAAGTTAAAAATAAAAATGAGAATAATGAAAAGAGACATTGTACCGCTACCATTGATTGCATAGGTCTTGCAGTAGCTCATACGTGGACTATTTCCCCAATACACCTGTCTTAGTTTTATTTAGAAGCTGTGGTAGCGAACCATCAGTACATGTACCATTAGGGACAGGGTGATTGCCATTAGTGCATGTTAGATCTTCAGTACTGAGTAGCAGTGGCGAGGAACCGTCATGACATTTACCGGTGGTAGAATTAGCTACCGTGCGATCAGCACAGAGTGATACAATGTTAGTAGTTACCGGATATGTTTGATTCACGAACTTTTCAGTGATAGGAAGGGGATTTGCACGAATGACTAATGGATGGGATCCATCAGCACAAATACCCTTCACACCCGGGTGGTTGCCGTCATCACAAAGTAAATCTTCCGGACTGAGCGCTCTATTTTCTACTATCACCGAAGAATTGGAATCTTGAGCGAATACAACATTGGCATTTGCATTGTTGCTCAAGAAAAATACTGAAGTACTCGTGAACACTATAATGCATATAATCACAAATGCGATCTTGAAATCCCTGGTTAATACCAAGCATTGAACAAAGTTGTATACGCATTTATAAGCTTGTTTTCCGCACACGCAAGAACGACAGAAGTAATGTCGAAAGATACTCGATGCACTTTTGAGAAGCGTACTAATTTTACGGAGCCAGTGAACGCTACTTATGACTACGGCAACAGATCAAATAGCCATACCGACCAAACATTCAACGATGTAAAGGCAGTTCACCTGAATAACCTCCTGACGTTTAACATACAAAACAGAAATACAGTCGCTACCAAAAGAGGCTTTCAATTCTACCGCTAATGTGACGGACATTAAGCATGAGTTTGATGTGAAAATAAGAACGGGTGAAGATAATCTGAGCCTATTACTGAACGACAGCAAATTCAATGTGGTTGTGTCAAGATTAGAGCAGACGAAAGATTCGTTACCTGATTTATGAGCTATTACTAACATTATTTGTGCCTTCATTAATCGTTAGTGAATTCGAACTAGCGTACCATTTCCTAACTGTGGGCTAGATGGACAGTTATCAGATAAGGGACATTAAGAAGATGTATCGACTATGGAACCATTGGAACATCTTATTTTTTCTTGTTGCTGCTGAGATTGCTCTTTGCTAGATGACGATGATTCTCCTTGCTGTCCTGTTTGACTGGTTCCTTGCAAACATTATGCCAGTAAGCGTTTTAGAATAGCAACCAGAAGTAATTCCCCTATTATTTGCATTTTTATAAAATCTTAAAATTGTTAACGAATAAGGTCTATTGTTCCTTTAGAGTATAATATAGTTGCTACCTGAAAGTCGATGTCAAAATACTTTAGGGTCTGCTGCGGTTTCTGTCGTATTTAGAAAATAAAAAATAGTCACTACTAAACTACTTATATAATCAACAATACTATATGTGAGGTTGCATGGAAAAAAAAGAAATCAATAGAGCTTTAATGATTTCAGTTCTATTGGCTAGTATACTTTTAGTATTTTCATCATTTAAAGCATCAATTTCGTCATTAAATTTAACCATGCCAGCGGCAGCTGGAGCTTCTTCTACAACTGGCGCTGGGAAATGCAGAGATGTTGCATGTCATGGCGAAAAGTCTTCTCCTCCGCCTCCAGTAAAGTGTAGTGGATCCGGACAGATGGCTTGGCCAAAAACCGGTAAATGTGTTCCTCAAAATTGCCAAAAAAGTGGATTTACAATGGTAAGAAATGCGACTGGTAACTGTGTTCCGTCTATTGCTCCTTGTGAAGATGTTGGTGCTAAACGTGATGCAAAAGGTAATTGTGTTCCTAAAATAATTACTGAAAAAAAGTCTAAACAAGGTACGACTGGAGGTAGTGGCGCAGGAACACAAGGAGGTAGTGGCGCAGGAACACAAGGAGGTAGTGGCGCAGGAACACAAGGAGGTAGTGGCGCAGGAACACAAGGAG
>JBBRRH010000153.1:0-5382 GCA_038201105.1 Nitrososphaera sp. | reverse complement strand
TTTCTGGCAGGTTGCGAAATTGAATAGCGAATCATTGAGCGTTTAAAAATTTCTAATGTCACTAGAGAAATGATATTTAAATAAATTTTACTTAAATACATTCACGGTCCAATGACTGCTGAGATTAATTCATTGGATCAAGCATCGAATATCTGCAGTATGGACTTGAAAGGTTCACTTCGATCAACGATTTTCATTTATCTACAGAATATCTAAATAAACGGACAATATTGACATGGGGCTGGCCGGATTTGAACCGGCGACCTCCAGCGCCCGAGGCTGGCATCATACCAAGCTAGACAACAACCCCAATATCGAAAGCAACTATCACGCCCTATTATAAGATTTTACGTTTCTTTTCAAAATACAATCAATAATAATGAGGATGAAGAATGATGAAAAGTCAATTCAGTTCATTCTAAAATTTCACTAATATCCCATAAGGATTCCCCTTTCTCAGGAGATTTATGCAAGTAGCCTTTCTCAAGTAATCCTGATACTATTTTTGCTCCAACCGGTAGTGCGCCGGTAGCTCCTGGAGAGTTGTAGTTCAAGATATGCAGAGAATAATCATTTTCTAGAATTAACGTCTCTGGTACAAAATTTCCTTCTTTATCTGTTAAAGAAGATCTAATGCCAGCTACACCTCGTGTAGTAAAAGCAGATGGTTTCAGACTTGGAAGAAATTGTCTTACCCTATTTACCATCGCTCTTTTAGATATAGAGCTCCAAAACTCCTTGGATGCAAGTCGTATGAACTGTGAATTCATCATTAGTCTCATTACGCCTATGCTGGTAGATGATTGGAAAATTTTTGCCAAAGAGTTTTTTAAATTATCTGTCCATTCATATGAATAAGGGCTAAATACCGGAACTGCATTTGGTCCTACTTCCCTTCTACCATCGGCCCTTATTATCCAATGGGGATTAAGGAATGGATATTCTGAATACTTGGGAACGGAATAAATGCTCATATGAGTCAGATCAGAGTATTCATGTGGGGCCTGCCAATATTCGCCTCTGAAATAGAGATCTCTGTATTCTGTAGCCAGGCCTACACCATGAGCAATATTTAAGGAATTTCCTCCACCAGCGTTTATAACATAATTTGCAAGAATTTCTTTTTCAGTTCCCTCAGTCCTAATAATCAGATGGTTATTATGCGCAAAGTTTCTGAATCTGCTATTGGGCATCACACGGCATCCGAACTTTTGGGCATCGCATATGAGTTGCTTCGTAATGAGCTCGTAGTCTGTTGACGCATCTCTAAAACAAACAATTGCAGAATGGCAACTGACATTAGGTTCAACTTTTGCTACTTCTTCTTTGGCTAGAAATTTCAATTGATCTTCTGTCAGGCCGTTTTTGTAGCCCCATTCTAAGTATCTATGCAAAGAGTCTATTTGCCCCTCAGAGGTTGCGACTTCCATTACCCCATCTTCTTTGAATGGCAGGCTATTCACTTTACAGTATTTTTTTAGCATATCAAATCCCTTTAGTGCAGCTTTGGCAGTGTGACTTCGTTTGGCCGGATCATAGAGAAACGGAGCATGGACCTTACCTGTATTTCTTCTACTTGCATGCATTCCAAAATTGTTTTCTTGCTCAATAACAACCACGGAAGCATTTGAGAAAGAAGCTAAAAAATAGGCAATAGAGCAACCTAATATTCCTCCACCTATAATTGCGACATCATAATGAAGCTGCTGCAAATAATTGATTACGTATTATGTTATACAGATACATATTTGATATGGTGTAATCATTGATGAATTACGGACCAGGATATAATATGATATCTAGTAAATCTATTGTAATTGTAACCTAAACTGTCAGACGCAATAAATAAGCCAAGATGAAAACATAATCTAATTTAGAGTCAATACCATTCCAGCCTAGCAGCACATCGCGGTCTAAAATTCTTGATTAATTTAACTGACTTTCTTTGTAATTGGTGATAGAGTCACTGTCAGTCCTGGTTGACGCCATTGTAGAAAGAAATGATGGGCATCAAGATCCTAACACCGTTTTGAATTCAATATGGATAGATATATCTCCAATTATTAAGTCGACGAATGGAAAAGAACAACATTGGCAAAAAAGCAATATGTAGTCGATGTACAGAAGAGAAAATCATAGCTTCGGATTCGGTAGCGAACCATATGGAGATCTCTGCTGATTGTCTAGATGCTTCTAGTAACTATGCATGTGATATTTGTGACAAGGAATTAAAATGCGATACTTACGAATCACATTTACTTCAAGAGCATAGTAGAGAACAAATGGCGAAATACATATCAATGACTCAAAAAGATTCAAGGATTCCTCCCATTGATAATGAATATACTACAAATTTAATGAGTTCCAGTTCAATGATATTTCTCTTTAATGGCATTATTCAACTTTTAAACACGACACATTTCGAATCTAATAGATGTTCATATTATGGCATTAACCGTGTTCAAGTCAAAGACTGAAGGAAAAGGAATAATGGAGAATTAGACAAATAACGAACAAATAATCAACCACTCTTGTCAGTATATGAGCAAATATCATTATCCCGCAGGTGCCGTTGATGTTATAATTGAAAAAGACGATAAACTGCTTCTCATAAGAAGAAAGAATGAACCATTCAAAGGTTTGCTTGCTATTCCAGGTGGTTTTGTGAATGAAGGAGAAAAGGTTGAAGATACAGCGGTAAGAGAGATGACGGAAGAGACGAACCTCACTATAGAACCAACAGACATTTTAGGAGTATATTCCGACCCTAAAAGAGATCCACGTGGACATGTAATCAGCATTGTGTTCATAGGAAAAATAATTGGTGGTGAAGTCAGAGCTGGAGATGATGCTGATTCATTTGAATGGGTTTCTTACAAAGAATTAAAAAATAAACAGATTGTCAGGACATTTGACCACCTGAAGATCATGGAAGATTATCAGGAGTGGAAGAAATCTAGAGGCACTTACTGGTCATCAAAGGCTAAATGAGAAGCAATAATCAGTGTTTAAAACCCTATATCATTCACGCAGGATAAATAAAATACTTCAATCTTTGTTTTTTTAATTTGGTATTCTTGTCGATAATGTATTTAACTATAAGTAACAATCAGCAGCAATAGTGAAGCATTAAGATTCAGGGCCGACGCAGATGAATGATTCACAAAAATCTAAGTTTCTAGATGAATCTGTCAACATCATTTCTTGCCAGTATATGGTTTTCCTTTGTTCCTCTCTTTGTTTTCGACATATTCCTTCAGCGACTTTAATTTATAGTCATACATATCATCAAAAAATCGCACTAACTCTGAAGTTGTCTTTCTGTTCAAAGAGTACAATCTGTTTTTCCCTTCCTTTTTTTCTGTTATCAAATCCGCCTCTTTCAGAATACGAAGATTAATTGATACTCCTGGCATTGTAAAATTAAAGTGTTCAGCTATTTCAGTAGGTGTGATGATGTCCTTCTCTTTAAGCAGTAACAATATGCGTCTTCTATTATCATCTGAAAGTGCTTTCCAAGGCGAACCCATAGACTATATCTATATACTGTATAGTTATATAAGTATATAAATATTTAAATATGTCGACCTATTGGAATATGTGATGTCAATAGGCGATGAACACAATTTGGAAATAAAGAAAACAATAATTATTGACGCATCATCCGAAGTAGTTTTCAAAGCAATAACCGAACCGGAAGAATTAACTCAATGGTTTCCTGATCAAGCAATTCTAGTACCAAAAATTGGAGGAAAGGTGAGATTTGTTACACTTAAAGAAATTCATCCTGAGAGGAAACTTGATAGAGACTACATTAGCGAAGGGACTATCAAGGAATTTGTTCCGAATAAGAAACTATCCTATACCTGGATAGTCTTGGATACACCTGATTTTCCTGAAACTAGTGTAGTTTGGGAATTAGAAGAGATTGGGCCTAACAAAACAAAAGTAGAACTAACCCATTTAGGGTTCACGGGAAAAGAGAAAGGATTGACATCCATTGAAAGCCACAATGAGGGTTGGACAGATTTAATGAGTAAGCTAGCAAAATATTGCACAGTAGAATAAACAAATCAACTCTATCCATGCTGTTCCATCATTATCCATTTATACTTTAAAGTAAACTAACAAATGATGTCGTCTGACCAATATTAATCCCCAGAATGCAATCAAGAACATCCACGACATGTAAATCTAGAATCATGCTCTGTACCAGATCGCTGCCATTGTACCTGTCATGAGCCAGCAAGACTAAATGTAGACTTAGATGAGACACCAGATCCAAATTTTTGATGGTAATATAAGTTGGACTAGATCTGCAAAATAGGTTTGAACCGTAAGACTATCTACCTAGCATCTAGACAGCCTAATGTTTCTATTTGGATGTATAAACTTTGTAAATCTCCCCCGTATCGGGAGCAACATATTTCCAATCATCACCGAGATTTGATACAAGTTCGAATCGTTCCTGTGTATTGGGATGTAATAACTTATAGACATTCTCCCCTACAGATATTTTGTTAGGACCAGTTATGGAAGTTATCTTTGCTGTTACGTTCATCGTATAACCAAGTATGTCAATTTGTGAGCTCCTGTCGTATCCATATTGAACAACTACATTTTCCCCTTCGTCTATACCAATTTTTAACTTCAAGGCAGGGTAATCATATTTACTTAATATTGGATTAAGTCCAGTAGTTACAACAGTAATCATTGATTCTGCACAACGAACTGCCTTATCACAGGTAAGATATTTGTTAAAACCGGAAGGAAATAATGCTATGACTGCGTCGCCCACGTACTTCAGTACAAATCCGTCATAACTTTCCACCACAGAGGACATCTCATGTGAAAAAGCCCTGATAATTGTAACCAGTTTATCCGCCGGCAGTGTCATGCTCATTTTAGTAGAGCCAACTAGGTCTACAAACATAATAACTAGTGATATCTTGGAACTTACGTGTTTACGAAGAAAATCCTGACCACGCTTTATCGAGGTATTATACTGGTAGCGTTCTTTCAACGCATCCCAAAACCTATCTTGCCTCTGTGTAGAGAGAGTTTCTAAATCGAGAATATTTTTTTCTTCTAAATTCCCAGAACCAGAATCATTATCTTCTATCATCCTCTTAATGATAACTTCGCTTGTCTTGTCCGGATTCTTCTTCTTGTCCTCATCCTTTTTCTTGTCCTCATCCTTTTTCCTTTTCTGAATGATATCATGCTCTTCTCTGACCAATCTATCAACTGGTTCTCCCGTCGGCAGTGGAGTATTCTTATCCACTTTGTACTTGAACAACTCGTCCCAATCCATTCCCAGAATTACATTTCTACCTACAAAAGTTATTTTGGATTTGGGCACATCAAATCTATAATCATGCT
>JBBRRH010000152.1:0-5427 GCA_038201105.1 Nitrososphaera sp. | reverse complement strand
CCGATACGCTTCGATTGTCGATGAACTATGATTTTAAATTAAGATATGTCCTAGTACTCTGTCCTCAAGCTAAGACATTTGAATCGATATATGTTACTATTCTCGGTCACATTAAAGAGACATTGATTATGTGCGGTGGAGTACTGCCACATTCCAATGTTAAGGAACAAATACTAAGAAGATTACTTCATATTTAATTGTTAAACGTGACAGGCATGATGAGCTCCATTTACGCTGATCGAAAGAAACCGATAATGTACTCTACTAGTTGCTCTCCTTGAACGGAACGTTAATGATGATTATTGGTACGAATATCTAAATGTCCAAGCTAAATTGCGAGAATGCCGTGAGGGTACCAATTTCATATTTTCATAACCGTCCCACAATATTTATATGAAAATCCAGCCTTCAATTCATTGAACGTTACAAATGGTGTCGTGACATGACTCCATTTACATCATAACTAATGTCTGCTCTCCATCTGCCTGAAACTATCCACGATGCGTTTCCATTGTCAGAAAATTGCAGACTGATTATTGGACCATGCAACCTTATTGAGAGTAAATCTGTCTTTAAACGCATGGTCCGGATTAATTTTTGAACGTTCATCTTCGTCATAAATTCCAGAGATTGATAAGTTCAATTTCATTCTCTATTTTCCTAGTTTACAGGTTTGAATACCTGGAATTTGATGTTCTTCCCGAAGTTAAATATATACATTGGCTCGCACCATTTTGGCCAGTTTTTGTAAACCAAGATCAAGTGGTTGATCCGTACTGTAAATAACAAGTGTGTGATCCCCCGTTTTTTGATCGGGCCAAAATTTTCCCGGACAATAGCTACAGATAGCGTAGTGAAAATCAAATTCGCTCAAGATTTTAAATCCATTCTTAGGAAGCTCTGTCTTATAGTACCCTAACCATCCAGGATGTATTCCCCCATCATTATCTTTCTTATCTGCCACTTGACTTGTTGGAGATAGGAATGCGCCTACTGTAAGATTATTTTTTGTGTTTTTTTCGTGGTTCGGTAATACAGTAATAGTACCTTTCATCCACGGATAGGCTGTATCCTCCGCAACATATTTCCCTGCGGGCAATGCTACAGGTTTGGAACTACCTGTATAATCGAGTTTCCCCGTACTGTAAACAACCTTGCCAGAAGAATTGTCTGTAATTTCAATAGTGTGTGGATGTGGAGTGTCCCATGGAGCATCAGTATCTAAGAACAAGATTGATACTCCCTCGGGTATTGTTAATTTAGTTGGAATAAAATTAGGATTGTGATTTGACATAAGTTTTTGTGGTTCTTTATGAGTATCTTCGTGAGCTTCATTTACTATATACCAAACAAAGGTACCTACTGACTTTGGTAGTGAAATGGATTGAGATTCGTATACTGTTTGGGCAGTAGGTATTGACTGCATGTCTGTGTTGAGACTAATCGCGCTTACTGATTGATTGATAATATTGCTTAATACTAATATGAGGACTAGAGACATTGAAGAGATTATGGATGGCATTTTAGCTTTCATTTCTTTCTTAAGGCAAATACTTCTTTAAACACTCTGGCACAATGTTATTTGTTTTAATAAGCTCGATCGCAGAAAGTTTTGGGGAATAATGTTGAAGTTGTTATGAAAAAATCGCACTGCCTTGGTTCGTCGTAGGGTTCGTATTCATGCTGCCTTCAGCAGTTGATGAAGTGATCTGCCCACGAATGGCGCCTTTTGGATATTTCGCTGTGTGAAGATTCACATACGCACTACCATTGTTCAGAAGGTTTGCAAGTTCTGACAGATCTTTCCCCTTCAACGGTCCTGTTAAGTCACTTCTTGTTACGTTTCCTTTAAGAATAAACTCCAAATTTTTATCTGCCGATTTACCCTTTGATAACGCTACCACTACCGGGCCGTTTTCTCCCTGATTTCCTCTGTGGATATGAGCAGCTGTTATCTTTTTTAGACCAGTAGCATTGACCCAGTAAGATAGTTGTGAGTTATCGTTACTTGTCTGAAACTGAGCAACTGCCGTTGCGTTGGATTTGGTTGGAGGATTTTCCTCACCGCCTGATAGGGTTGAGCTAAAAGTTTGTCCTTGCTGGGCTACAATTGATGTCCCGAGTGAGGCTGTCATGACTATGGATGCCAGGGCTGCAATTATTATCATTAGACATGTTCTTTTTGTCTCCATAAATGTACAAGAACTGCTTATTATATTAGACTTCAGGTACAGCTGTCTAAATGACCACAGATACCCACACATCAGGACGATACCTGCAAAAATATCGTTACTCTATTCAAGGAGGAATGAACGAAGCTAGGATAGAGCAACTTTGGGGTAGTTTCCCGAGTAAATGTTTATTGCTCCATGGAATGAGGCTTGTACTTTGGACATACGCGACTAATACAATTAATACCTTGCTTAACCATGTTCATTAAGCATTACAAAGGGATCTGTTAAAATACAAGATTCTTCGTAAAGCCATATGGTTTGATTAAGAAATACAAATACAAACTAGGCTTCATCTCGATATTTTCCTAAAATGTAACTTCTGCGGAAGAACGATTGCAAGAATAGCTGCCGGTAGGACCTGTCACCCCAACAACAAATCCCTTATCAATTTCATTGATTTTGACTTCATGACCCGGGTATCACATATCTGTTCCTGCGGTGGTACAGTCCCCTAAATGTTTAATAAAGCACGAGAAGGATCTCCGAAGAAAACAAATTTGATGTTTCTATAACCGTCCCACAATAAATATATGCAAATTTGCTCAATTAACTGTACTGAAGCAAACTGTTAGCCATTAGTTCAAAAAATATCAGGGCAATCTATTTTCAGGTTTTGGCATTGTGTTCCATTTCAGTTTTTCTCATGTCCGCAGCTGTTTTAACATCATTTACCAGCCCTGCTGTCGCGAAATCTAATATAATATTGAATGATGCTATCAAATTCAAGGAATTCCAGTCGGCAACTCAAGGATATGAAAGGCACGTAAAAAAGATGGCTGGTGGTGACATTAATTCTATCATGAAGTTAACTGACTCTTACGTGGTAAAAATAAAGTCGATATTTGGACGAGCAACATCCTCAAATCTTGGTTGTAATCCGAATGATTGTATAGTTTCATCACACACTACAAGACAAATAAACACTACAGGTACTCTTTCAGAAGATACTAAAATCAAAATTCGTCAGTTCCGAATGCTTACATTGCAATTTCAAAAAGATGTAAACTTAGCAGTAAGCCCATCAAACCCACAGCACCTCGTTGAACAACTCATTGATATCTATGCCAATAGCGTTAAGGACCTATTCAAGAATAAGGTATGAATCCTTGCCAGCATATAATACACATCAAATCAAGTACCAGGGATATCGTAAGCAATAACCTGTCCAGAAAGAATTGAGTTTTATTTGCTGAACGCTTCTGCCTCGCTTAAATCATACGCATCACTTATACTAGCACTATTTTGCGCGTTACTATTTCCGACAGAAACAACCTCATTATATGCCTCCGTTTCTGACTTTGGGATTACAGCAGCAGGTGATTGGGGCTGCTCAGCTGATGCAATAAACATTTTGAATAAAATGAATCAGCTAAACCCGCGATTTGTACTTGCTCTGGGAGATTTTAGTTATGTAAAAGTGGCTAATTGCTGGTTTAACGAGACAAGCCCAATTGACGGCAAAATCAAGATCCTTATCGGAAATCATGAACAGGATGAAGGAAATCCTCCATCGCTTTTAACTCAATATCTGACACACTATCGTCTCGCAAATTCATACTATTCTTTTGATTACCAAAATGTTCATTTTACGATGATGAATTCTGAAATTAATTATACTTATGGATCACCTCAATATTCATTTGTGAAAAATGATCTTGCTAATGCCTCGATCAATCCCAATATAAAGTGGATCATTGTGGCATTCCACACCCCCATGTATACATCACCAAGCAGACATCCTGGATCTGTCTTATTTAGGATCGTGTATCATCCATTATTCGATGAATATGGTGTAGCTCTGGTTTTACAGGCACATAATCATAATTATCAGAGATCATATCCTTTAACTTACAATAATACTGCGCCTCAAAGTCCTACAATAACATCCACTTCAAACAATTCATACAATAATCCAAAAGGCGAGATATACCTTTTGGTCGGCACAGGAGGGCATCCACTATACGATTTGTTGGGGCGGGCCAAGTATGTTACGGCACAATTCAGGGGGTTTGGATTTCTAAGCTTGAATGTACTAAATAATGGAACTACACTAGAAGGAAAGTTCATTGATAAAAATGGATCAGCAATTGACAGCTTTACTATAATTAAGAAGTAAAAGATCGAATAACATTGTTCCCAAATGGGATGATGACGTTAATCCTATGAAATGCATTTGATGGTATATTCTTTTCACTACCAACCAACCGAAGGTTACTTAGATTGTTGCGAATAACTTGAATCACTGATTGCTCTATTTTAATTTCAATCTATTCCTGTCGCGACTGTCCAAACAGCATATTGTCCTAAAAAAAAGGTATGCTAATGTTTAGACAACCGTACCACAAACATGAATAGGCAGATCTGCTTTTACAAGAGTGAATTTGAAATGGGCTAAAAAGAACAAAGGCTGGAAAGAGTGATTGAATAATGATGACAAATCCGGAGAAAACATTGCAAGCAATCGGGATATCGTATTTAATTATATCAAAAACTATCCTGGCTCACATCTTAGAAAGATCAGTAAGGAGCTCTCCTTAGGCATGGGTGATACTCAACATCACCTAAAGTTTTTAGAAAATAAGGGTGTTGTAAGATCTCGTAGGATGAGAATGTACAAAGTTTACTACGATGTATCGATCATTGAAGGGCGGCAAGAGTCTATACTTGCTGTTCTTCGACAAGAGACATCCAGAGCCATATTACTCTACCTTGTGGAAACTCCTGGCGCGACTCAAGGGGAGCTGGCAAAACATCTGGGATTGACTTCGCCCACTGTTAACTGGCATATGTCGCGGATTAGTGAAATAGGATTGATCAACTACCGAAAAGATGGAAAATTTGTAAAATACTCCATAGAAGGAGATGTCAAGGAAATTGCTAGACTCATAAGGTCATTTTACCCCGCATTGTGGGAAAGACTCTCTGCTAGGCTGGTTGACTTGTTTCTGGACTTGGCAGGGACATCAGGAATACAGGAAGAAAAAAAAGAGGATTAACATGATAAAATATAGTAACAAAACTATCTCAGTCATGCTATTGTTGTTGAGTGCTACTTTTCCAATTGTTTATGAGACATACATGTTACCTGTGTATGCATACACTGACATTCCGGACACTCTTGACAAAGCAGATGTTGCACAAATATTTGATTTTGGAAGTGGCATATTTGCGGCAATACTTTTTGTTTTGTCAT
>JBBRRH010000151.1:0-5500 GCA_038201105.1 Nitrososphaera sp. | reverse complement strand
GTCAGCGGATAGTAATCATAGGAAATTAATACCTAACAAAGTGCATCCTCTCATCATCCGTTATATACGCAACTCATTTTCTTTCGAGTTGAAGAATAGACACTAAATCTGAACATACCCTATAAGCCTTTCACAGTACACTACACTGAAATCGGGCTACCTCCCAACGAATACTCCAGTCTTGTTTCTATCCTACTGCGAAATAGCCTCTCGCTATGCCATTACGAGTTGTATCCAATGAGTCAGTGCTCAATGGGACAAGCCTTCCACATAGATTTGAATCCTGTATGTACCTTTTCTTGGCAACATAATTTCCTGAGAGCCGCTCTGGTTGAATAGAGCTGTTTGACCATCCCTTTCAATAACAGAGTTTCCCCTTTCATCAGTTATTTTGATACCATATGTTATATCAGCCGAAAGAGGGCTGTTATCTTGTGCATTTAGAAATTTTAAATACATTGTAGATGAAGTATTCGGTTCCAGCTTCTTTGGTACCATGTTAATGAAATATAAATTCCACCGTTATCTGTAACAAGATCCTTCAAACTATCTAATATTGTTCGAGGGGACGAGCTTACTGTGAATAACATGACTTTTTCTGATGTATCAATTTTATGTTGTTTTATAAATTCGAGTATTTCTTGTTTGTTTACTAACAGGTGGACAGTCGTATAATTCTTTGAGGAAAAAGGATCGACAGCCACCGACCTTCCCCCAAGAGGTAAATTATTCACAGTTGCATTATATCCAAAGAACCGTCCGTCGTTGGAAAAGTACCGGGGGATCTTTATCTCCTGATGCACGATAATATTTTGGTTAATAATTCTTGAGATATTCCAATCAAATGGTATTTCCCAGGTAAAAATTCTATCGTTTGGTAAGAATTTGGTATTTTTTAACTTATCGTATTAAGATATCACAGTGACATTATAGTTTGTGCCATTATAGACCAGATAATTATTGATTTGATCAGCTATGCTTAACCATGTATCAAATTTCTATAGAAATTTACACGCATTTTATGAATCATTCCCCGGTCAATACACATATAGGCAGTTTTACCTTGGTATCAAGGATCTCTTCTATTCCTGAAAGGCATACAGAATCCATAAATTCGAAAAAGTTATTCAAATAAGTTTACCGGACTTGTTCTATTCTAACCATAAATGCAAGATCCATGTTGTATAAATGAACATCCCATATTCTTTTTGTTACTATAGCATGTCTACAATTTCAGAGTAATTATTAATAACATGATCTACAAAGCTTTCCTTAAAGTTCAATATTACATCTAATACTAATGATTTATTCGTTACATCATAACATTTCGATTTGAATGTACGGTTACTATCGGCACTAGAAACACAATGTTTTCTCTCAATAACGCCAGATTCCAAGAGTCGTTTGATATGCCATGATAATGTAGAGGGCGCCTTATTTGTGAGCTGGACTAATTCATCCAATCTACATGGGCCATTATGGACCAAGAAAGACAATAACTGTCTTGAAGTTGGGTGTTTAATATGTCCAATAATTTTGGAAACTTGTACTGATATATGAATTGGGTAATATCGAGTAACACCCTTCTTTCTATCCACTCGAATGTACTCTGATCTCTCGAGATGCGCAAGGTGATAAGATAATACACCATTTGAGGAATCAGTCTTACGTAAAAGCTCCCTGTATCGAATTCCTGGATTTTGACCTATGCATTTTAAGAGGCTCTGTTCTAATTCGTGTAAATTGGCTTCGCTGTAAACAGGGGTTGTAAGCGCTAGTGTACTGGAACTGTAATATTCATGCAAAGACTAATTCACCTTCAATATTCCTACACCAAACAGAGTTATCATAACTAAAAGTACCATGTGGGGTAACTCTTCATTTACCATGGGAACTATTGGTTCTTGTAAATTTCCCGTTGCAGAAAGTAGCAATAGGACCTCCAGTACCGCCAATGTAATAAATCCCAGTGCCATGAACAAAAACGTCTGGCTCATGGAATTCTGCGCAATTAATGAAAATTTGGGAATAACTTCGTTTTGAGCGTAAATTGTCAGTTATCATCATGTTGACAGTTCAATTTTTGAATTTATGCTCCGTTTTTGAGCTTTGCAAAATGTAATGATTTAGCTCTTCAGCATCAAAGCCAGTTCGTAAAATTCAATCGCTTGCCGGCATCTCTCACGATTGGATGAGGTGTGTTAGGGTATCTTACCCTTTGGAAATGCATTTATTATTGTTATAGACAAAATGCATGAAACATAATGACAAAAATTAAAGGTTACAAGATCCCTAGTTTGTATCTTTAAAGCCTTTTCTAATCTCATAGAGGATTTGTTTTTTCTATTCGTCCCTTGTCTTGATTTTCTGCTCTGTATGCAGGGAAAAGGGGACATTATTCTATTCCTTACAGGAGAACGCTATCCATCTCTAGGCAAATGTCGCTTGTATTTCATATCTGATGATAAAGAGCTTGATTTAGTAGCCCATTCATCTTAAATAGTGTCGACCAAAAGCATATTGTATGAGTGCAAATAACTACGACGGAGTAGAACAGAATACTCGATCATTTTTGAAGAGTCTTCAACAGAATCCCGGACCGCCAATCTACACGTTGTTACCAGACAAGGCTCGTGGTGTATTAGCCGGACTTCAGGCTAGTAGTACTGTCCAAAAACTTCCGGCTGAGATTGAAAACCGTACCATCCCTGGCGGGCCAAATGCTAAAGAGATATCTATCACGATAGTTCGCCCTCAAAGTAACAGCAATGAAACTCTACCTGTTGTAATGTACTTTCACGGTGGGGGGTGGGTTCTCGGCGGGTTTGATACTCACGAGAGATTGGTTAGAGAGCTAGTCAACAAGGCAAATGTGGTCGTTATCTTTGTCAATTACACTCCATCTCCTGAGGCCAAATATCCTGTTGCTCTGGAAGAGGCATATGCTGCAACAAAATGGATTGTACAAAATGGGAAAACTGTTAATGTAAATACTTCAAGTTTAGCAGTCGCTGGGGACAGTGTGGGCGGCAATATGGCCGCTGCTGTTGCACTACTTGCCAAAGAACGTGGTGGACCGCCAATTAGATACCAATTGCTATTCTATCCAGTAACTGATGCAAATTTTGAAACTTTGTCTTATATGAAATACCAAGAGGGATACTGGCTTAGTCGTGAGGCAATGAAGTGGTTCTGGGATAATTATGTTTCAAATCAGACAAATATAAAAGAGCCTACAGTTTCTCCCCTTCAGGCTTCTATTGACCGTCTTAGAGGAATGCCGCCAACTCTTATCATCAACGGAGAATTTGATGTGCTGCGCGATGAAGGGGAGGCATATGCTCACAAATTAATGGAGGCAGGTGTCCCGGTTACGGCAGTTAGATATCACGGCACAATACACGACTTTGTAATGTTGAATGCGCTTAGTGATACACCGGCCGCACGCGGCGCTATCGATCAAGCTTCCAACAGTTTGAGGGTAAACATGCATACCTGATATTAGAGCAAAATATCAATAAACCAAAAGAACTGCATCAAAAGTAATTTCTATGATCAAGACTCGAACTCTAAAATAATGAAACTACCCAAGAAGAATTGTACAGTTCCCCTAAACAATGAGACAATTAGACTCCAAGATGATTTTAACTGTTAAAGTCAAATTGATTTACTTTCTCAAATTGTAATTTCCGTGTTCTACTGGTTTTTTTCATAGCCATAGACTTCATCATATGACCTTGGTTTTCCATTTTTAAAGATTTCTTTAGGAAAGTATTTCATAGAAAAAGCGGACATCTGCTCCAATATAGGTTCTAATGCTATTCCTTTCTCCGTCATTTCGTATTCTATTCTTATTGGGGATTCATTGTAAATCTTCCGTCTAATCAACCCATCCTTCTCCATTTCCTTCAGTCTTATGGATAGTGTCTTTGCATTTATTCCCTCTATAGAATTGAGCAGCTTGTTAAATCGTATTTGGTTCAAGTATATCATATTTCGGAGTATCAGTACGGTGAATTTTTTACCTATTATTTGGAATGTATTGTTGATTGGGAAAGTCAGTTTACTAACAGTAATTAGAATCATCACTATTATTATTTCGAATTTCAAGAAGCCGATTGCAATTTCATACAAATTATTAAGAGATAAACATACTGTGAGGTAAGATAATCAATGGAATAACAAATTTTGTATGAAAGGCCCAAGTGCAGACAAAATCGCAGGCAGCTCGTGTGGATTACAAATGGGAATAATTGCGATTTGCATGTAGGAGTAAAGAGTCATTTGTACTCATAGGCTAACAAGATGGGTGGTGAACAATATTTAGAATAAATATAATAGTCGTGGCCATATTACAAGCCTCTTCTATGGTACTTTAAACCTACAATTGATGGAAAAATAACAATCTATCAAGACGTAGCTGATCTTGTAGAATCAAAGTCAGTAAGCAAAGATAGTCATGAATGGGAACAATCTACAATCGAAGCAGAACATTTGATAAAGCCGTTGACTGTAGAAGGGAATATCGTATTAGATCCGTTTATGGGATCTGGAACAACTGGCGAAGCTGCATTAAACCTGAATAGGAGATTTATCGGGATTGAAGTTGACAAAGAACATTACTCCAAGTCAAAACAACGACTGACTAAGCTGAAAATGAAAATGAAAGATGATACTTGCAACGTTTCTATGCTAGCTAAAAATGTGCAAGACCAATTGCAAAAGGAGGTGAAAGAGAAGAGTGAGTAGATAGAACATAAGACAAAATCCTAATCAAAACTGCAATCAAAACAATAACCCAAATCAAGATCAAGAACAGAGTTCAAACCAGTTACAGCTATCTGTACAATCAAGAAGAGCATTAGACTTACTGAAAAAAGCAAGAGCTAATAGATCAGCATTCATGATCATTGCACCTGGTGAAACATTAAGACTACAATTTGATCCAACTAAATCACATCCAGAAAAGAAGACATTCAACGGACAGACTACTGAGAGAATAGCACATTCAGTTGTAAATGTAGAGGATAGAGCAGCTGGAGAAAAGACACTAAGCCTGACATACAAGCAAAGTCAGCCAGTAGAAGAAGCAATGGAGCAAGGATATACAGTCATGGATATTACAAAGACAGGAGAAGGATTTAGTCTAAGTTACGAAATAAACCCAATAGAATAAAGTAGCTAAACCAACTATCCATTTTTTTATTTTTATTTTTATTTTAAAAGTATTTTTAAGATTTCTCAGTAGCAAGATTTTTTGTTACCAACTTCTTAGATTTAGCTTTAAGTTTCTTAAGCCAATCTATGTACAAAATATTACCCTGTATAGCACTCCTGATCTTACTTCCAAGTATTTCATTGGATTTCTCTGCTCTGATATCTTCAAAGAATCTTGAAATATCATTGGCTATCTTGTACTCAATAAATTCAATCTTTAATTTATCATATTTATCTTTCATATCAGAGCCTAGCGTAACCCATTGAGTAGCTATCTCTTCTT
>JBBRRH010000150.1:0-5601 GCA_038201105.1 Nitrososphaera sp. | reverse complement strand
CTATCTCGCTGCTGTAAATAGGGTAACAGAGTTAATAAAGAAAAATACACTTGATTCAAAACTCAGAAATGAAAACTATTGTAAGACAAAGTTTGGAATGCATGCCACGCAAGTAATCATGGACGCAGTAGATAGTTCAAGTATGCGTGCAACAACGTTATAGCTCCTTACCTTTGCATTTTTTAATAGCAAAACACAATGAGAACGATGTCTAGTTCCTTTTAATAGGATTATAGATCTATGAATACACAGTTCATTGTCTAGTGATCAGTTCTCCAGATGAGGCGACTCGACAAACTGAATAGTCACACAATTTGAAGGAATCTCCTTTGTCAGGTATCACCTTTCTTGGGCTGTAGGTCTTATTAAAATCTCATTGACATTGACATGGTTTGGTGCCTCTATTGCATATAAGACCGCATTTGCAATGTCCTCTGCCTGTAACGTTTCCATATTCTTGGTAGCTTGTATAAATCCGCTCATGGATTCATCTGTTATTGTCTCCAATAGCTCTGTCGAAACAGCCCCTGGTTCAATACATGTAACGCGTATGTTATACTTCGGGCTTACTTCCTTTCTTAATCCTTCGCTAAATGCAGTAATGGCATGTTTTGTTGCGCAGTAAACAGTTCCTCCAGCAAATACTATTCTCCCTGCAACTGATGACAAATTGATTATATGTCCTGATTTTTCTTTTAGCATAAATGGAATCACGGCTGAAGTGCAGTACAGAACTCCTTTGATATTTACATCAATCATTTGTTCCCATTCTTCCACTTTTCCATTCTGGAAATAACTTAGCGGCATTAAACCAGCGTTGTTAATTAAAATATCAACTCTTCCCCATCTCTTAACTACTGCATCAACAAATGAAATACAATCGAATTTCCTTGTAACATCAAGCTTTTGAATAAAAACTTCTTTATTGTTTTTTATAATTTGTCCTTCTAACTCTTTTAACCTGTCTATTCGCCTTGCTCCAACTGCAACTCTTAAACCAGCATTCGATAAAGCTAATGAGGTAGTGTATCCTATACCACTACTTGCTCCCGTGACTATGGCAACTTTGTTTTCCAATACTCTAACTACATGCACGAACACGATTAAAGAACTTATGGATAAAAACTACTTATTCAACATTCGAATAGAAGTCCCCAGCCTCAACAACAAGAATTAACTAGTTCTGCATTTATGAGATATAGAGTTTATTTGTCTGGAAAACATTTACAGACTTCTTGAATATTACAGAAGATATAGTAGGCCAATATATTATATCTAATGGATATGTGAAACCAAGAATAGAAATTGGCAATTACTATTTAGAATGGAATGATAAATCTTACGGAATATATCAAAAAGAGATGTCTGAACTGAAAGGATTCCTAAAAAACGTTATTCCATATTTTTATACAGTTTATCAATTGCTACACAGCTTAGAGAGACCAAGAGGCAAAAAAAATATGGGCTTGATAAACAATTATTTCCAGATATACATGTTTCACATAATAATCAAGGGCATTTAATTAGGTACGATTTATACATGATATCAGATGGTTCTACATTCATTGACAGAACAGAAAAGCTTTAAGTTGTGAATGAGGGTGAAGAGTCCTCAACAACAGTAAATGTCAGACCAGGTAATGATGTTGATTCGGGGCTTTTCTTAGAATGGAAACTAGGTCAATTGCTATTTAATAGACAAGGCATTATTGGAGTTAAGGACTAAACGTTCTACTCGGAATCAGATGAAAGCGGTAAATGGTATAAAGATATAATCAGGGCAGATTTATCCTTTCAAAATTGGTAAATAAAAAACATAGTTTTAATGGTTATCATATATTAATGATCACGATAATGAAAAAGGTGAAGTAAACTTGGATGCATATCTAGAAGAAGAACACTACGACCTGCTTATTTATTGCATACAAAATCGTGATAATGCTTCAGACTTTGAATCAAAAAAGAAGAGAATAGAAGAGATTGGAAAAGAGCTGAATTTAGATGGCGGAGCTGATGCCATGGAGAATATATTTTATTCAATCGAGTTCAGAATAAAAGACGAAATTGGAAAGGATGCAAAACCATATCGTTCATGGTGGAACAGCATAACTGATGAATGGAATTATTAATCATTAGATTCAGATTCCCTCTTTCAGAATGATTTGAAAAGTTTGGGCTATTGTTGTGCTTCTATATTTAGCAATCCGCCAGATCTATAGTTAAAGACATAGTTAAAGACATATCGACTTCAAATTCTAACTCCTAATTGGTCTGTCCATTGGCTAATAAAGAGGATTTTGTCAAGATTGCACACATAAATGACCTTCAACCGTTACAAATGAAAATATTTCAAATTAATGGTGAAGAGGTATGTGTAGTGAATGTTGATGGAAAATACTATGCAATTAATAATATATGCACACATGAAGGTGGTCCATTGGCTGATGGTAAGCTTGAAGGATATGAAGTTGAGTGTCCTTGGCATGGTTCAAAATTTGACGTGAGGACAGGAGAGGTAACTAATCCTCCTGCAAGCGAACCTGAACCAACTTATGAAGTGAAAGTAGATGGCAATAATATATTAGTCAGGAAACGAACTCAGACTACCCAACAGCAACAGGAAAAGAAACCTCAAATTGAGCTTACATTACTAGAGAAGCAAAAGGTTGAAGGCACTGATGTTATGTCGTTTAAGTTTAGCAAAACTTTGCTGCAATATAAAGCAGGACAGTCCGCGTATTTTGAAATAGACGAAGTATACAATGATCCAAAGGGTCCAATTAGGCATTTTACAATAGCTTCGTCTCCAACTGAAGATTTTATCTTGATCAGTACAAGGATTAGAAGCTCACCTTATAAAAAAAGACTCACATCACTGGAACCCGGTGTCAGGGTTAATGCAAGAGGACCAGAAGGAAAATTTGTTTTGCATGAAGACTATTCAAAATCTGCCATATTTCTTTCTGGAGGTATTGGTGTGACTCCATTTAAGAGCATGATAAAGTATGCTACGGACAAGCAATTACCGTTAAGAATTATAATGTTTGATTCAAATAAAAATCAAGAAAACATATCATTCAAAAAAGAATTTGATGAATGTTCAAACATAAATAAGAATGTGAAAATCATCTACACAATTACAGACGAAGCACAAAATCAATCTGGCACTAATAATTGGCAAGGAGAAAAAGGAAGAATTGACAAAGCGATGTTGGCAAGATATCTTGGTGATAGCGAACAAAAGACCGCAGTATTTTATATTTGCGGGCCACCAGCAATGATAAAAGCGATGCAAGATTTGCTACAAGATCTCGAGATATCTAGTGACCGAATAATGGTGGAAGAGTTTACAGGGTATTAGCCTGACAAATGAAAATCAATATAACAAACGAGTACAGGCCGTGTAATCTATGTGGCCAAGGTTCTTACATTCAAGTAGAGTTTGTTAATGATACTCCTAATGGTACCATCAATGTCCGAGTGCGCAAATCTTGTATGAGTAGTATTTGGAAGACTATTGAAAATGTAGAAAGTATTCCATGTGCTAAGTGTGGAAAACCCATACGAGTTGATAGGATTCTTAAGGGATCTGAGTCTGGGTATGAATATAGATCTGTTACTCCAGGACAAGAAGATCCTACAACTGGAGTAGTATTCTGTGATATGTGCTCTTCGGGAGCAATTTAGTAGGAATAGCCATATAATATTGGCGATGGTGATAATGACCTTTAGATTTTAATAATATGTCAAAATACGATTAATTATTATTTATTAGGTTTTCGTCTCTCGAATGTGTCGAAACTCTGATTGATTTTTTTCTCTATACCTAGATACGTTTTCGCACCCTTTACTAGATCACGAGCTGTGCTATCCTCAACCATGTTGTAATAGTAGTAAACACCGTCCACATATTTAGATGATAGAACTATTCTATGATTGGTCACATCTTGACCAAAAGTTTTCATCATTCTTTCTAAATATTTTGTCATAGTATCGACATGATTAGATTCTTCTTGATCTGATGGGGTGATCATCTTTTCGGGAAATATAGCGTTTGCAAATTCTCGTGTTGTGTATCCCTCTTGAACTTTTTTACAGTCTTTAAATAAATGAATCAATTTTTCCCTATTAGTCTTAAATTCGGGATTGCTCCAGACAGATCTAATTTCTTCTATCTTTTCAAGCCTAACAGGTATTTTCTCTTCTTTACCCATAATTTACTCATAACCATAAATCATAATTTATTTATTATTAATACGTAATACGATGTCCGTGATAGTACTAGACGATCTTTTCGTAAATTCAAAGGTTGACATCTAATAATATTGCATTAAACATTGATTTAAAGTTTGAAACACGATTATTAATTAAGCTGTCTGGATTGACAAAAAGCACTAAGAGTGTCAGAACAAAACTTAAATCGACAAGGATTCTAATTCTGCCCCAAAAACTTCAGGGCATTTTTGCCTTCCAAAGTTAAAGTTATTTTGTGAGCTCCACCTACTTTCTCAACATTAATGAAGTTCCGCTTCATCAACGGTTGTATCAGATTTTTATTCAGTGACATGTAGGCTGCGAGTTCTTTGTTTTTATCGTTTTTCTCTGTCTCCACATGGATTAAGTTTTCTTTTAAAGCAAGATCCCTTAACCCCTTTTTAGTAATCGTCCCATTTCTTTGACTATCGATAATAGAAATGCATCTAACTAATTTTTGACTAGGGATTTCTATCTCATATTCTGGTAAAGGTAATATGTCCTTCATCCCTTGTGTTTGTTGGACTTTAGGAGTGGATGTATATTTTTCAGGAGTAACATAATATGGTTTGACATTGAACGTACTCTTAAACATCATACATGCCAGCATAGAAGCTATCGCTTGAATTTTACTTCCAGCTGATACGTTTACCATTATATTATTTCCACTTTCCCTAAGGAGTACAGTTCTAAATGCACGCAATGTATCAAAAAGATCGGTTCTATCTGCTCTTTCTTCTCTGAACTCAATTTTATTTTGCGTAAGTTTATCTTTCACGGAATGGAGAAAATGAATTCCTTCATCCTCCGACGGGTTGTTATGGATGATTAACCAAATTCTATCTGCTTTCATCTTAATTGCTGGCAAAAAGATTCTGTCAACTTCAAATCCGACAGGAGAAACATGAACCCTGAGGGGCGTGCTAGAAGTTATAAAACTATTCAGCTTGCTCATCTTACTAAGCAGACTAACTACATAGCGGTTATTAATAGATTGATGTTGATTTTTAGTATGTCGGTAAGCGTTAGACAACTATACAGAGGATTAGAGAAGACACAAACACATCTAGTCCAATCTACAGAAATTGCGACTGCATCCATGTGTCAACATTTGTTCAAACTTAGCTATCCATATGGTGTTATTAGGGGAGAAAGGGATTATCTTATTGCGAATGCTGTTCACGATATCATGAGTATTGCTATCCATGGACCTATCACAGAGAATTGGCATTACAAGACAAAGCAGTCTAAAGAAATAACACAGAGAATAGTTAGGGATTCCTCAAGTATAATTGAAAATATACTAAAAGATACCAAGGAATATGCATCAAGAGAGGCAAGAAAAAT
>JBBRRH010000149.1:0-5622 GCA_038201105.1 Nitrososphaera sp. | reverse complement strand
GATCCAGGACAATATTCTGTTAGTGCAAATTGGGAATTATCTTCACATTGTAGTGGAACTATCAATGCAGGAGATAACAAAAACTGTAATATAGATATTATAGTTAATCCATCCTCCAGATAGTAATATATCAGATAAGGTCTGCAGGCAAGAAGTGGGCTTTAATGTGCACTTTAGCCTAGTATATAACCACAACTTGTTAATATGATAGTGCGAAACGTTTATAATTAAAGTATGGAATCCTAAAGCTAGAATTCTTTTATTGAGTGATATCACTTCGGATACCACCGAACCCTGACTTATGGCTTTCATTTAATTTCGTCGAATGATGCCTGAGCCCTCCTAACCTGGTACTTTGCGGCCAGCAAAGCAAAGTAGGTTACTTCAAGCTCATGTTTTAAGCCGTGATATCCAACATAATCTTGAACCTTGAATCACACCCCAGCTCCAGCCGAACTTTTGTGTGAACTTTTTCCTGTTTGATTTTGATAATTAGGCTATTTGTCCTTTTAAATATTCATCCGTTCTCGCGGATCATGGGAACATTATTCTGTTTTTCGTTTATTGATGCATTGGAGGATTGTGATTAGTTTTAGAATTGTTCTAGAAAGCATCTTACTTTTCTATAAATTGAAATTTTATCCATGAGTCAGGTCATCATCTACCTCTACACTAAAGTTATCATTATGCCCTGGAACAGGGTCTGTCGCCTTCTAAACAGATACAATTACTTCGCCCGCCGGGGTTAATTTTGACTTTCAGAAATTGTATGGCTTGATTTGGTAAAAAAAAGAAGAGTGTCTAAGCCGGAAGCCCGATTTTACATTGGCTAAGAAACTGGTTATCGTCTTTTGTGTTATCTTCGTAGTTGTTGTCAGGTCCTATTCCATACATACATGTCTGTTGTGGAATACTTGTATTTGGTACATGCGATTGTGGGGGCACTGAATTAGATGGATTTGGTAACGGTGTTTGACCTGTGGGCCAAACCACGACAATAGATCCCTGACCTTTGAACAGCTCTGAATAGTCATGATTAACTATTGCAAATGCCCCAGGCTGTTCAAAGACTACATCTATTGTTGCGTCACCATATGCCGGTATTCCCCAAGTCTGTACTTTTTCAGCTACCATGCTGCTTCCAACCATTACCTTATCTAACTGTTCTCCTACTATGTGGAATGCAACTTCGTTGTCACCAGCATTATTTACATAGAATCTCACATGATCTCCTTGTTGTACATTTAGCTGGGTTGCAGCAGTATGACCTTGTGTATCTGCGGTAGTCAATGCAGATATTTGTGGATCAGGACTACCAGACAGAAGATTAGAATTGGTGATTACATCTGACAGGTGGCTGGTATTCCACGGCGGCAATGTAAACAGTGGTCCTATGTAAGCATATGGTACGCCATTTACGTGTGTATATGTTGGAATTTTGTTAAACATTTTTTCCACACTAAATTCATGCTCTGGGGTTGCAACTGTATCAGAATGAGGACTCAACCCATTTTCTAAGTAGTATTCACCATAAAGCAAGTTGAACTCTCTTGCGGGTCCTGACAACGTTTTTGTTTCGTAGCTGTAATTTCCGGGATTTCCCACTTGATGTACTATATTTGTCGTGAGAGGCTTGTAGCCTTCTTTAGGATCAACAATTAACATTCCTGTCATTCCTTTCAGTGGATGTTCCCAAAGTTCAAAGACGTTATTGGCCTCACAGTGGTAAACCCATGCTCCAGGATTTACTGCAACAAATGTCAGGGTTTTGTTTTGGCTTGGTGGTATAGCAGCAAAATTTGGTACTGCGCTTAATTGCGATCCGTGAAAGTCTATACTATGAATCTCAGTATCCTTGTTTATCACCGTTACTTGAACAACATCACCTTGAGTTACTCTCATTGTTGGCGCTGGGAAGCTACCGTTGAATGTCATTAGATTTATAGGATCTCCAGTTGGCAGGTTCATATGTCCATTGTCAGACGTTGCTATCAAGGTAAAATGCTTCAATGTCCCCATGGATTCAGATCTGTTTAGCAGTACATGAACTAATGCGGCAGGAATTATCTGATAGTGTTGTCCGATTGGATATTTTAGTAATTGGTTGTGGGATATAATAGAGGCACTAGGCGATCCTACACTTTGAAGTGCTAAGACGTTGTTTATGTCACCATCAGTCGCAAAGGCCTTTGTATGATATTGCAATGATACGGTTACTATTGTCAGGATTAGTGCTGTGGCTGCAAGTGAAAGAATCCTATTGTTTTTTTGGTCTAGAAAAGTCAATCTTAGTCTGGTATATTTTAGGCGTATATTAATACTGAAGGAACTAAATTACCATAAGAACTTAGTTACCTTCTAATTTATATATAAGCATAATGTACGTTTAATTAGTAAGGTTTTCTTTCATAGAATATTATGATAGTAATGACATATACCATCAATCAATGCCTGGATGGCGAAAAGGTAAATATATTTTGTCTCTGCATTAATGATAAGTAAAACTACTCTAAATTACTTACGATATAACCTATTGACATAATTCGAATAATAATTAAGGACTAGGATAGAGGAATCGCCATAAGGACAACAAATTCCTCTGTTCCTAGAATGAGTAAGTTGGCAGCTACTTCGAGCTGACATTCTAACTACTAATCTGTCAAATATAAATACCAAGGGAACTTAGTTACCAGTCATATAAATTAATTAGTTTACACTAAATATAGATGACAAAAGTAAATTGACAATATATTCAATGTATTGAAAATGACAGACCATGTGTCTATAGTCATATTTCGTCCAAAGTCTGAAAAATTATTCAGGTTACAAAACAACAAATTCCGTCTATTCGTATATGTTTATTGGTAATTCCAGTACAAATTAGTAATATCATCGTTTCTATTAAAACGATGAATTGAGTAGGTTGTGGAAATTCACTACCTGCCATTTATTGTTCAAATGCGGATTCTCAAAAGGATATCTGGCCTTTTGCTCTAGCGGGTCGAAGATAGTATTTTTTGTTAGTCCCGTGTACTCATCTGTTCTACCGTCGAACAATAAAATGAGTGATGTTGATATTTCTGCACACCCTTAATTACCAACTGTATCGTTCTCCTCTGATTCAGATTTGCCGCTCAACAATTCATTAGCTTCACCGGGCACGTTAGCCAGGATTTTTCCTGTTTCGTTCACAAAAGTTTTTACTGCCCCTCCAGACGAATCATTATTTTCAGCCGATTCATTATTTGCAGTTGTTATCTGTCCTCTGATCGCACCATTAGGATTGGCATCAGTGTGAACATTAACATATGTTTTTCCGCTTTGCATTTTGGCAACAAGTTCAGAAACACTCTTTCCCGCTTGCGAACCCATCAAATCTGATGAACTAATGTTACCTTCTGCCAAAGTTGGTCCACTTGATTGTTTGATTTGCAGCATAGCGATCGGGTCTCCATTATCTCCCAATTTTCCGTCATGGATGTGAGCCATACTAACTTTGTCTATTCCAGTTGCATTTACCTCATACGACACAGTATCGCCCATTGGCTTAAACCAGGCCCATCCCTTTGCTGTGGAAGTATTAGGTGGAACTTCTTGATTTCCGTCTAACCTTGCGGCAAATTTTTGTTCTTGAGCATACACTGCGTGAAGTAATGTAGTTGTCATTCCAATTGAAAAGACTGACACTATCAGTATCGACAATATGATGCAATGTGTTTTTAGTTTTGAAAACATCAACTTCTGGACAATTTTCATCATATATAATATTTGTTTAATTAAGTTAACTGAAGCATGCATATCATTCTAAATAAACAGGTTACTTATGTTTGGTATGCCAGTACCAAACAACTATGCCAGTACCATCTGAAGGTGTCTTCGCTATACTGGGAGACAATCAGTCTGTGAAGATTCTCAGTGCTGCACATGTTGGATTTCGTTCAACTTCTAATGGCATAACTAACCAAACTAAGAAACAATACTATGTTCGGCTGAAGCATCTTGTCGAAATGGGATTAATTGAAAAGCAACAATCTGTCTACAAATTGACATCATTTGGATCCATCATTTATGAGAATAATCTGAAGATGATGGACAAGATCATTCCTGATTATTGGCAAATCAAAGGCATTGATATTCTAAAAAATAGTCTCTTTCCCGTCTGCTCAGAAAGAGACGATAGTCGATGAATACATTGGTTCCTCTAATTTAAAGAGTATTATTAACGCAACTCATCTCACTAGTTTTAATATTGCAAAAAAATTTAATGATTTGATAGTAGAAGTCCTCAAAAAGTACTAGACAATGCCGAAGAGGAAGTTTACTTCGCAACGAAATATCATAATCCATATGTTTCAACTAAGATATTTGAAAAAATTGGTAAAGGTGTTACAATTCACCTATTGGATGGTAATCCAGAACATCAATCAGGACACCTCCAAATAGAGAGACTGCGGCGTTAGTAAAGCAAATTACCAAATCGCCAAGATTTGATTTGAAAAGACTTCCAAGTCTACCTATCAGTTTTATGGTCGTTGATTGTATTCAAGTTGTCTATGAGACTCATAATACCATCAATCCAGAAGAACGCATCAGAGATTTTTCATTGCTAAGCGAATTGTTCACACTCATTGCTGACTGACCAAGAACAGATAATCCTTAAATGGTATCTAACTCAAATCATGCCAATGAAGAAGGAACTCTCCGTCGTCGGAATAGCTTTATCAATTTTGCTGTTTGCAACAACTGCAAGCAGCGTGACAGCTCAAAACGTCACAAGAAATATGTCAAACGCTGCTGGAAACGCTAGTACATCATTCAATCAAACTGCTTCAGAAGTCGGACAGTATTTGTCTAACGCTGTGGGCAATGTTCCTTGTCCCTTTAACTTGGCAACTTTTAATATTTCGTCAGGTTATTTTCAGGGGTTAGAGTAGTACCTTGGGAAAAGCCTTTTAGATAAAAATTTGAAGTCATAGTCAATAATAGCATCAGAAGGTTAGACTTTCGGCAGTAAAGTGATTTCTTCATTTCTTAATTATCAAGTCTCTTTATTTGTTATATCAGTTCATATTATTTTTGTTTCTGAAGTCGCGAATGGGAACCATGACTAGGCAGCTTACCAACGATAAAAAATATTTCGCCTTTTAGGAATATTTCAGCACGACTAGTTCCTAAAATTGATTTAATACTTGCTATACTAAGTCACGGCGGCGCCAAAATGGTATTTGGTAACTTGCAAAATGTTTACTTTTATCCTTTAAGAAAGAATTCCTGCTTCCGTAAGATATTACATCGCAAAGATTAGCCTTTCCAATATTTCCATCGGTTACAAGTTTTGCTTGGTCTATTTTCAAGCAAACAAAATTCGCCGTTAATGATAGATTGGAATTTGGTCGAGCTGATCAGATGAGACTAATTGACTTTAACAGGAATGGTAAATGTAAAAGTGGCACCCCTTCCATCGAGGTTATTTTCAGCCCAAATGCTTCCTCCGTGTGCTTCAATGATACTTTTGGAGATAAACAATCCCAAGCCTGTTCCGGTTATTGATTTTGTGACAAACTTGGTGAACAGTCTAGGTATGATTTCTGGATCTATACCTTGTCCAGTATCTCTTATACT
>JBBRRH010000148.1:0-5630 GCA_038201105.1 Nitrososphaera sp. | reverse complement strand
GGCAATGTAATTTTTATTGATACTGAAAATACATTCAGACCTGAACGAATCCATCAAATTGCTGAAGCTTATGGAATTGCTGATCCAGAAAAAATACTGTCTTCTATTTTTGTATGTAAGATCTATAACAGCAGTCATCTTGAATTTGTTATAAAGAACCTTGCAAAGTACTTGGAAGAATTTAGAGCAAGTCTTGTGATAATAGACTCTGTCATATCTCTTCATCGCGCTGAATTTAGTGGAAGAGGAACGTTGTGGGATAGGCAACAGCGTCTTAACTCAATGTTGCATAGACTAACTAGACTTGCCGAGGTTTATAATATTGCTTTCGTGTTGACAAATCAAGTACAGTCCAATCCAGATGCAACATTCGCTGGTGATCCTACTAAAGTCGCGGGAGGAAATATTTTGGCGCATGCTACTACATATAGGATATTTTTCAGGAAAGCAGGACATAACAGGATTGCAGTGATGCAAGATAGCCCATATCATGAATATGGTTCTGTCAAGTTTTCTATAAGTGAAAAAGGTGTTGTGGATACAGAAGATGATAAAAAAACTGGCAAAGCCAACGACAGCGAATCTGGTTGGTGATAGGATAAAATTGGTGAGAGTATAATATGGTAACTACAAAGACAGCAATGGGAGAACAGTTCAAGCTATATCAAGAGAGAGATTACCCAGATCCACGTTCACTACCACGTCCACCATCTACATATGAACCAAAACCGCAAGTTGCTTTAGCAGACCTTACAGCTAAATCATATGTTAAAACTGTGGGCAGAGCAGTATATCTCAAGACGACTGAAAAACAAGATGAACTGGGAACTAAAGTAATTTTTTCGGGTATATTGGAGGATGCCACATTTAAAATTCCATTTGTTAGCCATAAAATAAATATCCCCTGGCAACGTGATACTGTTTACAAATTTGACAATGCATATGTTCACGAATTCCCAGACAGGTCATTACTACTGGTTATAACTGAATTCACAGAATGGCAGATAAAAGTAGTGGATGGATATTTAGAGTACCAGCAATTTGTGTGGAAGCCAAAGATTGATACCATAAAACGACCCGTACTGAATATTTCTCTGACCGGTACTATCACGACAGTTCACAATAATTCAGGTCTTGTGAAACGATGCAATGGTTGTAAATCATTGCTTTATGAAGATACCTGTTCCAATAAGTGTGATCAGGGATGGGGTTGGGATCTACGTGTATCTTCTAAACTCTATGATGGTTCAGGATCAATAAAGATGGTATTGACCAAAGATGTTGCATCAAGAATTCTTCAACGGAACTTGAGTGAATTGATACTGCTTGCTACACAAACTAAATTAACTCCTGACAAGAATTCAGACAATCGATTTGTAGCCTCATCCACTTATCAAATAAAAGTACCTAATAGTGTAGATGTGGTGGAGGCAGTAAGTGAAAATGCATCATCCTATCGTAAGAGCGATAAGTTAATTGTTACAGACGGTAGAAATCTCGTATTTATTGCTCCCAATGAACAGCATTACTTTACCGAGTTCAATAATAGGACATTAAATTCTAGTGAATTAGAAGACAGAAAAATAACTTCTAGATTAATACAAAAAGCACTTGACATCAACATCAGAAAACAAACTGGCAAAGGAATGTTGCAAGGTATTTACCTATTAGAAGAACCACTAAAACTGTACAGGTGTGAGAAGGCGAGTCTGTACCTTGGGTTTTCACTGAATGTCTACATTAAACAAAAACAAGAAGGAGATTCAGTAGAAGCCAATGTAGAGGCAACGCCGCAAGCGTACGTGAGAGAAAGTGTACTTGATTACATCAGAATGAGAAGAGAAAATGGTGCAACTGCCAATGGACTGATTCGCCATCTTGTTAACTCGAGAAACAAGGTTATAGTTGCTCCTTCAGGGAATTACGGATCTATTGTAGATGTGATAACAAGGAAATCGAGTAATCAAACTATCTCTGAAACGGACAATAGGAACTTAGTACAGTTCTGGCACGATGTTTACGATATAGATATTTCACCAGACGAAATGCCATTGCTAAAAATTAAGATGATGAACTCAGAACAGACTTTCACTTATCCGCCAAGCATGGTGTTCTACGGTAATGAAAGTCTTGTAATATCGGCAGGATTGCAAAAATACATTGATGATAAAAAATCAACATTGAAATTCAAAATGGATAAAGTCATTAGAGAAGCATTAAACGACCTACGCATCGGGGAAACTAAGCTCGAATTCGGCGGCGATTCGGTAGAATCAAATAATATTCAAAACGTTCTGCTGCAAGAGATCAAAGAAAAACTTTACGGAAAAGAAGTGAAGGCAAAGGGTTCAATATTGTTTGTGCATGATGAACTGTGGTTCTTCCCCAATCAATTACAATTTTCCTATAGTAAACAATCGCAAATAGATTCCCTATAGCCAGTACCGGTGAATCTCAACATGACTACACAGCCAAGATTTGAGATGAAATCAGCACTGGAGCACTATAGTACACAAGGAAATTGTCTCAAAATTACGACAGGCTCAGGAGAATTAGATTCGTTAATTGATGGTATTCAAGAAGGCTCATTTTATTTATTTTATGGCGATTCATTACCGTTAGATGCACTTTCACACAGACTTCTTGTAAATTGTATTTTATCTATTAAAGAGCATGGATTCAACTCTATGGCAGTATGCTTCAACAGCACAGATTATTATGGTAGTGGAAAAATGAACTTGAATCCAGAAAAAATTGCTAATACTGCAAAAGCCGTAGGTATAGATCCTAAAATTGTGTCCAAGAATCTCTTTGTTCAAACAGCCTATAATTCGCAACACCAACTACAGATTGCTAATGAAATCTCTGAATTGGTACAAACTAATGACAATATTAAACTAATTGTGATCAACAACCTAACAAAATTCTTCAAGGACTCAAATGGACAGAAAAGACCAGAAATTGCAAATACAGTTAAGGAAATTCTATCCGTTATCAACAGAGCATGTGCCAAAAATAAAGTCTCTCTGGTTGTTACAGGTGATTCAAATCTAAGCAGTAAAGGTGTCATTCCAAGACCAATTGGTGGAACATACCTGAAACACTTAGCCAATGTGATTGTCTACGTCAAGCAAATTTCAAGCAGTGAATTTCTTCCAAGCTTCAAAGCGACATTAGTGAAGCACCAGTATTTAATCACACCAAAATCTGTCATTGTTCATGGTAGAAAGTGCGGTAGAATGATGCTGTTAAATTGATGTAGTATGGGAAGAATTACACCATCATTCAGACAACTGTACGAGGAGGTTATGTCGGATATGAGAACTGAACTCCAAGGAGCTTTCGTAGATTTAGGACACAAGAAAGCATTCGATCTACTTCTGAAAGCGTGGAGTTCTGAGCAGGCGGCTATGGGTAATAGCACTCTGCCAACAGTATGTGATAAATTAAGTATCGTGGCATCAGTTCACAACAGAAAACTAATTGCTGCATTAATGAATGAATTGAAAGAAAAGGATTCAATCATTCAGGATCTTGAAAACAGGTTGATTGCATTTGAAGACATAATAAAGTATCAGAAAAAACAGCCATGATTCAAAACTGTATTGGGTGGATACTTGATGTCTACATTGAGTATGATCAAGCAGTTCTATGGATAAAATCTCAAGATGGACACGTACTTAGATTAACTAATAATTATGATCCTGTTTTTTACATACATCCAAAGGATGAAAAATCTGGCGAGGAAATATTTCAAATTTTATCTGATATGGATCTAATTAAAGAGATAAAGTGGGAACACAAATTCATTGATATCGGTAGTAATGTGAAGCAGAAGTTACTCTATGTTCGCTGTTACTCAATACATCACTACAATTTATTGCTTAAGACTTTGCAACATGAAACCATACAACAACGGATACGACAGCTGTACAATACTGAGCTATCACACATTCGACGTTATTTGTTCACTCAATTAATGATACCCTCAACAACACAAGTTACGATTGAATATCAAGACGGAGAACTGGTATCAATAAGGGAGGGTAGTGAAAGGGAAGACCTTCAATTACCGTTCACTGTGATGCACGTTGAAGTTATACCATTTACAGAACAAGAGGTCTTAGACAGAGATGATCCGATAAAAACTATCACTATTACGTACAATTCTGATAGTCTAATACTGGAGGACAACGAATCAAAAGTGTTAGAAGACTTTTCCCACTATGTCATTTCAAAAAATCCTGATATTATCGTATTCGTGTCACATGACTCTCACATAAATATGCTAAATTATCTACTTGAACGGATCAAATCACTATCATTGGACTTGCCAATTGGAAGACGAAAAACAGATATTTACTCCGTGGATCAGGGACGTGTTTTAGAACGGTGGACACAAGGAAGGGTGTACCTGAATAAGAGTTATAATAATGGATTAGTTTCGCTTGGAGAGTTATCACGTTTTTCATATTTACCCATTCGGATGATTTTACAGTACAGTCTCGGTAGATTGATTGCCAATAGAAATCAATATGAGCTAACAGCAAGAGGACATGTCATCTCCGATAACTACAGAAGAACACATGAAAAAATTAGAACTGTTGAGGAAATAGTAGATAAAGATAAGGCAGGTATGATATTTTCACCCAAAATTGGATTACATGAAAACGTAGCAGTCCTAGATTATAATGATGAGTTTGCCAACATTATTGTTAACGAGAATATTAGTTATGAAACAGGAAAGAATAGCCCAGAACAAAATAAATCACAACTAGGCATATTACCAAATATAGTTAAACAACTTTTGGAACGGCGTACTTACTTTAAAGAATTGATGAAACAACTACCAACGGATTCTCTAGAAGCAAAGTGCTGCGAAGAAAGAACAGATGCATTGAAGAAAATTTTGGTATGTCTTTATGGCACAACTGGTTCTTACTGGAACAAATACGGGAATGTTTTGGCATTTGAAGCGATTAACAAAAAGTCCAGAGAGATATTGTTGAAGACTAAGGACATCGTGCAGGAATTAGGCTATGAGTTGATTTATGCTGACACAGACGCAGCATTTGTTCGTAAAGACGGTGCTACAAGAGATGATTATGAGAAATTAGGAGATATCATCAGCGCAAAAACCGGATTGGCACTTTCCCTTGAATATCACTACAAATTTTTGGTTTTGCTGCCACTAGAAGCCGATGAGAAGCTGGAAGCACTGAAACACTACTTTGGAAAAAAGTTTGATGGAGAATTAGTCACAAGAGGTATAGAGACAAGAAGACATGATACACCAGAATTCATTAAACGATTCCAAACAGAATTACTTTACATTTTATTTGATTGTGATAAGTCCGATGATATATTTAACAAGACTTTAGAGACTGCATTATTTTGTTTAACCAAAACAATTGATAAAATCATGACTGGCGAAATTGATAGGAAGGATCTGATTATATCAAAGCAACTTGGGATGGATATTTCAAAGTACAGAAACATCTTTCCTCATGTTGCTGCCGCAATTCAACTTGGTAATGTTAATGGCAAGCGACCTACAAGGGGAGAAATTATACAATATATTTACACGGATTCACAACATCAGAATCCACTTAACCGGGTCGTTACAGCAG
>JBBRRH010000147.1:0-5839 GCA_038201105.1 Nitrososphaera sp. | reverse complement strand
TGATCTTTATCGGATGTGAACTGTTTCAAATCTATCGTAATTGGCGTACCTATTTCGGTCGAATAAGTACTGGAATTTGCCTGCGGTGTACTATTGGTATTATTGAGATTATTTTGTGGAAGAGGGGGTGGATTTGCAGAACCAGAAGAACAAGAAAGAGACACCGATGTAGTGTTACCATATTTCTTGTCCTGTACATCTAGTACAAAACCTTCAAAAGCTAATTTAGTTTCGTTTGAATCAGTACATTGGGGAATGACAAATTCAACGAAAGGAGGATCGCACTTAGAGTCATTAATGTCTAGACATCTAGACTTTTCTGTTACATTCAATTTAGAAAGTGCAGGAAATATATCGACTGAACGTTGTTGATCCCTTGGCAATCCCGACACCAGTCCGGAAATATTTACTGTGTCTCCCGGGATAGCCTTGTCCTTTGAGCTTTTAAGTACCAATTCTACCACTTCACAGTTCAGTACGACTTTACTAAAGCCCTTATTTTCAGCACCAGTGAAATTTTTAACAGTAACGTTGACGCGATATTCTTCATTTTCAGCACCTAAACAACTTTTTGGCATCTTAAATTGGGCAGTAGGACTTTGATTCCCCTCAGCAACAATAACATTAGCGGGTTGCGGACCTGAAACGTTAAAGTAGTAGCTTGGTGCTGTTTCGTTCATACTACTACCCTCTGCCTGCGCGTAAAAAGAAATCACCTGGCCAGGAATAGCCGCTTGTGGTCCAATTAAATTAACACTTGTTTGATTTTCAGATGTTGCGGTTTTATTTTCTGTCAAATTTATCTCTTCCCCAAAAGACTCTCCGCCATCACTACTCTTGCTTACGAGTATGTCTTGGTTCCCAGTTTTGTTCTGAGCAGAAGTAACAATGATAATATTATCGCCGGAGACGGCTATTTTAGGATGTGATGCTAGGCTTTCACTGTTATTTAGCAAAATTTTATTATCGAACGTTCGTCCACTATCATTGCTACTTCTTGTAATTATAGCGTTATTTCCTGGCGTATTCTCTCCCCATACGGTATGGAGTTTTCCACCAGAGGCAGAAATATCAGGGTTAACTGAACCAGCAGTATCATTACTCAAATTGGTAAGACTACCAAACGTATCGTTATCACCTGTTGCCACCATAGAGAAGACATCAAGATTTCCACCGGTTCCGTTCTTGAGATCTGACCATACGAGAAATACTGAATCTTCCGAAACTGACAATTTCGGTGTAAGCGAGGGAGAAGATGGGTCGCCTGTTACGTTAGTTGAATTGCTGAAGGTACTACCGGTATCATTACTGTGATTGCAAAATACATCCGTATTATCTTCTATTCCTTTTACATAACACAAATATACTTTACCATTCGATGCTGTTGCAATTTCAGGTGTATGCATTTCCATTTCCGGAGCAGCCGTAATAACTCTGGGGGTAGAAAAAGATATTCCGCCATTCTTACTGTCAGATATTACGACTGCAGAGTCAATAACTGTATGTTCCTCATTTTTACTGGACGAAGCTATTTTGACAACCTTTGACTGGCTAGCAGGAGTACTGAAGCTTTGAAGGGAAACTGGGCTTAGAGTAAAACCTGTAGAGAGGTCATTAGGAAGCAGAGCAGGGATATTTGTTTTTGTTGTCCCCCCACTTGTTCCGCTGCTATTAGTCGCTGTTGTTAAAGAATCCATACTTTCAACATCATGCTCTACCCACACTATTTTGACGTTGGAACCGTCCACTATCTCTATATTAGGATCGGAAGAAATTGTATTTGGACTTTTGCTCACATTTATCGGACGAGAAAAAGTGAGACCGTTGTTGTCACTAGCTGTATAAAAGATGTCGTTGCCTGCTCGGAAAACGACTCCGACCTTGTCAGTTTTCGATACTCTGATTTTGGCATCGAATGAATCCTGAGAACTATTGCTCAAGTTAATAGGCTTGTCGTATGTATTACCACCATCGAGACTTCTTTTGTAAAAGACTTGTAAGTTTTTGTCTACTGGTTCTTCCCAAATTGTGTGTATATTCTTTTCGAAGATTGCAACCTGATCGTTGGATTTACTTCCAGATGGATTTTGTTGCTCTTGCCCCTGCCCATTCATTTTGCCGCCCGTTTCCTGACTGCCTGATGAAGGTAGAGTTCCCGCCTGCGGAGAGCTCATATTACCTCCAGGAGGAATAACACTTGGTCCTGCCTGATTGTTTATTTCCCTCACGCTCATAGATTTGAAATCTACATCGTTGGCGCTATCCCATCTGTATGTGGCTATTGGACCGCCCCAACTAATGATCTGATCAGCCCTGCCTCCACAATCGACGCCGTCTCTTCCCCAGCCTCCCGAATCAACGTACTCATAAATTTTTTCCCAATGCTGATCACTATTCCTGTCCACCCAGTTTTCCATTTTTACTGCGATTCTGCCGTCAGGGGGAACCGTGTTGTAAATTATAAATTTAAATCCCACCCATTTACCTTGGATGGATTCGATAGCTTTCTTTGCAGGAGAATAATCGTAACTTACATGCCATTGTTCCTTGGCTATTTGAGTTTTACCGCTGAAGTAGAGATCTCCTTTGTAGGCTACTCCTTCGCAGCCTTCCATTGGTCCGCTACCAGTATGCCTTCCACCTCTTGCATACCAGGCAAAGTTGTCCTCGCTCCCAGAATTAAATTTTACATACCCTGTCATCTCTACGTTTTTCCAGTCATTTGGCCCTTGCATGTAGCCTTTTTTTTCTAATTCCAACTCTTTTGTTGTAGTAATTGTGCCAGGATTGTACCCTGTTGAAGGAAACACACCCATTCTGACCTGAGTTGATGTCATCTTCCATGAGCCGTCTGGATTTTTAGTTATCTTGTTCCCAGGGTCAAATCGTTTATCTCCCTCGGGATTGACCATGTCCATGAACCATTCTTCTCCTGCGGTTTTAGTCGGATAGATTTGAAGTATGCCAAACTTGTCATAATGAGGAATGGTATTGGGCAGTGCCGCTAAACTGGGAGACATAGGCACCTGTGGAATAGTTGCGGTAGGTGTGGCCTGCTGCTTTACATAGACATTTACTAAGTCAGAGGAGTTATATCCAGCAGAGTCTACTGTGTTCAGTTCGAACGAAAGGGTTGCATTGCCTAGGAATGCTGGGATTATAAAATTAGCTAATTTATCATGTGATTCAAATGGAAGAACCGGAGAAGAAGTGTTTGCAGCAGGCAATATTAATTTCCAGTCATATCTCAGTATAGCTGAACCAGACACGGGTGAAGAGCTCTTACTTCCGTTTAGTAAAATAGTCGCACCCGGTCGTGTAGAGATATCCTGTCCTGCATCGGCCCCTCTGGGAAACAGGTATACACCAGCTATATTTTTCGCCCCGAACCCAATGGCAATGAATCCTATTCCAGGATCAGAAGCAAAAGTGCTGACACTTATTGGATCTGCATTTCGTAGATTCAAGGTCGACAGGCTGCTGCCAGTAAGATTCCAGTGATTTACAAATGTCCCGTTCAGTAAAAATTCCAGGATTTGGTGGTTATCAGAATCAGCAACTAGTAACCGGTTTTTGAGCACTGAAAGACTGGTTGGACGTATTGGAAGTAGAGGACCTACAGTTAAAGATGCATTAGCAAAAGTTAGATTCCACTTGTTAGCAAAAGTTCCGTTGGGGAAAAAAACTTGGATTCTGTTATTTCCACTGTCTGCTACGTAAATGAATTTTTGTAGAGGTTCTATGGCTATGGCACTTGGATATCTAAATTCGCCGTCCAGCTGACCTGGTTGCCCGAACTTTCTAATGAAAGTGCCATTTGGATAAAACTCCTGAATCTTATTATTTTCAGAGTCAGCTACGTAAACAACTGATCTATTCAATTCAGGTATCATCTCGTCATAATTATTGGTATAATTTGTCACGGGAGAAATACTCATTGCCGGTCCCATCTGTACTGCGGCAGCTGTAGAATTGGTGCTGGAGGCATTAGAGACAGCAATCCCGGTGATATTTAGGAACTGCTGGTCTAACGTGCCCAGAGAACCCCATCCAGTTTTAAAGGTCCCATTTGTGTCAAAAACTTGGATCCTTCCAGTAGAGTCTGCGACAAATATACTGTCATTACTAGCAGCGATTGCAGTAGGTCTGTAAAATTGGCCTTGGAAAGTACCTTTAGACCCCCATTTTAGAACAAAAGTTCCATTGATAAAGAATTTGTCGATCGAGTCGTTACCTGAATCAGCAACGTAAATGAAGGTCGTATTCGCTTCAGGAATTTTTGTTGCGGGACCTGGACTTAAAATGGCCAAAGAAGAAATCTTGCTAAATTGCCCGTTTCCTATTTGTCGCATTGCCAAAGGAGAAGGATTAATGCAAGCTGAATCGTTTTGACTCTGAGAATCACATGTAATCGAGCCCCATGGATATATGTAAGGCAGGGTATGATTGAGTATAGAGATAGCAATTGTCGTATTTTCGTTGATAAAGTTATTCACCGGCGTTGGAGCGATGGTCGGCTGTGGAGTGATGGTCGACTGGCCTGCCTGGCGTGGTGGGAACCCGTATGTGGAATAAACTGTACTACTCAGTATCATTAAAGTGACAAGTAATATTAGACATGCTCCGAATCGACGAGAGCATTTCCCTACTTTAGGGAGGCGTCCTAGTGTGGGCAATTTCGCCCACACAGCTGAGTAAATGTGTCTCCGGGTCAAAGCAGTTCTTTTACAGAATACTCCCACAATTAGAACCAGTTATAATCGATCCAGGATTTAAGGTATTCTCATCACGAGGTTAGGTTAGTTTGGGTTTCACCGCTCACTTTAGAGACTTCCAGATTTATTTTTTCAAAATAATTATTCTTCCTCTATTTCTTTTAGAGCTTGAGATGCTTGTGAGCCGACTTCCTGTATGGCTTGAGCTTTCTGGGAAGGTGTGAGTTTATTGCTGCCCAGGTCCTTAAATGCTCCCACAGCTTGTGCACCTACTTCACCCAGAGATTGAGCTTTCTGTAACGCTGCCGACGCATCCTGTTTTAATTCTTGCAAAGCATCCGCAGCCTGTGAGACGCCTTCTTGTAGAGATTGTGCTTTCTGTAACGCTGCCGACGCATCCTGTTTTAATTCTTGTAAAGCATCAGCAGCCTGTGAACCAACTTCTGCTAGTGCTTGAGCTTTCTGCGGGGGAGCTATAGCGCTTTGTTTCTTGACTGTTTCTACATATTCCCTTAAAATCATCTGGTATTCATATGAAAGTTGGACGGATGAACTCATTTGTATTCTCAACTCTTCGATCATTACCTTATCGATACTTGAAAGAAGGGTTATGTCCGAGACCAAGTTTATGGGTTCGCCTTTTTTATATTTAGTCCTCAATGAGGACATTCCGTTCATAGCGTCTTCTCCCACAAACCGACCTTCAATTAACAGCCTTGCCGATGCTTTACCCTGATCATCAACTATAGTTCCATATACAGCGGAAGCATCATGTTTTATAATCCGTCTTCTATCTATAGATCCAATCCTGCTCACGCTGCTTGTTTGGCTTCTTAGTCCCATACTCAATTGTCCTTTAACTGCACTAAGGTCTAGATCATCTAATTTGATACTCACTGTATCATGCCCCCGTACTTTCGGTATTCACGAGTCAATATTTCCTCAAAGGCTCTTTTTAATGAGCGCAGATTTTCACCATCCCTCTCTGCTGTGTAAGGCCTTATTGACTTATCGCTATTTCCAGACACAATTTCTGATTGCAAATCAGCCCTACCCCCATACCGATTGAATTCTTCACCTAATATTATTTCTAAACCTTCCTGGATAGACTGTAAATCCTCTTC
>JBBRRH010000146.1:0-5973 GCA_038201105.1 Nitrososphaera sp. | reverse complement strand
TTTCGTTACAATGAGGACATGTCTCTCTGCCTGGTAGCAGGTCCAATTTTGGAAAACGACCTTCAGTTGTTTCAATACCAGCATAAAAGTCTCTATGACATTTGTCATTCTTGCACTTGAGCATGACTCTTGTCATTCAGTTAAATGATAATCATGCTCTATTTTACTTTTTACTAGTTTCAAGGTTCCCAAAGCCCCAACGGAATCGGCACCTCCAAAAGGGACCTATGGATGAATTAATAAAGTCCGTTAATGTAAAGGAGTTTTCTTTTTACTTTCTTTTGTTTAGACAATCGCTTGTCTTGCCCATCTTCGTAATTCGTTTACTGCGTGAAGTCTTAGTACATCAGTAGTGGTATTCATTGCTGAGCCTCCAGTTAGTTCGGGTCTTGGCTTAGACTGCGTGAAGTCTTAGTACATCAGTAGTGGTATTCATTACTGAGCCTCCAGTTAGTTCGGGTCTTGGCTTAGACTGATAAAAAGAGTTCAGGTGTTTTTGACTCGACCACATAGACGCCAAGTCCCTGCACATTCGAACTATTTCTTTCGAAACTCTAACATTTTGCGATAGATTAGTGGTTGGGCCTCATCAATGTATCTCTGGAAGTCAACTAAAATGGTCTAGAAGCTACTAGATTAAACAGATAGTGGTACAGTTAACATCGGCGTAATAGTAATCAAGATTGTAATGACAAGAGGTTATTTTCTTTTCATTTCCTATCGGTTCAGGTGCAGGAATTGATTAAAGATAGTGGAAAAGTCATTGGGATAGACTTTACAGATGATATGCTTCTTAAAACTACGTCAGCGGCTGAAATACACGGTTTCAAAAATGTTGAGTTTAAAAAAAGAGATATTGAAACCGATATACCAATAGAAGACAATTCGGTGGATGTTACGGGTATACTACTGAGTATGATGATAAATAAAGATTTGAGAAAAGAGGTCCTATGATTTCAATGACATAGGACTTCCAAAGAGCTTTTTATGATACTAGCTTTTTATGATACCTTTCACGGCTGCAGAAAATAACTCGACTTTCTTTTTGACTGCTCTAATCTTACTAATATTTTGGTCATTACCACACCAGCGATAAATCCACCTACATGAGCGGTAAATGCTATTGGAAGTGCACTTATCGACCCAACTACCGCAAACACTATTTGTAAAACTAACCAGTAATATGCTCTTGTATTACCTGCTGCGGCAGCTATTCCTAATACGCCTGAAATAGCTTGTTTTTAGGGTCGAGCTGTCCTAATTCGTCATTAAGCTTTTCTATGATAGGTTCTACTGGCTTTAGTTCTCCCGTTTCCTTGTCTTTTATCACCATCACCCCCTGTTTGTGCTGAAATGCTTTGTCTGAAGCGCCTCCCAATATCTGCACATACTTATCCGGAAAATAGTTCGCAACTTTATTTGTAAGATAGGACTTTCCAGCACCTGAGTCCTTTGAATTCACTTTGTGACAGATTCCGAGCTTTGTGAATGCCGTAGCCATTCCGAAGAACAGTTGTCTCACAGAAGGACTGTCATACTTGGCTTCTTTACATATTGTATTCAGTACAAATGCAATATCAGCAGTGGTAACTTTCGTCAAAAATTGGTTCTCTTTAGGGGACCCCTATTCGGTAGTATTCTCCTTGTGTATACGTTGCATTGATAGGATTGACTTGACAGGTTCCTCCTTGTTGTGTTTGTGTTTGTTTTTATTCTTAACTTTCATCTTCGGTTGTTCTTTATCGCCAAAATCCTGTCCAATTATATCTTCTAATTTCATTCTCTATTGCTCAACTCTCACTATCAGATTCTTCATCACGCTGCCGTGATAGTATTCGAAATTTACATTCTCGAATATTTTACCCACCGCTGCCCTTAACACATAACTAAATGTCTCCATATCCCCTTTAGTGCAAAGACTTTCAAGTTCTTCTCTGACCTTCGGCGACAAATCAGATATATTTACTATGATTGGGATTGGTGGCTCAGTTACTGGAATGTAAAACATCTTCTCCTTCGCTTGTCGATAATATTTTGAAACGATAATTGACTCTCCTTCATCATTTGAGATTTTTGCTTCTGCCCTTGCAAAATCTAAAAATGTTTCTTCTGCAAGACGTTCTGTAGTCCACTCATCATCAAAGTCATCAACTTCTATGTCAAAATTCAACCTCGTCATTACTAATCCGCACCATTTGCTGATTCTGAATATTGCGTCCACAGAAGTGAAATCAGTTCTAAGGAACAGCTCCTTATTTGAAACGGACCGAAATTTATTGAATCTGCGTGCATGTACTTGGAATTAGTAACTCTTACTTCGAATTTTACGCACGGAATTATTTCTCGTTTTTTTTCGGGCCTATTTGTAAAATTGAGCCACATTATTCCGACCCATAACAAAGAACCTAAGCAACGTTGTTTCGCTAGGACCATTATCCTTTTAGCAGTTCTCAACTCTAGCGGTATCCCACCTCAATGTATTTTTTTGACTTCTCACATTCCTTTAGAGTCTGCGCTATTGCGTCGTATACTATCTCTGCTATGTCGGAGCGAAGATTGGCTAAAGACCTATTTAGGCAATCTATTCGGTCAAGTACTTCAGTATCATTTACAGATTGTTTCTTAGTCTTCATTCTGAGTAAACTCCTCCTACAGAATGTTTTCTCCATAAATAGCGGAGCTCGGCTTGGTACCAAGCAGGACATTTATCTTCGAAAATGGAAGATGAAAGTTTATTTCTCAGAAGTTTGTTAATACTCATAATAGTTTCCTTGCCTTCTTGTTAGACGGTCAGGTAGCTGGTATTCCTGTGGTGAGCGGGGTGGTTCCCGTTCGCCTTTTTCATTTTCACTGTATCCAGTTTTACTCTCGTGACATTTGCATTGGCAAAGGATTTTATGTTTAGTGACTGGATTGACGAATACTCTCTCACAAACTAGCTCGCATCCTTTAGGGCATATGGTTGGTATTAGGTCTGGATAGCCGTCTAGGACGGATTTTGAAGTCGTTTTTATTCTTCCCTCCCGTCTTCGTCCAATAGTCTGTGGATAACCGCATCCATCGTATCTGACCATTTTGCTTTTTTGATTAGCTCTTGAAATGTTTCGTATTTAACTCGAATGAGTTTGCTTTCTGGTTCGCACATCACTTATACTCAGTAAACTTGATTTATCTGAGAAACCTGTAGTGCTTTGTTATTTCAGATGGGATTCAGACACTGGAAAGTAAAAAAAAGCAAGAAAAAATATACCATTGAACGATATGAGAAAGCAATAGATTCCGTCATAGTTCGTATAATACGGAAGTTGGGTCCTCTCGGATTTAATGACATTCAAAGCCATTGAAGATGCGAATTACCTAAATCACTCCATTAGTCCGACTACTTTGAGCTTCCATCTGAGAAGAATGTCAAAATCCGGAGACCTAAAAAATAACACCGGTGATTGGAAATCTGGTAAAACATCACCCTATTCTTTAGCTCCCAAAACTATGCAGGCTCTGAGACTGCGGCTGTATGAGCCAGTTGTTCTGACAGGGACAAAGAGGGGTATGTGGAGTTCTAAAATTAAGGCGAAGGATAAGGCGCTAAGGGATATCTTGTTTATACTGTAATTAATGGCTGTCAGACCTCCTCTAAGTAGCAGTTATCCTCGTCATCCTTATGATGGGTTATCCGTGGATGACGTGTTAGCTGCGTTAGGTCTAGGTCACCCGTTTGGATATACAGAATTAAAGAAAGCACAGGTTGACACGATTATGAAAAAATTGAAGAAAGAGGAAATTATTTATAAGCTAGGAACCAACAGGAAGAGATTCGGTCTGACTCAAAAGAGCATGGAGTCCTTTTTAATAGAGTTATTCGAGATTCTAGATACAGTCATAACTCCTCGAATCGAGATTGGTGTAAAAAATTCAGAGAAGGCATCATTTGAATATACCAATTTTTATGAATCCGTGTACGGTAAGAAAAATACTATGAGACATTTCGCTAAATTTCGTCTCATAAGACAGAGATATAAGGACATGAAAAGACACAAGAAAGCTAAAAAAGTGAATGAAATAACAAAACGGCTCGAGTACAATGATTATAATATTTACGACATGATTCACAACCTAAAAAGTAATTATAATGACTTGATTACTCGACAGCCTTTTTTAATAGAAGCATTCATTGACTGTGTGTGCCCACCGTTTTTCGATAAAAATGGAGTTGGCAAAAAATATCCAAAAATATCTTTTGCGGCTAGCAAGTCAACACTCAAATTCCTAGTTACATAGGACTCCAGTCTTGAGATATTTGCAACGAATCTACCTGAAATTGAATTAGTATCAAGGTAGATATATTCCCGTTTTTACCAATTTTTCTGCCAATTCGTTTTTTCCATTTTGACCTAAGGAATTTATGGCGAAGGTTAACTTTCGTAATTCGGACTGCATAGTTTCAACCTCCTGCTCTATTTTTGTTAATTTATTTTCTTTCTCATTTTGAAGGAGCAGAGTCTCCTGATAGGATGAAAAACTCAGTACCATTCGACAATGAGCACAAAATTTGAGTTCTTGGCGGTTAGGTTCAGAGCAATTAGGACACAGTTTGGACTTCAATACATTAGCTTTTCCCAAGTCACCTTTCCTTATAAGTCCCTTCTTTTCCAAAAGAATTTTCGAAGATTCGTCACTCAGATGTAAATAAACCTGCGGCATTTTACTACTCATAGTCCAGCCTGCGTGTGAAGATAGCACTGCCGTTGTAAGGACCTGACTTTTTTCCGTCAGGGCGGGGTGACGAAATATATACAAGTTCCATGGTTTTGTGAGGAGATTCCTTATAAGAGACTTATCTGGTTCTGGAACGGTATCATTGTAGAGTAAAGAGGGAAAATATCTTTTCTTATAGTATTCATAGTGACTCGATAGCCCTTCGTAAGTTAATTTGGAACCATGATTATTTCCCATAGACACGAACAACCATGAATCTGGATTTGAGCCAGATGGGTGTTCCTCGAGGAGATACTCCTTTAGATAGGGAATAGAGTCTATCAAGGGAACAGTCCTCGGGCCTGTTTTTCCTTCGACAATTCTAACTTCTGCGTAGTGAGCGCCTTCTTCAGTCACACAGAATCTTATATCTTTCACTTTTAGATTAATAATTTCATGTGGTCTCGCAGAGGTGTCATTAGCCATCGCATGATAACATCTATCCCTTTTTGAGGGACAATATTTTAAGAATATGGCATGCTCTACCGCTTCCCAAATATCTGAAGGTTTATACGAAGTTTTTTGCTTTCTTGGTAATCTCTTTATCCCTTGCATACACGCCGGTGTCATTCGCTTTCGGTGGTCCGGCTCTTCAGGATTGTATAGCCAGCGGAAGAATTTGTTTAGAATCATCTGTCTTCCATTATATGACCCTATCCACTTCTGAGTTGGGTCGTTAATTCCGGACTTTCTTAAATTATTCAGATAATCTAAAATATCTCGTTTTTTCATGTCCTTGAATGAGATTTCATCTCCAAAATAATTTGACAACCAAACTAGCACCTTGATTTTGCCTTCCTTTGTCGAATCTTTTATGTTGAATTCGGTCTGTTCTGCTTGAATATAATCACAAAGGGTAGTGGCGCTTTCACTGTTATTTTGAGCTAATTTTTGCAAGATTTTACCAAAATACGGTCTCGACAAGGAATTAGTGAAAGCCCCTATCCTTACTTCTAATCCTATTTCCATTTTAGCTCCGGGGATTAGTGACTCTAGTGCAGTCAATTTGATTTCTTCCTACAGATGTTTAACGAATAGTCAATTGTTATAACATTTGCGATAGAACCCACATTTGAGGCGCCGGGAGTGGGACTCGAACCCACGAGTCCTTGCGGACATCAGCTTACCCACCGTTTTCTATTTCCTGTAAGATCTCGAGGCTGACCCCTCTTAGGGCCAATATTTTTGCTTACCTAGCTTGGGTACCCCGGCAGAATT
>JBBRRH010000145.1:0-6034 GCA_038201105.1 Nitrososphaera sp. | reverse complement strand
TCGCATGTACATTTACCCCATCCAATAACCTTCACACAGTACTTGCATTTCAAATCTTCATAGTCATTTTTTGGGTACTTGCGGTATGTCAGTAAACATTCACATACGCATGACCTTAGATCAAAAGACTTCTTATTACTTTTATTTCTTTATCATCTATTTTTAGTCTGCGTTGTACCTTAATATCGCATGTTGAATAAAAAACTTATGTGAATACTCGTGTAGACAAAGAGAGTCCTTCTAACTCTATAAATTCAAATTCCAATGGTAATAATCTTCCACATAATGATAATGAAAATTTCTGATCGCTTATTACATGCACCAACGGGACATCATTATCTCGTATTATATCCCAATATAGAGACGATGCGTAAGATATACGCTAATTATGTAAAGAGACAGATCGAGGAGCAACCTGATTCCGTAGTCTTATTTCTGTCATATTATGATACTACAGATAACGTAAGAAGTGTTCTCAGCTCAAAGAGTGTTCTGGTGAAAGATCTAGAAAAGAAAGGTTCTATTATTATACTAGATATTATGAAAGTGCTCAAAGACCCAATTTCTAACCTCCCAGAGATTGAAAGGCTGCGGGAACTGGCTAAGAAGACAGAAACCAAATTCAACGACAAGACTATATTCATGATTGCAGACATGTCGGCATTTCATCATATAAAGAAGGCTTCCGAACTTCTAGAATATGAAAAGACATTACATAAAGATCTCAAGGTAGAAAGATGGAAGGAGCTTTGTTTATATCATAAACGTGACTTTGAAACTATGTTTACTGAAGAAGAATCGGATTCTCTGATGGGGTATCACAAAGATAGGGTTATTTTGGTTAATTGAATAACGTGTTGGCAAATTGAATAGTCAGTCGTAACTCTGTGGAAACAAATGATTCTACAGCACCCAGTGAATATTCATTATTATTAATATCGACATTATTTCACATCAAGTTTGCTTAACTAAAATATTCTCCATCATGTTATCATTCAAAATAGTCTTGACTAGCTTTACTCGCTCATGTTCGGCGATTTGTCCAGATCCTTTGATTGAATCAAGTGCCTTAAGCTTCCAATAATTATTTACACCAGATCCTATTACGTTCTGTGCGTAATATACAATATTTCCCAAAGATGTAAGCGAAAAGCGACCTTTATTCCTCTCTACTACTCCTGCATTCAATAATTGTCTCATTCTAGAGTAATATTGTTTGGTAGTTAGTCTTTTTGTCTGTTTCAACTCTTCACTGTCCAGCGAACAAAAACAGAAATGCCTTGTACATGATTTTAGTTTTTGTTGCTCCACCATTTGCAACATTTACATACATTCAACTCATATCGGTTGTACTATATTTCATTCGATCGAAAATTGTAATATATTCCTGACCATCATTGTTCTGCAATTTATATTAAACTATTGAATTCCGGAGCAGTCCTATTCCATAACCAGTTCAATTTTCTTTCCGCTGACTTTATGATTTAGTATTATTTGCAGATCTGAACAAAAATCTTGTGTTAGTATTATATTGTGGGATAATTTTCTTTGATCACGGCAGGAATTATGGCAACAAATACCAGTACTGATGATAAAAAAAATATTATATGAAGTGAAGATAGAAACTTATTTGCAATCACTCCCTCATTATTCGTTACCATAGATGCCTGATTCGTGCCAGCGGTATTGATACTATCAGTAGCTGTTATTTTATCGCTATTTCTGAAATTTATTATAATATCTTTTACATATTCTGATGGCACTATGCTTGTCATTATTAAAAATGAGATTCCGACACTCAAAGTCCTCCCCACATAAAATAACGTAGTACCCGTGCTTGCTGACACACCTCTCCTGCGTCGAGGCACACTATTCATTATTGATGCTCTATTGGGCGATGCAAATATACCCATTCCAGCTCCAATTAAAATAAAAGGTACTAGTAATTCTATAAAATTCGCTTTAATTTGTAACTGGGTAAGGAATAGAAAGCCGATGCCCGTTATGAACAAACCCACTGCTGAAAAAAAACGAGAATTATATTTATCAGATAACCATCCACTTAAAGGTCCAAATATTGCCAATGTAATAAAGACCGGAATAAGATAGGTTCCAGTCTCAAAAGGAGTCAAATTGATAAGTGCTCCTTGCAGATAAATTGATATTAAAAAGATGAAATTACCTCTAGCTATTGAATTGAGAAAGATGGCAATATTTCCTCCCAAAAAAGTTTTAATTTTAAATAACGAAAAGTGAAACATTGGATATTCTTTGGAGATAAATCTCTCTATAAATCCAAAAATTATGAGAAGAGATAACCCGCCGAAAATAAGTAAAAATATTATTACAATGTTAGATATGATACCAAATGACCATATTGTTATTCCTGCGAGTATAAAAAATAATCCTCCTGCAAATGCGGCATTTCCAAGCCAATCTATTTTCTCTTTACTTATGGAACCTAGTTCCTTTAGATATTTGTATGACCAGATTACTCCAATTACTCCAATTGGAATATTTATCCAAAAAATAGACCTCCAGCCTAGATATGATGTTAAAAAGCCACCTGCGACCAATCCCAGTATTGAACCTAACACCATTGCAATTTGATTTATACCCAGCGCTTTTCCCCTTTCATTCGATGGAAATGAATCAGTCAGAATTGCAATACTATTTGAAAAAAGAAAAGCAGCACCTACCGCTTGAACAATTCTAAAAACTACTAATTGTTCTCCTGACTGGGATATACTACATAATCCTGACCCAACAGTAAATACGATAAATCCTAAGGTGTAAAGCTTTACTCTGCCAAAAATATCCCCAAGCCGACCAAGATTCAAAAGAATAGATCCTGTGACTAGAGAATATCCGATAATTATCCACACCATAGTAAACAGAGATGTACCAAGTTCTGATGCAATGGTAGGTAATGCTATGAATACTATATTCAGATCAAGCGACGCAATAAGGGTAGCAAGGGTGGTATTCCCCAATGCTATCCATTTGTAGGAAAGCTTCAAATGATTTCTTTTATTATCAGTGGGTTCAGAGTTAACCAAATCAACAAATTTTTAGTATGATATTTGTATATCTGTTTGTTTCTGCAATGTTAAAATATTATATCTAACAAAATAATTCTGATAACATCACGAAAATGCGTATCCACTTGATGGTCTATTTATCAAGATTCCCCTAAATGAATCCCTTATCGTTTTGATCGCTCAAGATCGCGTGTTTTTTGAAACAAAGCAAAATATTAGACTTCCGCAGCTGGATTGGGGCGTTATAATGCCTGACAGAATATTTTAGCATAGCTTTGTAGGGATAAAAAGGACATAATATTCTCAGAAATACAAGCCTGTGAAATATTGTTAAAGTATCCAAGAGATGAAAATGACACGATCACTGTTGAAAAAGAGATTTTAGAACTAAAATTAGCATTGGATATATTGCAGTAGAAACAGAATCGCTAAAGTAAAGAGAAATTAGACTCGTGCGAACTGTTTCGTATTCGTAAGAGAATCTATTTTTGATCAATCTCCTTTTTAGCCAGGCCTGACAATACTCAATATGGCACTCCATGAAGATGAGGAAAACACTAATGCAGATAACATTCAAGATGTTATGGGAGAGGTCGAGGAAACGGCAGAAGAAGAAAGTATACCCGTGTCTGTAAATTTGAATGAAAGTCTGGAAGCATATGAAGAGGAAAATGACATGGAAGTTGAAGTTAATTCTAAAACGACTGCCATTGAGCAGGATGAAGAGGCGAAGCAACCTGACGTCCGAAAGAAGACTGTGATAAAGCCCGTAGTTGCTCAGAAATACCAACCAAGCGCTCAGGAAAAGTCTATCTCAAAATTACAAGATCAATTGAACAGGCACTTTGATAAGAGTAAGAAGACTGAAGATCTTCTAAAACAAATAGAAAAGAAGATGACACAAATCGATAAGATTGCAATAGTTAGCAATAAACAACATGAAATCATCAGGAAAATGCAAGTTCAATTCAATAACGTTCGAAGAACGTTAACAAAGATTGACAAGTCAATTACAAGTCTGAGATCGAGATCTGTTCCTAAATCCAAACCAAGTGTTAAAGTCGACAAGAAGAGTAGAAACTTGAAAAGAAAGGGTTCTAGGAAAAAATAAGAAAAATTGCACCGTAATGAACAGTATTTCATATCTACTGTCTTGTCCTTGTCTTAGTGAATATCGGATTTTTGTACTTGATTGATGCGATCTACGATGTACGGAGAATATTGATTAGGTACGCTTAAGTCGAAGTCATAGATATATTAACTGACAATATCATGTTAGGAGAACAGTTTGGGGAACTAAAGGGAAAGATAACAGGACAGAGGGTCTTAGATGCCGAAGGACCTGCAATAGAGACAAACGTGTCAGCAACCGGTAACCTTGCGGGATCACAAGTTCGTGTAATACTCACATATATGGGCAAATCCGTATCAAATGGAGTGCTTCATGGTTTGGGGAACGGTGTAGTCGTGAGCATGGAAGGAGATGTGGCATTGTATACCGGTGAAGCAATAGGTAAAATTGACTCTTCAGGAACCGTCCGTTGGCGTGGGTCACTATTCTACAAGTCATCATCAAATGGTAAACTCGCATCTCTCAATAACTTAGTTCTTGTGCTTGAAGCCGAGGTTGATGCTGAAGGAAACTTTTCTGAAAAAACTTGGGAATGGAAATAACTTGCGCGGGATATACATTGTGTCCCTATCTGTACCTATTCTCTTTACTTCTAGTAGATTCAGACCTTTCTTCAGTAGTGCATTAATTCTTATTTTATTACTTGACTAAGGAAATCTGAAGACGACTTTTTCCTTTTGCTGTTCACTACCGGTTTCCAAGTACAAGGAAATGAAATTTTTGAGCGGTGATGTGAAATTTTTATTTTTTAATATCTTTATAGCTTTCTTTATGGACAGATATAACCATCGTCTCTTGAATCCTAGAATCGTTTGTCCTATCTGCAAAACAAAGATCGTCGAACATTCGGAGTTTCATGACAAAATCTGCAGGATGATCACAATAAAGCAGTTTGCAAACAATTCTCCAGGTTTTGATGTGCCTTTTAGACCATTCTTTGAAGATGATGTATAGCAAGGTGTACATTTTCAAAAGATAGAATTTGAATGTGATCTATTTATGGATGCTGTTAGGTTAAATTATGTTCAGTCTTCTGGCACATTTCTTGTGATAATAGCTTGTTCGATGTCCGCAACTTACGACGATATCCCCTAAGACAAAATCAATCCCACAAAAGTGACATTTTCCATTCTGTTTTTTCCTTATGTTGGCGAGGACTCGCTCCGCTATGAAGAAATTAGAAGTATCGATAATGACACTTTTCGTCATCAACAAGATTTTAAATCAAGAATATTATGAAATTAGATTAACAAAGTTAAGGAAGCATTAAAACTTCGAATCTAGACATTATAGTTACTGTCGTATTGGCACTTCCGGATTGGAGGGTTTGGTTCCAATATTTTTCCCTCCACTTCCGTTTGTTTATTGGCGATATACTTTCAGTATAGTGTTAGTTCACAGCTAGAGTGAATCATACTTGCCCGGAAGATCTTAAGCAATCAGGACCTAAAAGTATACAATTGAAAGGGGTACAATACTACGAACTTGATACATTGTCTGCAATAAACATGAACATCTCAAAAACTTGGAATTAATGTGCAAGGTCACGAAATCGGTACTAACTTATTCTTTTCATCTTTGAACCACATTTAGGACATTCCCTTTTATTGTGTGGCGTACTACAGTTCATACAATAATACGTTATCGGTTTTAATCCGAACATGGAAGAAGAAGGATTAAAGAATCCTCGTAGTTGCATTCCACCCGATCTTTTATTTCTTACATATGCCCTAGCAAATTGAATGGCAAAGAAAACTCCGATAAAGGCGATGAATGATAATGGAAATCGGAGTATGTGCGATAGGGCCAGACTAATTCCAAGGTAGATACCCAACCACTTTAGCATGTATAGGAGGTATGA
>JBBRRH010000144.1:0-6122 GCA_038201105.1 Nitrososphaera sp. | reverse complement strand
ATGGTCGCATTGAAATCAAATGAATACAATACGGTACCTTCTTTATCTATTCCTTCTTTGAATCCGTATCCAACAGGCTCCATGTATAGTACAATTGAACGGGTATCTGGACTAAAAACATTAGATGGATGTTTTTGATATGCTCCATATCCTCGAACAGAACCATCCTCTGCGAATGTATCAAAAGCTGATTGGAAATTAAGCTGTGTCCATTTGGCAAGATACTGGTCTCGTAGAGTTTTAAAATCAGTTACACGCGGAGTAGTATTAGTAGCGGTAGAAGCATTTGATGATGATGGTGCTTGGTTACTGCTTGTTGCGTTCTGTGCAAATACAACTTGTTGTGTTGCTGTTGTCTGAAATAGTGAAATACTTGCAAAAAGCATTGCAACTGACAAGAACATTATGCTAGTAGTAGTGGTGGATCTAGTTGTTGTTGTCGTTTGTGTTTCCTTTTTCATATAAACACTTTAACAAGGAAACTATCTAATAAGTTTTCATACGTAAAGCAATAAAAAACTTAAGTAAAGCATTTAGGTTCTGAATTTAGATATAAGCAGGGTACATCTCCTCTGCAAATCAAATTCCCTTAAACTTCTATTTTGGAGTATATTCTAATTGCAATATTGGTTTAAGGAAATATACAAAAAATCCTTGTAATTATGTTAATGTGTTTCGCCTCTATTGCATTTAGGCTTAACGACGTGGAGCTATTCTCCGGATAAAGAACTACCTTCCAATCTATCATATTCGCAGGTTTAGTTAGAGAAGCTCTTCGTTTAACCAAACGAATCCCATCTTGACTCTATTCTGTGCTGATGTATCACAAGATCCCTCTCATATGCACGAGTATATGAGATCGTTTAAAGATAATAAGATTTACAAATAAAATATATTATCAAATACTACCTTTTCCAATTTTTGGTAATTGTGAAAGGTTGCCTTTAATTTTTGCGAAGAATATTTCAGCATTTCCAACGTGGTAATTTCCTGAAGAATACAGCCGAACTCTAGCCGTAAACAGAAGATGAAATGTAATTCTATAGAAACATAGCCGGTTGGACAATAACAGCGGTGTAATTATAGATCAATCCGGGGTTTTAAGTAAAAATCAATTCGGATTTTTTTCAAACCCCAAGTTATAAACGAATATACTTTTAGCTCGCAGTAGCACTAAGAATAATTTGTGCTATCTTAATCTTCTTTGTTATCTCAAATGTTTCTCCACTCGATTCATCTGTTATGAAATACCTAATAACATATTCGCCTCCTGACAATGGAATATCTTCTTTATTAATTGGTATGGTAAAGTAGTCCTCTGTATTTTTATTATGTGAAGCTATTACAGGAATATCATATGACATCCCACCAGTCTGATTTCCATATTTGTCAAAAACCAAAACATTTGCTGTAAAGTTTATCTGATGTAGAATGTTGCCTTCTTTGTCAATAGTTGGCTTATATCCAAAGCCTAAAGGTTCAATATAAAGTTCTATTGTTTTCGTGGGCATAAAGACGTTCTTAGAATTAATTTCATTATAAGTTCCATATCCTTTGGCAGAACCTGCCTCAATGAAGGTATCGAATCCAGAATGGAATTCTGACAGATCCCAAGCTGATAGATATTGCTGTTTTGCACTTTCAAGTTTAGAAAGATTGGAATTCGAAATCATTTCTGTTGCTGTTCCTTCTTTTTCTTTAGAAGCAAGCCCTGCCTGGCTACTATTGCTATCAGAGCCTGAGATTGTTCCTTGTCCAATAACCCCTAGACCAGAAGATTGACCATTACCAATAGCGCTGTTGCTGCTGCCGGCACCTCCACTACCATTATCACTTGCAACGAAATCTTCTTGGCCAGAAATACGTTCTGTAGGTGAGAGGATTTTCGAATTTTGTGTTGATTTTCCTGAATTTACTTTTCCTGTACCACTACTTCCTCCTCCACTTGTGCTGGCACCTCCTGTCAAGCCACCCTGTTGGTTAGCGCCACTGCCTCCTTGTGTTCCTGCGCCACTGCCTCCTTGTGTTCCTGCGCCACTGCCTCCTTGTGTTCCTGCGCCACTGCCTCCTTGTGTTCCTGCGCCACTGCCTCCAGCCGTACCTTGTTTAGACTTTGTTTCAATATCTATTTTAGGAACACAATTACCTTTTGCATCGCGTTTAGCACCAACATCTTCACAAGGGGCAATAGACGGAACACAGTTACCAGCCGCATTTCTTACCATTGTAAATCCACTTTTTTGGCAATTTTGAGGAACACATTTACCGGTTTTTGGCCAAGCCATCTGTCCGGATCCACTACACTTTACTGGAGGCGGAGGAGACGACTTTTCGCCAGGACACGAATCTTCTCTGCATTTCCCAGCGCCAGTTGTAGAAGAAGCTCCAGCTGCCGTTGGCATGGTTAAATTTAATGACGAAATTGATGCTTTAAATGATGAAAATACTAAAAGTATACTAGCCAATAGAACTGAAATCATTAAAGCTCTATTGATTTCTTTTTTTTCCATTCTTTAACCTCACATAGTATTGTTGATTATATAAGGAATTTCTTTTAGTAGTGACTATTTTTTATTTTCTAAATACTACAGAAACCGCAGCAGACCATAAAGTCTTTTGACATCGACTTTCAGGTAGCAACTACATTACTCTAAAGGAACAATAGACCTTATTCATAAACAATTTTAAGATATTATAAAAATGAAAGGAATCGCGGTTTTAAGTGAACAAAATCAAGCAGACGAGTACGGGATGGTCTTTAAGGTTTTTATAAGGTTGTAAGACAGTTTAGATAATGAATGATAAAAATACTTTTAGCTTGATAGTTGTGTTCGCCGCACTAGAGTTCTAGATGAGAACTAGAATGGAACACTAAAATTTGATTCCTTATTCAAGCACTCGGAATTTGAAGATTTCATACGGATGAAAAAAAAGGAACAGAAAACTATCTAATTTTATTAAATGATTGATTTAACCAGCTCCGGGTTTGGCTTTCTCCCCATAACAAGTCCTAACAACCCATCCAAACATTTCTAAGTCAATCCACGTATCAAGGGGCTATAAGTCCTAGTCATATATTGGACTACTATTGAGAAAGGAGAGCGGGTTATCCAATATTGGATCATGTGTAAAATGTCTGATTATCTAATTCAACTGGTCATAATTCCAGAACTGTCTATTCATTTTCAGCATAAGATCTACAATTCTGGGATGAAGATCCTGCTTATCCTTTTCTTATTGAATATCATCGCTTGCTCGATCCCACAAAATCTGAAGCATCGAATACAGTTAATGATATCGTGAATAAATTGCGCTCCAAGAAGGACTATTAAATAATCTGTCCTGGCGGCATATTCAAGGGCTCTGTCTTATTTTGATTACTTGTGGAATTCTCTTGACTACTACCAGAAGTTGAATTAGACATAATAGTTCGACAAGGCTCGCTATTGATACACATTGTCATTATACAATTTCCATTTGCGTTACAAACTCTAGATGTATAATTCGATTGCAACTGACCGTATATAGAATTTTGTTCAAATGTAAGATACGGTGAGGATCTATCAATACCTATAAAATTGGTGGCAGGGAGAAATGTTACTGTACCATTCTTGTTTATTATGACAGTATCATCATTTTGAGTAATTACAGATACTTATCCTCAGTTTATTCCCATCGGGTTCGATATCATTATCTAATATTTTCCCAACAACTGGCCTATTTGTTACCGCCCCCCATTTAGGAATTGAGAGGGTTGTCAATTTTCGTCATTTCAATTACAAGCGATTCTAATTTTTACCGTTGTTGAGAAACTAAACGCCACCATTAGATCGTTGACGGGCCAAAATAACTTGCCGTAAATATTAAGATAAATGTCTAAAAGGTAAGGTTGAAACAGATGACCTTTACAGACCGTGCAAGAAGGAGAAGAAATTTGTGTCAACTCTCCTCACTTTTACTTTTTCTAATAGTTCCGCTGAAGGATCACCGTAAATTATTACCGAGTGATCAGAACCAAATTTTTCATAGAGTATCCGTAATTGCTCACTGAGGTTGGATAGGTGTGCTAGGAATGCTTCTGAATTTTCATAGGTCTCTCGAATTTCACACTCGGTGTTGTCAGTACTAATAAACCAGTCATATTGAAGAGTTCCAGGATCCTTTTCCTTGACTCGCTGGATACATTCGGCAGCATGTCGCTTGAAACCTTCAAGCATCCCTTCACGAATTCTCAATTTAGCACTTACCTGTAAATTAGACATGTTTTTCGTTTAAAGCGTCGTATTACTTAAAGCTCAGTGCTGATCCTCTTATTGTGATGACTAAAACATAGCATTGGCCTAGTATCGAGTCGTCAATAATGAAGAGAATATGAAGAATGAAGCGCAAGATTAAGAAGGTAAAGGAGGATTTATGATTAAAAATATTAGGGTTTTAGTTGAGCATGCAATGTGATAGACAAGGTGCCGTTGTTAAAACTATAACATCGAGGCTGCATGTCATACATGTCCTCCTCCAGTTCGATGACGTAGGGCTCACGATGTCTGAGGCTACATACTTTCGAGAGAAGAAGACAGTCGAGGAAATGAAACTTGAAAAGACCTCGGCATATTGCTATGTTCTTCTAAGACCAACTTTTGGAATTGGAGAAAAGATGATACGGGATCACTATCAGTTGGAAAAAGAACCAACAAGAAAGTCAATATCCTTACAAAAGACAGACACAAGCAATTGATATTTGATATCTTTGGGAAAATGGTACAAGCAATTTGATATCTTAGAAAAGATTGTCAATGTTAACCTATAGTCAAGCATGGCAGCGAACGATAAAATGAAGAGAACAACAACCAACCTAAGGTTCTCCGCCAATTATTGAAATGATACGAAAGAAATAAGAGGTGAAACATAGATTTGAAAACTATGTCTGTAGAAAATTCCAAAAATCTAGGTAACCAGAAAATTGAAAAAATATTATCGCTGTGGATAAATCCGGATACAAAGAGAAAATCATATCATCTGGGATCATTCTAGCAAAAGGATCGGGAGCCAGCGTTACCGCAATCCACGTCGTTGATAAAACCATTGTGGAAGGAATATATCAAAGTTTCAGATACACAAGGGAATCAGGCGATTATAAAAAATTTACCACACTACGAAGTAGCATCATATGAACCTACAGAAGTGTTTAGTGCGGTAACGCTGGTTCAAGTCGATCAATTTCCAGAAGGTGATTACATACTAAAATATTGTAACACACGAACAATCAAAAGAGAATTTTGAAATAGTAAAAGACATTAAAATAAGTAGTACAGGTTAATTTTTCTGAACAATGATCTTCCAGCCCAGGGTTATTAATGCAGCCGAGGTGTATTCGGAGAAACTTGATGCCTGAGATGTTTGCATTATTTCGACCATTAACTTATTCTTTAGTTGGCACAAATATAGTTTAATATCCGACTATGAACTATCGTAAGTTATTTTGGTAGTTATTATGGTTGGTACATACCGTACTAAGTTTAAGACTACTTTGAAGGATTTCGTAACAAAAAAGAGAAATACTAGAGTAATGAACTATTGGTAAATTGAGAAGCGACCAATCGAAGGTAAAACCAAGCCGCTGGTTTTATGTTCTAGGCATTGCCGTATTCATAATAGGTGGTGTGCTATCTGGTTTGTTCATATTTTCAAGCTTGGGAAACTTTGCAACAGAAACTCCAATACAAGTAATCGTACCAGGAGGAACAGATATCAAGCTTTCAGACACTGGAAAATATACTATATTCTATGAATATCGATCTGTGGTTGGAAATAGAGTGTTTTCCACAGGCGAGGATATACCGGGTATTACAGTTTCTCTTGTATCTAAAGATACGGGATTAAGGATACCACTTTCTAGGACATCCATGAGTAGTACTTATTCTATTGGTGGTCGCTCAGGTATAGGACTATTTGATTTTTCTATTGATAAACCTGGAACATTCGAGTTATTTGCATTTTATCCTTCTGGTGAACAATCTAGTTCAAAGAATATTGTTTTGGCTGTCATCCATGGTTTTGTAGACAAGCTGATGGGAACTGTTCTAATAGCATTGGCTATATTCTTTGGCTCAGCTGCAGCAGCT
>JBBRRH010000143.1:0-6244 GCA_038201105.1 Nitrososphaera sp. | reverse complement strand
TATCTCTCCCTCTTACCTTCTATAAACTCCATAAATCGGTCCTTAGCGTCTGAGTAAGACATCTGTACTGGCGGATGTTTGAAGCAATAGGCAGAGATACTCTCTAGGGGTCCACTGGTGCCCCTGTCAATGGCCAATTTAGTTCCTCTGATTGCATCAATCATCACCCCTGCGCTGTTGTAAGCATCTACTACCTTGAGTTTGACGTCGAGTTCTATTGGAACATTACCAAAGTATTTCCCTCTCATGTTAATGTAACATATTTTGTCATTGTCCAGGAAGCCTACGAAGTCTGATGGACCTATGCGCATAGGTATCGGGTATGGTACCATGGCTGCCACTGCACTTGTCTTGCTTATCCTCTTGTCCTCGAGACGTTCTTCATCAAGCATATTGTAAAAGTCCATATCACCTCCTACGTTAAGCTGGTATGTCTCGTCTATCTTTACACCTCTATCTACAAAGAGTTTTACCAAAGTTTTGTGTAAAACTGTAGCTCCCAGCTGACTCATTACGTCATCGCCAGCACAGGCCAAGTTCTTTCCTGCAAATGCCTGCTGCCATTTTGGTGTCGAAGCGATAAAGACTGGTATTGCGTTTATAAAAGATACACCTGCATCAAGACATTGTTCGACATAGTACTTTGTGGCCTGTCTGCTTCCCACAGGAAGATAGTTTATGAGGATCTCAGCTCCAGAGTCCTTTAGTATTTGAGCTATACTTGGAGGGCTCTTGTCAGATATCTTCACCCGTTCGTTTAGATGTTTTCCTACACCGTCTAATACTTCGCCTTTCTCTACCGTGATGCCAGTCTTATTTACATCACTTATCTTGATGGTGTTGTTAGGACTTGCAAATATCGCGTCTGCTAAATCCAGGCCAACTTTAGATTCTACAACATCAAATGCTGCCACATATTCTATATCTGAGGGTTCGATTCCTCCAAGGTTGTAAGCAATAAGTCCTGGGGGAGCAAGATGAGATCCACTACTAGTACTAGTACTATCGTTACTGCTGTTACTATTACTACGCGTACTACTCTTGTTATTGTCATCGTCATTTTCATTACCTTTTTTGCGATAATCGGAACCATGATAACGATGATAATATGATGTACCTTGAACCAAAGCAGATGCACAATTGCCAACACCAGCTATAGCAACCCTTACCTTTTTGCTCATGGAAGATCGTAATTCGCCGGTTTAATTAATATATTGATAATGATGTGAAGGAGGAGACGAATCTAGAATCATAACAACAATTCTATAATTCAGATACGAGCCGATACTCGCCTATTGAGTACGAAGATGGCATTTTCATATACTTGTTTGAATCCAAGTTTCAAATAGAATTTTTCAAGGCCTTCGTCCGCCAATGTTTGAACAAATATACAATCATATCCATTTTGCCCAGATATATGCTGACATGCCTTGATCAATGCGGTCGCGACCCCTTTATGTCGGTATTCTGGGAGCGTTCCTAGACAATATAAACCCATTCCACCACTTTTTTCAAACAACGCACAACATCCCAGAGGTCTGACAAGCCCTCTAAATTGGGAAATGGCGATAATAAGAATAGAATGTTTGAGAATCTTCAAAGATAATTTTTCAATTTCCGGTTTAATGTTTATTACTCCAAAAGATCTGCAGAACGTATCGATCCAAAGGTTCAGGTTATCAGGACCCACAGGGAGAATGTTGACATTATGTTTATCAATTCTAGGACCAAACAATTCGTTTTGCAGACTCATTATTTTCAGAGAACCAAATTCAGTTAATCCATTTTTTCGTAAGATATCCAGTGTGATGGTATCGGATTTCAATATGTGTATGTAACAATTTTGTAGGACTTCAGGTATTTTTTTTCTAGTCAATTGAAGTAGATCTCTAATACCAACGCAATTTTTTAGGTTGATTCTGTTAAAAAAATAATCGTCACCAAGAGCAGGATTCAAAAATATTTGAGCGCAACCATTTTCTTTATAGTATTCAGCCCAAAGGGAACAAAAAGCTGATTCGTTGCTGTCCATTACCGATTGAAGCCTAGTATCGGAGTCCGAGAATTTCCACCATTGTTCTTACATCATTCCTTTTGTTATCATTTTTCGCCGTTTCCATCAATAATTCTAAGGCATTTGGAGTATCCAAATCATCCGCAAGATACGACTTGAATTGATTCACAATTCTCGAATCCTTCCTGCTTTCTTGGTCTGTTGACCTAAAATCAAATAGTGTTCCTGCCAGTATTTCGTTCAATTTCTGATACTTTGGTAGATCTTTCAACTTGAATTCTATTGATTGGTGGTATTGACGCGAAAGAAGATAGATTCTTAGAACGTTTACATCATATATTTTTGATAAATGTCTCAAATAAACTGTGTTCTTGTATGACTTTGACATTTTCTTACCGTTGACTAGGACAAAACCAATGTGCATCCAATTTGACACAGATTTCTTTCTCCTGGTAAGGATTTGCAAAAGGGCCATTTGCAGTTCGTGATGAGGATAAACAAGATCTTTTCCGCCCCCATGAATTTCATAAGCTCCATTGAAATGATTCATTGCGACAGCAGTATCTTGTATGTGAAAAGACGGAACACCATTTCCAAGCATTTCGTCATGATAAGTAAGACCATAATAGTCTGTGGTATTCCATAAGATCATATCCCGGGGATCTCTCTTGTTACTGTCTATGTCGTATCTCATTTCAATCATCTCTCCTTTTTTCAGATGAGATAGTTGACCGAAACTACGGATTTTTGAAACATCCAAATAGATATTGCCGTTTACTGAATACGCCTTTTTTTCGTGTAATAGCCTTTTGATTAATCCAATGATTATTCTTACATAATCGGAAGTTCTGCAATATATTACCGAATCGTTTATTCCAAGATTCGCCAGGTCTTTAAGAAATTCATCAAAGTATATTTTCGAAAGGGAGCCACAGTTTCCTAGATCTCCACCCTCGTACAGCTTCGGGTCTATATCAGTCACATTTACCACCGTCCTGACTTTAACATTATTTGATTTTAGAAATCTAGATAACACATCAAATATTATGAAGATACGCGCATGCCCGATGTGGCAATAATCGTATACGGTGGGTCCGCATAGAAAAATTCTTGTTTTGCTATTGCTGATCCCCACTGTCGTTTTGCTTGAACTAAAGGTATCCTGTAATTTCAAATAACCTATGATAAGTCTAAAGGTATTAATTGTATGTGGCAAATTTAAATCATCAACTGTTACAATTGCCTGCCCCGAGGATAAGTTCGAAAGAGAAGATGACGGAATTCAAAATGAAGATAAAAACCCTTGATTCTGACGAGGGCATAAAAATAGATTCAGGAAGAGGAACAAAGATATTTTTGAACAGACGACCTTCTGGTTCCTACGTAGTTGAGATTGTAGGGGAAAAGAATAGTAACATGAGGCATCCGAGTGAAAACATTAGGTTTATTCAAAATATTGACGAGGTAATTGCATTAGTGGCGGAGACACTTGGTAAATCATTTTCTGTAATTGAATACTAACCCTAACACTGCTATTGCTTTTCACTCGAACCGATGGTAGTCTCCGAGCTCCTAACCCATTAGGGCACCCGAAATTGAAATCCTGATGTCTGAAATACGATACATCAGCCTTATGAGCGGGTATTTACTTTAAGAAATTCACTCAAGCCTATTTTGCTCGCGATATCGATACCTCGATAGTTGAAACTGCTCGTTCCCTTCCGTCTTCCGACTGAATCAAATCTGATCCTACCTTCACTGGACCTATTTTATATCCTAATGTATTCATGCGCTTAACTATGATTTGTGCTACGTCAACGGCACGCGTTATGCTCTTTCCACGGGCCTTTACTACAACAGTCGGCTCGTTTGCCAGCTGAACTAAAGTTGCTGTGACGTAAGTCATTAAAGGTTTCTTCCCGATAAATATTTCATTGCTAGCCTTTCTCGAATCTGCTCTGATTGTAGACATGACAAAACAAAAGTGTTTATCCCCGAATATAATGTTTGTTAAGATTTAGTTCTGCTCAATTTGATGAATGACGAAAAGCTGAATCTAAGATGGTCTCTGCTATTTTACTTCGTTGTGCTATTGACATAAACCATCGAAGTTTATTAAAACTGTATCTTAACATCATAAGAGTATTTATTGGATGAAATGACTAACAATTGATGAGAACAGATAGCCGCGTTGATTCTTCCTGCTATAGCAACTTTATGCATGGTTGGAGTTGGCGTGTGCAATGGCAAAACCCGGTCAAGTTTCTGTTCAGACAATATCAACATGCATGGATATACGTTTAAAAATATTATTAAGAAAAAATAATAAATTCTATTATCCCTTGCATATGTAGGCTTAGATATTGTTGTCCCTGGTCTCTCGTACAATGTCTTAGACAAGTCATGTTGCTCACAGTTTATTTTTCCGCATTCAAGATCTGGCAAAAGCGGAATATTATCTGCTATAAATAGGTAAAGTGGTGATACAGGCGTGCTGTTATTGTCATCTATTTTTTATCTTGTTATTTCGATAGCATTCACTAGTTACGTTCCTTTGGTTCGTTATCCAAGTGATTGAGAATTTTTCAAACAAAATACCATGATCTGTTTTAAAAGTAGCATGCCTGTCAGATGTTTAATTCGTGGTGCCTTATCTCCCAATCTTCCTGGTCTAAACATTGCCATTAGAGGGTTCGATCCCAATTATAAGAAAGCCGATTGAAAAATCCAAAGATTAGAAAAGTATCCCAACAGATAGAACAGTGAGTACCATGATTGAAAAGGCCAAAGTCCGAACACTAGCTCCTAAATCAAAAGCGCTTGACCGTCTAGAAAGTAATCAGAGCCTGCCCTGCACACATATTGTAGCGACCAACTGATGGAAGAGACCAATTTCTCCAAAAGAGATTGCCAAAGATGCTAGTTCTGTAGTGGAAAAATAAGATGGGGAATTGGATAATAGAGAGCAACCGCACATGCTGACATGCTTTCCATTTTGTTTAAGGGCTTTACCAGTTATGACAGAAAATGAAGGAACTATGAAAAGGGAATACCGAACCTAGGAGGTAATGTTTAATTCCCAAGGTTAGAGTACTAGAACTCGAAGCTTATACTTATATCACTTGTGGATTAGCAATTAGCACATGAAGTTTGAGTTTGAAGAATTTTCAACGGTGGAGGAGGTTTTTTTGTACTTGATGTCGATTGCACCGTATATGAAGCAAGTTCTTCCGGTAAGTTCTTACAGAGGTTATATCTTTTTCATAGTACCTCTTACTCCTCTTTCGGGTGACGTCTTAATGATGATTTATGCCAAAGGCAAGATGGAACCTGGGATAATAGAATTTGATATTTCGACTAAGAAATGGAAGAATGTCTCTTCAGTCGAGAGAACAGACAAGAATTACTTTGTAATACTGACGCCAACTTCTGATACAGTTGCAGACACGGCTATTGAAGTCATAGAATCGATTCGCTAATCAAATGTTAGAGAATCTCTTAAAATATCCCTTAATCTTTTTCGTTCGTCGTCCGTCAAGTCAATTTTTTCATCTAGCTTAATATTTTTCAATAACTCTTCTGTCTTATCCGGGCCCAAGATCTCACTCAACTCTTCTTTCGAACTCGAACCTTGCCAAGAGTTCAATAATTTAACAACGCTATCTTTTGTATCTGGGGCAAGGTCTTTTATCGCATTTTCCAGGGCCTTCCTGTAGGTCTTATAGCTATCCTTGGGTCGAAATACAGCTCCAACCATAGGTATGTCTTATCAAGTTTATTATATTAGGATATTTGACAAATTGCCTCCAAACAGTTCCTTTAGGAGTTGGACTTCAGGAGGAATCCTATAGCGATCTGAATTAGGCAAGATTAAAACCACAAATCAGTTCTTGTGAAGAATGTACTGTAGGCTTCTCATGGCTCTGGGTATGGATAAAGCCGGGAAACAGATAGCTGGAACCAACGCGATTGGGCTCAAGCATCTAATCTTTGTCGATCTTGACACTCAGGTTCAGATCCTGTTTTACCATGATTAGAGATACACATTAGATTTACTTTTTTTCTTTCTATTTAGATAAGTTAAAGCTTACAGTTACACATACAAAGTGCAATCTTAAGTTACGGTTTTGACGCAGTTATCACAATACCTTTCTATGACTGTAGCACCCTCGACCTTGAAAAAGGCTGTTTGTTTTGCGACATTCCCACATCCTACACAAAAATACGTTT
>JBBRRH010000142.1:0-6274 GCA_038201105.1 Nitrososphaera sp. | reverse complement strand
CTTGGATCCTGAGGATCACAGGGAGGCGGCGGTCCTCCACCATTACCAGGACATGCAGGGTCTTGGGGATCGCAGGGAGAAACTCCACAGCTTGGATCCTGAGGATCACAGGGAGGCGGCGGTCCTCCACCATTACCAGGACATGCAGGGTCTTGGGGATCGCAGGGAGAAACTCCACAGCTTGGATCCTGAGGATCACAGGGAGGCGGTGGTCCTCCACCATTACTATCGGCAATGTCGCTTCGGGAAATACCATCATTCATAATTGGATTCGATCCAGTCGTAGTTTCGTTTGACTGAATTGCAAATGCCGGAGATAAAGGGGATAATCTTAACATAAGCATCAAACTAAATATCGCTATCGATACAATCGTAGTGAAATGCGGTGGTCTTAGAAGATTATTCCTATCCATAACTATAATGCATATACCAAACCTAGGTAATTTAAGATGTTGTAATAAACTCTTATTATTTCTCTATAAAACATATTAGGAATCACAAGGACTACTATTTTCCGATCTTTTTTTCCGAATAATTATTGAATGTCAAGTTAGTTTAAATGTTAAGAGGGGCAATAAATGAGGAAGGAATTGAAAAATATGATTATTTTAGTGTGATTTAATTATCTGGAAGCATATTCTGCAATCCCGCTATCAAATACTTGATATCAACTACAAGCGGCGTCAAGTAAGGTTCTATAATTAATTGCGGTAATGATGTCTCTATTTCCACAAGACTTGAAATAGCTGGCTGGAAGCTGCTGTTACTTACCAATAGTGCCAAGTTGTCTTCCCCTGTTGCTATTTGAGTATTGAAATTCTGTTTTACATCGGTAGCATTTGCACTTGAATTGAATGCTATTTGGGGGAGAGACTGTATTTTGTTGTTAATTGAAAGGAGGTTAGCGACAAGAGCGGTCTTTATGTCTTCAAAGGATTGGTCTTGGTGACTATTAGTCCTGTTTCCATAATCATAGCTTTCGTTTGCTGTTTCAGTAAGGTTAGTTTCCTTTACAAAAGTGCAGGCCTTATCTTGGGGGTCGCATGGGGATAGCTCGCAAGATTTCTCTAACGGGTTACACGCTATAGATTGATTGTCGTTCTCTGCGCCACCGCTCTGCTGTAGTTGGCCGACACTAGCTCCTGATTGAGACGAATTTGATCTGTCAGAACTATCGCCTGAGGTGCTTTCACTGGCAAGTAACTGATAATTCGCATTTCTGTAGGACCAGGACCAGAAGGTTGCACCTATCCAGTCCCAGTAACCGTACAAATCAACTGGCATATTACTGTTCGAATTATCACAGCCCGGCCTTCCTACATTGTGAACGGCAATATGCTGTCCGGTCTCCGCAGACCCATCTAACCTATTAAAGTTCACAGGCGAGTGGTCGGTAGGGGGCTTTATCAAGTCCCTGTTTGGTGTTGGCTGATTTTGCTTACCGACGACAGTAATTGGAGAAGGCGGAGTCGGAAGACCTATTCCAACCCCTCTTGACTCATCTAGCCCCGTTGTTCCTGCAAGCAATGGATCCATGGATATGAGAGGAGGTGTCAGGGAACCCGTGTTTCGAGAATAATCTAAATTCCTTCCAGGGACGTCGTCTGTAAACTCGAGGTCCGTACTCATTACACTTAGAAAGTTTGGCTTGCAATCAGGAGTCGGCGCGCTGCCTCCATGATCAAGACCGAGAGTATGACCTAACTCGTGCATGAAAGCAGATTCCTGTTGCATTGAATTTCCTCCCACTGGGTTAAATGAGCCAAGCGAAACCACAAAATCGTTGCCAGGATTTTCGGAAATCCCCGAGGATCCTGTATTACCGCATTGAGAATTAATGAAGAGGCCGTAAACTTTCACATTGCTTTCTTCTAAAAGTTGGTTTGTATTACTCGCACGGTCTACTTGAGTACCAATGTTAGCGGCCTTCAGAGCGTCGAACCCCGACCAGATGGCGGTGCACCCTACCAAAGGTATCAGAGGGCTTGTGGTTGCTTCGACATGTAACTTAACACCGGCCCCTCCGCCAAGAGGGTTCCAAACGTTCGCCCCAATATATGCGGCTATGACATCATTAATGGCTGCATCTGACGGAGCCCTGCCACTCATAGAATCAATCTCAACGTATAGATCTTTGTGTAGAGGGTTAGCGTCTTTCAAGGCTATTCCTCTGTGATCGTTATTTGGGTCATAAAATCCCTTAAGCCCAGTAGCTGGATTGATGGCAGTCTCCCACGCATTCGCAAGTCCATCGCAGTCATCGTCTTGCAAACCTGCCCAATTAATACAGCCAACTGCTGAGGCACTTTGCAAAGTAGAAGGTATTATTGAAATACTTAAAGAAATAAAAATTAAAAACAGACCTATCGTAAATTGTGTTTTGTTCTCTATTGACCCCCATTTATGCATTGTAATCTTATAGAAGAATCAACTACTAGATAAGTTAATTGCTCTTAAAAAGACAGACCGAAGTCTTCGAATGTGACCTGTGGTTCAAGGCGGAATAGGATTGATACTGATATGAAGAGAATGGCGACCACATGTAAAAGTCAGAAGGGACACAGAGAATTTGCATGGATATTTCCTTTTACTAACAGTTCTTAACGATGTACCGATGATAGCGGTGTCTGTGTTGCTGAAATATATGCCCCAAATTGAAAATGTTAGAAATAGACAAATTGAATCCAAGAATTAATGATCCTAGTCGCTGGTTATCTTCAGAACGAGTACAAGGATATCTCGAGAGAGCAGATAAAATCCCTCCCAGAAGCAAGGGCGAGAATGTACTACTAGACTTTATTCCAAAAACAACTAGAAAAGTTCTTGTTTTAGGTACAGGCGATGGAAGGTTGATAAAGATATTAAAAACTAAATTCCCATCCGCAAAATAAGTAGCAATGGACTTTTCTCCGGCCATGCTCAGGGCTCTTAAGAGACGATTTGGAAGTGAAAACTCTGTCAGTATCATTCAGCATAATCTAGACTCCCATCTTCCAAGTGTATGATATTTTGATGCAGTAATATCCAGCCTGGCTATACACCACTTAAAACAAGAACGCGAACGCAAAAACCGATCTGTATTCAGAATTTATTCCATATTAAGATCTGGTGGCGTATTTTGCAACTTTGATCACTTCGCGTCAAGGTCTGAAAGGCTGACTGAGCATTTCAGAAGGGTAATGACAACAAGGTATCTCAAGAAGCCAATCAACAAAATCACGGTTGTGGTGAATCAGGTTCATGTGGTAATTTGGCCCAGCATGGACCTAGGACAAATTTGTAATCCAGTTTCCATTGAAATCAACACCGACTAGACCAATGCCATATGCTGTCGTTTTTAAAGCCTTAATATAATGTTGTTAGTAACATGGTCAATGGGAGTAAGCCGTACTTTACAACAGCAATTTGAATAATGAACTAAAGGAACGTACTCTTCTGCTTCACATCTGTTCGATTTTGATGATGACCATTACAAGTTCCCGGTCAGGTATTAGGTCTTACTATTATACGACCTGGCTTACAAATCGTTGTCGTGTCTCATCTATTTATCTTCTGCGTTTCTCGATTCTAGTAACGCTTGCATGGTAAAACCTTCCTTTCTTGATTATACATAATAAGAAGTTGAGCTATTTGGATAATGCTGTACTTAACTCATAACCATCGTAAGTATTTTGATCAGAAGATCGGCTGACACCAACGCAAAAAAGCGGTTGCGAAAGCTAGCTGAGATCGATAGGAGTCGCTTTTATCTGAATCTTCTCAACCCGAAATCTTCCAAGGCTTCAAACTCATTGTCAAAAGTGCACAAGGTCGCCCCTTTGTTGATAGCTGTCGATGCAATCGTGATGTTAGTTCTTTTAATATTTTTGCCCATTCTTTCTAGGCCAATTTCCAGTCTTGCGGACTGTTTGGCGTCTTCACTGCTAAATTCATACACATGAAATGAGAATAAATGATGAAATGGTTTTGAATACTTCATTAGTCCATAGAGTGCTTCGTACATTGTTATTGCTGTGATGGCGACATCAATCCCATTATGGAGGCTTTCTTCTACAAGCCTTTCGAATAAATCACTAAAACTCTCATCTTTTCCTTTCTGAGCAACAAGTTTGTTGTATACGTCGTCTTTAATGGCAATAGTTTTCACAATTAAAGTTGATGGGTTTAAGTGTAATTAAGCATAGTTTTCATGATCTATACGATGTGTCGGGCGTTCTTACGTTGTTACATCTTGAACTGCTTGTCGAGTAACGCATGAATATGAATGGAATACTATCTAATTTATCCTTGTTTAATTTGAAATGGAAAGCAAATGGGGGCCAGCGTAAGTGCCTTTTTGAATTGATATAACAGCATACGTGCCTCTCACATTACTCAAGATTGTTCGCAATCCATCATCTTTAAGAGGAAGGGTCCGGTGATGAATCGCAGCCCAAGCCCAATGTTCAGGTGTGATGGTATCTAACCTGAATACAGGTGCATGGAAACCTCCAATTTTGAATTCTTGAATGCTCGAAATATTTGTCTCAAAAAGCTTGATTTCACTATCTGAGACGGTTACATATTTTTGGTCTCCAAAAACCAAGTCAGTTAGCATTGCCAGATAACCGACAGATTCCAACTGGAGAGAGTTTTGTTCAAACACCCTATTTTTAAGTCCATTTGCATGACTTACCGCAGCGGGCCTACATCGATGTCTTTCTTTTGCCGTCAAATCAGAACCTATGTCCTTTATATAACAGAATTGAAATGTCAGACAGTCTTTGCAAACATATCCTGATATTCCCTCGATTTCTTTTTTCCTTACAATCAAGTAATTATCTAACATGTGGTTGATCGCTGACTCAGGTGATAACATCGGAATGATGCTACCTGGAGTTGCCGTTTGTCCTGAAGCGAGTTGTTCGAAAATAATGACATCTCTCATGATTTTTTGGAGTTTGCCGATTGCAATTGTTAGCCCCGTGTCTTTTTCAGGCGTAGAAAAACCTGTTTTTACTCCGACTGAGGACGGAGGTTTAGTATGATCGAACGGCATAGGTTCGTAATTATGCTGGGATCTGCAATGACCTCTCATATTCCATTTACGTGAGAACTCTTGTGAACATTCAGGCTTGAAGTGGTAGATTTTTTGATAAAGGTAAGAAAAGGGCGATATTGCAGTTATAGAACTTCACGTAACAAGACAGCGAAAGACGCTAAATCATTAAAGTCCCAGTCGAGAACTCCTAATCAAGACGCCTTATCACGTTACATACCAAATGAAATGGGCTTGCATCCTCAGGAAAGAAGGAATGCCATGTTGCCATGTGGTCGGACCCTTGGAAAGTCGTGGGCTGGATTACGCAAAGCATGGCTTGGCTTTAAAATTGCAAATGCTAACGGAGACCTCGCTAAAAAGAAATACTATGCCTCTTTCATCGTAAAAGTCCGGGGCCAGATGGGCATAGCAGTCAGACATTTTGAGGAAGGTATTTTGGACGAACAATCAAATGGAAATATTAATCTGAAAACCGATTTAGTTGAGGACACCGAGAGTATCGATATTGACCAGAAAATCCAAGAAGGTCAACCAGATTATGATGAAATTATGGGACAGATCCCTGTTTATGCGCCGGTACCTGTCCCTCGTGAGGATATTTTTAACAAGAGCAAACCAGAATCTGACAAATCGTTTGAGCCACCCGGTGGCCAAGACAGAGTACGTCTTACAAAAAGAATTACAAATTATGGATGTTTCTGCCCTACGGGCCCTCCAGAACAAGCAATTCCAAATCCAACAAATGTTACAAGTTATACCCTAAATACTGAATCTTTCTGTGAGTTTATCGCTTCTGGTGAATCAGAGATAGAAAAAACGCAAGAGCATGGTATAGACAGTAAGGGAGCAGTTTACCCTCAATATGAGAATGATAACACGCCAGAAGACGAAATCGAAAATGAAGAGGATGACTGTCCTGTTAGCCCCGCTATTGCACGTTCCGACGAAATGTATGCGACTTACTACGACAGATCGGAAAGGTCATGTCCCGTAGTTGATAGATCCTCGGACATCGGTGCTCCAACTGACCGAATAAGTGATAATGTTCCTAAGGAAGAACTAGACGCGATCGAAAAAGAACGTAAAAGAAGGAGCAATTATAAGTTTCAATTATATATCATAAATACCAATAAGATAGTTACAGGAAAAAGTTTAATAATTAGTATTTGACAGGAGTGACGTGAATAGTTACAGGAGAATGAAATTTACGTTAACAATTTGTATCATGACGGT
>JBBRRH010000141.1:0-6287 GCA_038201105.1 Nitrososphaera sp. | reverse complement strand
GTCAGCTATCTAAAATTTTCTTAATGATCAATATTATAAGTTAGGCAGCCGAGTTGTAAACTACTTCTGCTACCCGGCTATTGATAGTGTGACATACATGAGGAACTGACATGGGAAGCGAATGGATTGAATAGAGCTTCTCTCGTTTGGGTACCCTCAGGAGTATCAAACATAGATTTTGACTGTTAGACTTAGAAGAATGGATGGGAAAATGTGAAAAAGATGAAACAGTGATGAGCTTTTCCAATATTTCATGAAACTCATCACTCTGGGTCTTGTGTGGAGAATTAATTTGGCCGCATCAAAATGTACACAATGTATGAAACGAACTTAATGTAACGCGGTAATTATTGTTTTTCTTGAATTATTAGTAAATTCATGGCTTCTATAGCTTAGGTTGTTACCGTGTAGCAGTTCTAGAGGCTAATCTTTGCTAGACGATGACTAGGGATACATATAGTAGATCACTAGTCATTCTCATACTCAACGTTGGAAAAATCTGATTTACCATGGTTCCTTGCGATGTGCCGATTATCTCAAATCTTTATGTCATAGAGAATTGCCACTTACTCTAATAGACATGATTGTTGGTGCGCCTTTATCTCTCATATTGATAGCCTTTGGTAAAAATTCTTATAGCCTTTATTTTTGTATGTTTTCTGATTAAATTCATTGAAGTCGAAGTCAAAAGCAAAGAAAACATCGTCTAGAATTAAAAAGAAAAAGGGGAATTAAGACTGGTAGTAAAAAGAACAAGATAAAAGTTAAACGAAACATAAGCGCTAGTACGAAGCGTACGACTAGAAGAAAAGTGACCCGTGCCCGACGACCAAAGACATTGAAAACTATAAGACAAACGCCACAAAGGCGTAAGGCCGCTTTAAAGAAAGAGATTGTAGTCAAAAGATCCAGTGGAAGGGTCGAAAAATTTGATACGAATAGACTAGCACAAACTGTTGGTCGATCAGGTGTACCTTTTCTAATGGCTAGAGATATTGCAAAGAAAGCAACAAAGAAAATAAAATCGCAGATCAGGTCACCGGTAAGAGAGGACAATCACATGAATAAAACAGGGAAGAGAACTGTATCCGGAGGACGAAAATCAAGTCCAAAACGTGAACCCGTAGTAGTTACGGCAAGCCAGGTCAGAAATTTAGTTGTGGATGAATTACAAGATAGAAATAGACCGGATATAGCATCATCATATACTGGACATTCTCCAGAACATCACGACCTACAAGCCAAGCCAACTCTTGATGATAAAGAGCCTGTTCTTGATATAGTTGCTGCCAACATGAACAAAGTCCTTCATGATCCAAGTAAACAGAAAGGAAGTGCATAATATCCAAAGATCTTGATTCACTCTTGATTTGTCGACCGATTATGTGATGATTGTTTGGATCAAGATGATGACATATTCTGGAATAATTCACATTAGGATGTTGGTAGTCAGCTAGTTCGTTCATGTCAATGCGTTGCCATTGAGTTTATTTCATAAATTCTTTCGATAGTATGCTTAGTCAAGCCCCGCCTACAATTTTCTCTGCGATTTATATCGCAATCTAGTATTACAACAAGGACATAATACCTTCTCAGAAAAAAGATAGATTTGACACCTAGAACAAAACTTTACCCCATCACGGTATGAGGCATGTAACATGCCAATCTCTTCACAAAGTCTTGTACAGCCCATAAAATGGAATCTAATTTTTACTTTAAAGTTGTAGGATCACTCTTCAGGGAGTGGGAGAGCCCTTCGATGTAGATACATCGGTATAATGAAAGACTCTCTCCATCTCAGGAATATTTCTTTGGGGGTCGTGCATGAGTGGCGGTGTAAATTGGTATCCTATAGAGATCCCAAACTCAAACTATACAATGGATGGAACAGAGAGTTATCTTAATTCTGGCTGGCTTTGGCCTGGAGGACAATCACCCCCAGAAGGCCCTCCAATAACTAAATTTACTGTGACATTCGAAAAACCTGGGACTTATACTTATGTGTGTAACGTACACCCATGGATGACAGGCTCGGTTACAGTCCTAACACCAGTAGTACACTGACAATAAAATAATAACAAATATGATGAAGCTGTTATTATAGATGCTTAAAGTTTGTATCTTAAAAGAAGAAGATTAAATGGGCTTCCTGCCAGTAATGTAATAGAAGCGGCAGTGTAACAGAATACGATTGACGGAGTCATTAACCTGCATTGTTCATTACATTATCTCTTATCATTTGTGGCAAGGAAGAGTATTTAGATAATGCACAAGAGCTAATTTGACTTTGAGTTATCATTTATTTTAGGGGGAATATACATAGGATATTTAATTTTCATTTGCTCCAATGTTGCTACAATTATCTTTGCGATTGCCCAATTACGGAACCATTTTTTGTTCGCAGGGATGATATACCAGGGTGCCCAAGGCGTACTGCACTGACTAATTGCATCTCCATAGGCTTGCATATACTGATCCCATTTTTTTCTCTTTTTAAAATCATCCTCGTTGACTTTCCATCGTTTTGACGGATCAGACAATCTTTCGAGTAATCTTTTCTTTTGTTCTTGTTTACTAATGTGTAGGAAGAATTTTATCACCTTTACATTATTTTCTACCATATATCGTTCGAACTGATTGATTTGATCGTATCGTTGTGACCAAACTGTTCGAGGTACCAAATTTTGGACACGAACTTCAACAACATCTTCATAGTGTGAGCGATTAAATACCCCAATAAATCCTCTTTGTGGTACAACCTTATGAATTCTCCACAAGTAGTCGTGTGCTAACTCTTCTGTAGATGGTATTTTGAAGGATTCTACTCTACAACTAACAGGATGAAATGCAGTTATAACATGCCTTATTGTTCCATCTTTTCCAGAGGTATCCATACCTTGCAGTACAATAAGAAGCGAGTTTTTTTTCTCGACATACATTCTATATTGCAGCTCTGACATTTTTGTAAAAAGTTTAGTTAACCCAGTTTCGAGATCCTTTGGATTCGTGTTAAACGTATTATCTGGATCCCACTCTAGAAGTTTCGCATCGTTATGAGCATTGAATAGTAATTTTTTGATTACATCCATTAGTTATTCTTACGATGGACTTGCTTTTTATTAAATCGTCGTAATTTAATATCACGAATTTGTCAATTAGGTTAAAATCATGTCTGGGCTAAACTAACGGATATCCACGAAGTATTGCTTTGGTAGTTCCGCCATAAATGGGATCAAAAATGCGTAAAAACAGAATAACGTTTACTGTCCCTCTGTACTCCTACCTTATTGGCCACTCAATTTAAGTGATAGATAATTACTGGTGATGGTATTAATGATCTCTATATGGAATAGGCATGGTTGGCGAATAAAGATCCATTTCCAGCAAAATGATGGATCAACTCTAAAGGCGCAGTTGGTTGCGTTGGAAATTTATTCAAATAATATCATAACTGAGGTTACTTTGATAGCTTGCTTTTTGCAATATACTTTATGAACATGAGATTGATGGCAGTCAAATTGTACTTATGAGATTATAGGATTTTGAGAATTTTGATAGTAAATCTGACGCGATTGAGCTTATCTTCAATTACTCCCACTAAACTCTATTAGTATTAAAATGACTAAGAGGTCTTCATATCTAATCGGAAGGAAGAACGTCATAATAGTGGGTATCATTATTGCAGTTATAGTGTCATCTTATTACTTTGTCTGGTACATTACAAAACCCTCTCTTTTTGTTACTAATAGCAGTAAGCTGTTAGATAAATTTGGGATACTAGGGATGTATCCCACCAAATCAGGAGGTCGAGAATGGTTTATCAGTATGACCGATCCCAAAAGTGATGGGATATTCAATCCCAAATCCAATATAACTAAACAGCCCGACGGTTCATGGCAAATAAGTGGGAGGCCAAACATTGGCAAGTACGATTACGAGGTAAGAATGAATGTTAATACCCCTCCGGGAGCTGAAGAGTGGAAGAATGTTGAAATTACCGGGTATGCTAGAGTAGTATCCGCGGAGCCTCCATACAATTCCCTTGTATGGTATGCAAGGGGTGGAAGGCATGATAGTTCTATTCCATGTGAAGGTACTTCTCTGAAAGGTGGAATCAAAGTTAATGGAGTTGTCTCTTGGGCAAAGGAGATATGGCATACCGGTGGTTATACCGATAAACGAGCGGAAGCCCAAGTTACGAATTCCCTCATTGGTCGATGGATTGGATGGAAGATTGTAATTTATAATATTGACAACAATAATGCCGTCAGGATGGAGTCGTATCTCGATGACAAGGCGAACAGTCATTGGATTAAGGTAACAGATTTAATAGATAACGGTGGATGGTATTCTAATAGTCCAGATTCAGTATTTTATAGTGCAAATTGCGGTAAACCTAAAGATTATGTAATTACAAATGGAGGTCCGATAATCACGTTTAGATCTGACAATATAGTATGGGATTTCAAGAATTTGAGTGTAAGAGAAATTCAATCCCCCACAAACTGATTCGTCATGGTATCTGGTCTACAATATCATTAATCATTGCATTGAAAAAAATGATGGATTATATTCTGCAATATTACTCTCATTTTGGGATAGAATTTCATCGTCAGCTTTTTTTACAAAGTTTCATTTTTCCAGTAATACATCTACTGCTCTATCTTCGATTACATGTGGAAATCCTTCAATCAAATCCTCAATGGTTCTGATCATACCCAATAGAGCATTGCGGAGTATCTTGATCATTATTTCGGTTAAATTTTCACTCAAAAAATGGCGTATACCATAAGATGTTATTCTCTCATTTAGAAACATTTCATACAATTTTTTACACGTGTATTTGCTTCCCAATGCTAACGTCTCTACGAAAAAAATAAATACTTCCACAGGAGGACAAGTAATTAAGTATCATTTGGTTCAACCTATAGTATTTTCTAAAGTTAGACCGATCATAATGCGTCGGATCCTCTGCATCATCAAGAGAAGACAAGACGGTAAGTGCCATTTTTGTAATTTACTCTTTAGCAAAAAAGATGTCCTAGTAAGTTGTGGATATCGTAGAAATTATTATCATAAGTCATGTGCAAGGAAGTTACATATTATCTAAGGCAACAAGAGTCTTTTCTCAAGCTAGACGTATGCGTTCCCTATCAAAATAACGAGCTTGTAGAGAAAAGGCCTATAAATTCTACTTTTCTACTTCTTTTTCTATTAATGAAACTGGCGGAGAATGGAACGGACAGTAATTTGCATTAGTGTCATATTCTTTGTTACATTTGGGACATACCTTGATTCTTGATATGTATTCTCCTTCCCAATCGATTTCGCTTCCACATCTATGACATACTAGAGGTCTTTGTTCGTTCTTATGAAATATTATTAATGTCCCACAATCGGGATTACCACAAAGATATGTGCGTTTGCCCAAAGATTGTTCAAGTCCATTAACTACGGAATCTAACATCTTAACCAGTGGATTATCAATATCGGCTGAAGGTCTTTTGATTGGTTTATATCGTCCTAATTCATCTTTGATCTTGGCATCATCAGGCTTTGAATTGCCATTCTCCATATACTATTATGCAAACTATCTCTTGAATATAAGGATGAGTATCAAGATCAAAATGAAGTTGTAAGAATTAAAATCCTATATGTTTCCTATGTCCTGACTCTTATTTATTAACTCTTCGTACAGTAATAATAGTCCATACTCATCCATACTCATAAATTGAAATTTGAAACGCTTATGCCCCTCACTGAAGGTGAAGAAACAAATTCGTCTGCTTGTTGTGCTGCCGTTTTTGCTCTTTTTCGCTTTTAAAATGTTTCATGTGTTGATTCTTTGTCATTATCATGAGCTACACATTTCGTTCTTATTTTTCTTCCCCTGTTTTTGTCGTTGATGCATTGAATTTGGTACATCATGGACCCATTGACGTTTCAGTGTAGGTAGAGTGAGTACGGGGAGAGAATATGGGAGACTTCGCAGAAGGCACGGATTTCAAGTTGGTTGCGATAGACGGGGGTCAGAATATCACTTAATAATTTAAGAACATGATGTTAAATGAAGTCGTTAGTTAATTTTTGGTATGCTTTGCCGTATTTGATAATTCATAATGTGTATGGAATATTATTACTACCTTCTTGAACTATCTACTGCGTCCATGATTACTTGCGTGGCATGCATTCCAAACTTTGTCTTACAATAGTTTTCATTTCTGAGTTTTGAATCAAGTGTATTTTTCTTTATTAACTCTGTTACCCTATTTACAGCAGCGAGATAG
>JBBRRH010000140.1:0-6637 GCA_038201105.1 Nitrososphaera sp. | reverse complement strand
GTGCACAGGCCAGAGAGACCATATACGTCCCCAGTTGATGGCATAACCAAGTGGCAAATCGAGTGCTTTTATAAGGACATCCCCCAGTTTTCCAACCATAAGGTTAAATTTAGTTGGATTGACTAGGTCTTTAATCAAAGCATCTTCTACAGTATCCTCGTGACTTAGATATTTAATACTTGCCGCTTTTGAAGTAGATCATCATATTTCTTTTCTCCCAGTTTGAGTAAATGATCCCTTTAAAGTTCGCAACAGCCTCGTAATCTTGATTATCTGTTGAAACATTTAACCACCTTTGATATGAGTATTCCTTCTGACCAAGAGCATTCAATACAGTCGTGGTTCAATGGAATGGCATAAAGCTACAGGTGTTAAAATAATAGCCACTATCTTAACTGTTTATCCTTCTCCGAGTCATTAATGTTAAATTACAGCTATCAATCATGTATTTTGGCCATGGCTTCGAATTCATTGTGTCAAGCTAATGATCCATTCCTATTTCCATACTCTTCATTTCTCTACATTCACTGATGTGGTATGGCACAACACATAATGGTTGACAACATCTATCATGAAGATTGCCTTAAGTTCATGAGAAGAGCATGCAGACAAAAGTTCTTTGTAGATGTTATTGTTACTTCTCCGCCATACAACATAGACAAAGGATATAGCATGTACAATGATAAAATTAGTAGGCGACAATATTTGAAATGGATGAATAAGGTCGCTAAACTAAGTATGCCTATATTGAGAGATAATGGGTCTTTCTTTTTGAATATAGGGGGTACACTATTGGATCCACTGATACCATTTCAAGTATTGCAGGAATTCTTGAAGGCTGGATACAAGTTACAGAACACAATTCATTGGATAAAATCAATTTCATTCGATAAAGTTGATGTTGGCAAGAATTCGCAAGTCCGAGATAGTTTTTCCGTAGGTCATTTTAAACCAATAATTAGTAGCCGTTTTCTTACAGACCTTCATGAGTTCATTTTTCATTTTTCCAAGACACTTAAAACTCCACTAGATAAGTTATCCATAGGTGTACCATATCAAGACAAGACTAACATAGGTCGGTGGAAGTCTACGAAACAGGATAAGAGAGACAGAGGTAATGTGTGGTTCATCCCTTATGCGACTATTCAAAAGGGAAGACCTCATCCCGCAGTATTTCCTGAAAAGTTGCCAAAATTCTGCTTAATGTTGCATGGCATAAGACCTGATTTGGTAGTTTACGATCCCTTTATTGGTGCAGGTACTACTGCGTCAGCGTGTATCAATCTCGATGTAAAATTTGTTGGGACTGAGATAGATGAACAATATGTAAGAATTGCTAGAGATAATGTAATTGTTAGCCGTCGGAGCGTAAAAGAAATGTAAAATCTTATTTTAAGAATGTAAGCCGAACCAAAACCCTATGATCATCCTAATTTAATACAAACCTACCTTAGGGTTACTCTGCCCCACCAGATATTCATATAGTGATGTTTTAATTGCAAGAAAAAGAGAGACAAAAATTCTTTAGGCCCAAGCTAGGCAATGCCCCACTATTATGGTCTGGGGAGGGCATTGCGGGACATTCATTTTACTATCTATAATACAGTATTACTAAGGGTATCCTATGGTATTCCTATGCCTATCCAACATGTCATATCCTTTTTATTTTACGAGGAAGATAAACTGTTATGGCTAAGTGTCCTCATTGCAAGAAAGAATTTGAAAGAGATGTAGACGTACGAATCGTCTATCCAGATAATGCAGATGCACCAGGTTTGAGATGCGCAGTTTTCATATGTCCTAATGAGGAATGTGGGATGTTCTTGGGGGCTACAAGTATAGGGTATGGTCACGTACAAGGAGTTGAAGAATTATGATAAGTTCGTCTGAAGCCATAGCTCTTCCGAGTTTAGAAGAAATAATAAGAAATCAAATTTAATCTGACTTACATCTCTGTATAAATAATCTATTTACTGGTTTCCCATAACCCGAGAAGAAGTGTGGTCTTGTTCTTAGTCACTGACCTGTTCACAGGTCCACGAGTATTTCAAGCATCACTTGCACTCGTTGGGTGATCCTCTTTATCATGCTTAAGAGCCCTATTACCAACAAATAGCAACTTAAATATCCGTATCATTCTACTGAAATGAAGAATAATTATGGATTCTTTATGACAAATGGACAAAGGACGTTCCCTGTATGAATACGTACTGAATTCATTTATTCAGAAGTTTAAATTCACTTTGTTTTATCTTGATTTACATTTATTCCGTATTTCCATTTATTTTGATCCATTTCTTGCATGAGAGAGAGCAATACACTTTCAATCGTTTCCAAAACTGCGTTGCCCTTTTCAATACTAGCATTTCGTGGAGATCCAGTAGTACCTGTAAGTTCATCAAAATTCCAATAGATTCTCACATTGGTAGGTAATTTAGGAATTATGTCACTAGGTGCAAGATTCATATCGACCAAGTCAGGACGTACTGCAAGCATTGCGGATGTCTCCGCTTCTCCACCGTGTCCTAATCCATTCCATATGTCAAATAAATCCTTCCTTATCTGTCCAACCAATGTCCACCATGACTCTAAGCAACAAATTGTGGCTTCTGGATGCATGTCTTTTATTGACCTAGCAGCATCTTCTATAGGAGCAATATTCCCATCATGACCATTTATTATAAGAATTCGATTTATATTATTAGAGATTAAACTGTTGAGAATATCAGTAATGATTTTTACTAATGTATCAGATTGGAGACTCAATGTCATCTGAAAGCCGTTGTGGTGCAAGCTTACTCCATATGGCACAGCCGGTAAAACTATGACATTTTCTGCCATTTTAGCTACTCTATCTGCAATCTCGAGAGGAAAAATGAAATCAGATCCAAATGGCATATGATCACCATGATTCTCGCATGCACCAAAAACGAGCACAGCAACAGTATTTTCATCTACTTTTTTTCTTATCTGCATTGCATTCATTGACTCAAGAAAATATGGGGAATTTTTTGTCATAATGACTTTACTCACATCGAAATTATAAATCTGACTATGAAGTATGTCTACATATTACAAATATGAGTGAAAGTTGATCTATATACCGAAGCCCCAATCAGGCATTTTTTAGCAAAACCAATTTCATTAGAAATGGTAGATAAGATTGGATAGTTTTGCAATCCGCAATCTGGCATTTCCTTCTAGCAAGTACGAAGTCATTATTTCCTCTTGAGGGGCATATCATTTCTATTAAGCGAAAATTAGTGTCTCCAAATAGATACTGTTTTTTCTCTGATTTCGAAAAATGGAACAAGAAATTATCTTACTTCGTCAAATGAATTGTGAAGATCATTCCAAAGATCATTTTGTAAACCCTTCCACTTTTCATAGTGTATTACATCCTTCAGAGCCATTCTCTCTAACCATCCAACATTTTCAAGATCAGGCTTGGCAGAAAATTCATTAACATATCCAAGACAAAGATATGCTACGGGCAGGACATGATCTGGTATTGAGAGAATCTTTTTAAGATCAGCGGTAGATAGAATGCTAACCCATCCAACTCCTATTCCTTCGACTCTAGCTGCTAACCAAAGATTTTGAATTGCACAACATACGCTGTATACGCCAGTTTCGGGCACTGATGTTCTTCCAAGTACAAATGGTCCAAATTTTGTAGGGTCATAAGTCACACATATATTGATAGCAGATTCTACTATCCCCTCTAGTTTTAGACGAAGATATAATTTCTGTCTCTCTTTATCTCCCTTTAGTAAAGAAATTGATTTCTCTCTCTCATTAATGAACGAATTTTTGACTAGAAGTCTATTTGCATAATCCTTGATTAAGATGAAATCCCATGGTTGAGAATAACCTACGGAAGGGGCATGGTGCGCGGCTTTCAATATTTGCGCTAAAATACAGTCTGGAATTTCACGATCGATGAAATTTGAGCGGACATCCCGCCGAGCGTATATGGCTTTATACAGACCCTCCCTTTCGCAATCCACAAAAGAGTTATCATAGTTATCGTTCATTTGCATGTCATAAATCATAAACCAAATACCCTTCTATATTAGTTCTTTCAAGATTGGATATAGTAATTCTGGACCATTAGAAGTCGATTTACATATTCGGATACCGACCGAATTCTACTTAGCAGGACAAAGCACAATGATTGGCTAAACATTATATGCCCAGTGAATGTCAAAGTTGGTTTTTGCTCATTCAATTTGCCGGTTATTTTGTCTATTAATATAGAAAAACTGTTCTATAAATGGATAACATAATGTACACCACAACTCTTCCATTTCACATTCACAGAGGTTTTCTACACCTATCTTTCATCAAACGCAGAGGGCCATTCTTTACAAATTAATTTATTTATATTTTCTTTCAAATCGTCCCAAGATCGCATTGATGAAAATAGATGCGGTAGTCTTTTGTTAATGGAAAGGAGATATGAAGTTGACGATTAATCTATTAGTGAATCGACAATTTTAACAGTTTGATTTCAAAAACATGGCATCTTGTTGTAAGTACTACAACAAAAAACATAATCCATGGCTTCGTTGTCAGTTGATGAAAAAGATTGGCTGCAGAACAAATTCGAACAGTGTGTGAATCTTCGACTAATGTCACAACGGAGAAAACATGGGGTCATCTCAGGAATGCTCCGAAACAATGTGATTTTGCAAAACTTGATAGTGACGGTACAAAAATGAAATACCATGCGGCGCAAATTGAAAGGATGCAGAACCAAATTAAATTCAAGATATCGTATATTAATAATCATGATTAAGAGGTGTAAACTGGCATGTTAACTGCTACTATGACACCAGCGAATGCAATCCATCAAATACGGTAGGCCATTAATCAGAAAAATCGGGTTATCTGCCATTTTTTCGTTAGGAGAGGAAACTGTTACCATAAATTCTCCATTTTTGGAGAACTTATGTCTTTATACTGCACGCCCTAATTTAAAACTAGGAAAATTAATGAAGTTAGATTCTCCTGCAGATATCATAGAAGCAATTGCGGACGGTAGTTCATTAGATCTATTCAATTCCATTGCAAGAGGTGCTAGTGGAAGTGAGGAGCTCAAAAACTCTAAAGGATTTACAAGGAAACAGTACTATTCGAGAACTGGTAAGTTATTGCGGGTCGGACTCATTAAGAGAAACAAAGGAAAATTTTCTCTTACTGCCTTGGGTACTGTTGTTTATCATGCTCAAATGGAAATAGAAAATGCAGCAAAGAACTATTGGAAGCTCAAAGCAGTTGATTCGATTCAATCTTCCGCTGAGATAGGTGAACATGAGCGTGTGAAGCTCATTAAAACAATTTTAGATGACTCGACAATAGAGAATGTACTTGTAAAAAATCAATAATTGAATAATTCGACGTATTATTAAAGTCACTTCAATCATTTCTGTAGTTTTTCGGAGGATAATTTCATCCTCAGCGTAGTTGATAGAATTACTTTCAGATCGAATTAGTCCGAAGTAGTCTTAACGTGCTAATGCACTAGGTTTTTCTCCTGAGTTGGAGTAGGAATCAAAAATATAAGGCACATACGTGAATTTTAGCCAAATTCAGCCAAATTCTGCGCCAAAGACAATAAAAAGGACAAAGGAGAGCGGCTCAATATGGCCCAAGTAATCGACTACTCTCCATCGCACATAATCATCAAGAATGATGTTGTTAGAAGCGTTAGGGACTTTGCTGTATCGCAGTTAATGTTATTAAATTATCGAAAGAGATGGGGGATGATTTACGCCTTTGCTACCCTAGCAGGTATTTTTTGTCTTCCTAATGCAGTATTTGATCTAACTCAGAATGCCGGATATATCGTTAGCGTAGTTTTAAACTCTGTTACTCTCCCGCTTGGTTCTTTTATGATTATAGTCGGTATGTACGTGTTGAACGATTTAGTAGACTCTAACCTGGACCGTGCAAACGGAAAGGACAGACCAATTGCAACTGGAAAAGTATCAAAAACTCAGGCATGGGTATTTGTTACCATGACAAATACCTTGGGAATATTGTTGTGTTTAATTGGCAACGATATGACGGGCATTGTTATTTCCCTCGGATTAGTATCAATAGGTATTATGTATTCTGCTCCAAAGATCTCACTTAAGGATCGTTTTGTAGTAAAAACGCTTGCAATTGCAGTAGCTATGATGCTGTGTATCACACTTGGGGCTACATCATTGTGGTCATTGAACGTCACAACTAGTTTGAATATTCCATATAATCCAATTTTCCTTACTATCTATATTGCCTCGATGCTCGGAGGAATGGTGTTCATAACCTCACCGTTTAACGATGTTGCAGATGTTCAAGGAGACAAGGCGGCAGGACGAAAAACAATTCCGATAGTAATAGGGCGGGAAAATACAGTTAAGGTAGCTATATACATCGCTGCAAGCATGGCCGGTGTATCTTGGATTGTTTTTACAATGATGCATACAGGATGGATTATGCCATTATTAGTTAGTGCAGTGTCAGGGATAACAATCATAAACATGTATAGGACCCTGAGGAGATTGGACGATCGTAACTATGTGAGAAAGCAGCATAAAAAATCTATGCCCCTTCATTTGTTACTGCAACTAAGTCTTGTTGTAGGTGC
>JBBRRH010000139.1:0-6721 GCA_038201105.1 Nitrososphaera sp. | reverse complement strand
AGTTTGATTTTCCTCATCTGTAGCTGTAAGTTTGAATATAAGGGGAGTATTTTGCTTTACTTCAGGTGCTGTAAAGCTAGCTGTCTTATTGTCAGACGAAAGAGTAAGGTTCACAGTGGGAATAGCCGAGGTCTGCTGCCAGTGCAAAACTAAAGACGAAGGATTCTCATCTTTCAAATCGGGGTTTGCAATACTGAGCATAACGAGGTCACCGACTTTAGCAGAAGAAGGCGATGCATTGAGTTTCTCGATTAGAGGCGGATTGTTAGTAATTGCCGATGTAGTAAACGAAAATGAGGCTGATCCGGGATTTGATTTATTCTCGGTCTTCATCTGATCAAATGAAATAGTATAATGAGTTTTCGGACTAAGTTTTGATTTTGGGATAATAATTACTTTAGAATCTTGCGCACTTGTAGTAATTTGAATATTTTTTCCACTATCATCCTTCAATGTAATTGTGGCTGATCCAATGTTCACTTTGTCATTGAAAGTTGCTTCGATTTTGTCGATTGTCGTTGGCACATCTGATGACCCATTCTGAGGGGCACTCTCAATCAGTTTTGGCGGTGGCAATTGCGCTTGTGTTGTAGAGACAGATGGTGTTACAGTTATAGAAACAGTGGCTACATTGCTCTCAGCCTGATGACTGTCAATCACCTTGAAGGTGAAACTATCATTTCCAGAAAAGCCAGTGGCTGGAGTAAAAGTTACATTCCCCGTGTTCTGGTCTATTTGACCGAGCGAGCCATGGTTGGGCTGCGGAAGTGTTACTATTGCAGCTGTTAGAGAGTCTCCAGTATCATTATCTATTGCTCCAAGAGATATGTCCACCGGTTTACCAGCCTCGGTCGTAACCTGCTGATTCTGTGCTTCTGGTGGATGATTTTCTGATGTTGGTGTTGGTGTTGGTGTTGGTGGTGTTGTCACTTCCGGTACTGTTGTAAAACTAAAGATCACAGAGCCAACGTTAGTTTTGCCCTTGCCGCTTATCTGATCGATAGAAACCGTATAGTTGGTACCTGGATTCAGGTCCGATTTTGGAATGATGGTAACGGAGGGTCCATCTGACGTAAAATCAGCTGGAATCTCGTTTCCAGTAGTGTCTTTTAGAGAAATCTTTGCTGAGCTTGAGTCGATGTCCTGGTCAAAGGTGGCTGTGAGCTTATCAGCTTTGGTTGGTATATTTATAGAACCATTTCCAGGGGACGTACCAATTGTATGGGGAGGCAGCTCAAATGGAAGGGGTGATGTTGTGGGTGTTGGAAAGACTGTTTCGTTCACATTATTAACAGTAACATTAACGTCCGAAGGGATTGACACCAAACCGTTGGCGTCAGTAACTGTTAGTCTGAAAGTATAATTGACTGGACTGAGACCTGTGACATTCGGGGCTTGAAAAATCGCCTTTGAGCCGTTTCTTACTAAAAATACTGGTTGGTTTGTGTCTACCTCGCTCCAATTATAGATAGAAATGGGCCTACCTTCAGGGCTGGAACTGGCAGAACCATCTAATGTCACATTCATACGTTCGTTTACACTTGCCTGGTCCACCGTAGCTACCGCTAAAGGTGGAACCTGAGCCCAACTGTAATTAAAATTAAACGCATTTGCAATATATTGCATATTCAGTAAAATTATGAGAATGTACGCCATAGCAGATAAGTGTCGCACCTTGCCCCGCATCATTTCAAGTTACAGTATAGTTCCTTTTCTTTTAAACCATTATTAGATTAAAAATCAATAAAAAAGTTCTATCATATTCTTGACTCGTGCTGCTACCTGAATGACGCTTACTACAACATAAAGCAAATAAATTACTGATCTAACAATCCTTAAATTAAACTAGATACCGTTCAATCAGATTCAATGATTGTGAATCGCACTCGAATCATCGATTCTAGGATCAGCTTGATTGTTCTGGCATTAATTGTTCTTGTTCTGTCACTGTCACTGGGCTTACCCAGAGTCTTAGCCCAGGACTTTAATTTTAATTTGTCAGATATTACAGACAATTCCAGTTTCGACTTGAAGCGCTTGCTTTCCTCATTTAAGGCAGTCAATGGGACATATAAAAATCCGGATTATGGCTTTGAAATAGCTTTTCCTCAGGGATGGGTAGGAACTGAGTTTTCAGGTCCGTTTGGAAAGATCGTGTCCACGGGCCCTTTTCAACTTGGCACCAATCCCAATGGCTTGTCTGCAATGAGCATTATGTTTGTTGATAACAGGAACAACACTGCATTGGCGACAATATCTAATTTAACAAATCCATTGGGTACTGCATCACAAGGTTCAGGATCAGATAGTATTGAAGTACCTCGCTGCAAATCATTATCTTTCTCTCCAGTTACCATTAATGGTATTAAAGGAGAAGAAGGAACGTACACCTGTGAAAATATTATGCCAGGTAATGGGCAAAATGCCAGCGTCAGGGCAAAGGGTTTCACCTTTGCCACAAAGGATAACTCGTTGATATTGATCTCATATACAGGTTCCCAAAATCTTTACGAAAAAGAACTTTCTAAATTTGAAGATTCAGTCATGACAGTTAAGATAAACAACCCAGGAGACATATCTACTTCAGAAACATACAAAGTGTATAAGAATGCCCTTAGTCAGCAATTAAAATAAGCAGTAAATTACAACAACTTCAAGTCGAAGGTTCAGTACTACCTTCGGTGTGCATTTACCATCGTCGGTTGGAGATCTTATTGTAAATCCCATGCTTCAACTTTAAATACATTTACAGTATCATATTCCCGCTTGATATCCTGAGGTTTTTAAAAAATAAAGCCATGATTAGGCAGGTAAAGCGTAGAAAACGCTAAATCGTGGCAAGTTTAACCATTGATGAGATGTCGATTACACCGTCTTCATTTGCCTCTTTCGATAGAATAGTTAACCAGCGGGGCTCTGCCGGACTCTTTGTATCAGGAATCATAATACTCGTTATTGGGATCACAATCGGTTCCTTTTCAGGTAACTTAGCCGGATCATTTATTGTATCAGGGATTGGAATTATACTAATTATAGCATCATTTTTGTTTGTAATAAAACAATATGAACGCTCTATTATACTAAGGTTGGGCAAGTACAGTAGACAAGTAGGTCCCGGGCTTCGTACCAGAATTCCTTTTATTGAAAATGTTCTAGTAGTGGACATTCGAGAAAAGGTAAGAGAGTTCAAAGCAGAACGAATGCTTACCAAGGACAATGTGCCCGTAACCATTGACGCAATATTGAGATACAAGATAGTTGAAGAAAGAGCCAAAGATGCTATATTGAATGTCGAGAACTTTAACGAAATGATAAAGCAAGTTTCCCAAACTACGCTCCGTAATAACGTAGGCTCTTCTGAATTTCAGGACATACTGTCAAAGAGAGAAGAAATTAACCATCATGTCAAATCTATAATTTCAGAGGAAGCTGGCAACTGGGGCATCGAGGTTGCAGGAGTTGAGATTCGTCAGGTAATAATCCCTCAAGAATTAGAAGCAGCCATGTCAATGCAGGCCCAAGCAGAACGGGAAAAAAGTGCGAGAGTGACATATGGCGAGTCTGAAGTGTTGGTGGCAAAAAAGTTCGAAGAGGCTTCAGAAGTGTATTCTGACAATCCGGTAGCCTATGCACTCAGGCAATCCAATATGCTTTATGAATCAATTAAAGTTCAAGGTAATACCATAGTCGTGATACCATCTGAAAGCCTAAATTCAATGGGTTTTGGAAACCTTGCTACGACCGTGACTTACCTTGAAAAAACAAAGATGGCAGTGAAGAATCAAACTGAACCAGATACGTCCTCCGTGTCTAAATAAAAGATTGTCTTATATCCGTCTCTTTCACTGGCCCGCAGATCTGTAACTGTAATTCATCCAGTTGTAAAGACTGCTATTTTGGACGAAGGTTGATATCCATCGGCTGATGCAGTAACGACTACGGCAAATTTTTCATTAGTAAAATCACCGCTCAACTTTGTAAGTTGGTTAAATTGACCCGTGTCTGTCACTCCTGAAAATTTCTGACCGTTAAGAGATGATATGTCTATCGGTTGTGTGGAATTAGCATTTTTAATTATTTGTTCAGCCGCTGGTCCGTCAACTATCACACCGTCCACTTTAGCGTTTGTTAGTCCTATCTTAGAGGAATCAACGACGCTGACATACACAACGAGGTCTTGTCCTCTGAATGCAGGATCCGGAGAGACTGCTAGAGAAATATCCATTGCTGTGTTTTGAATATTTGTATTTGTGTCATTCGTAGTCGTTGTTTGGATTTCTGTCGATTGACCAACCGTGGAACCATTGTCACTTATTTGCGGTTGTCGAAAATTAGAATCAGCCTGCATCGAACTCCCTCCTGAGTCTGTCATGGATGGAGTTGGCGCCGACAACGATGAAATCTTGATCGATTTTGCCGCTTGATCAAGAATAGGAACAAACTGGTCAATATTTGGCCTTTCGACTCCTGGGGAAAGTGACATGAAAATTATTTGGGACCCAGTCAAAGACAGGGAATATATTTTATCTTTATCTTCGTACAGATACGTCTTATGCACAATCGGACCCATTGGTGAATTGCAATATTTAAAAGATATTTGGAAGGGTTTTCCATCTATATTGGTTGTAGAACTTGGCTGCACGTCTTTGCATGAAAGTTTTATAAGCTCTTCAACTTCTGCTACACTTTTGCCACTTTTATCCGCCAAAGCCTTTAGCCCTTGTTCGAACAGCGGAACTTGCTCAGGCGTTAATCTATCCCTGGCTGGTGTTGACATATTTTGGGTAATTTCTTCCTGAGGATATTGGTATATTGATTTATCAGCTACACGAAGTACGATGTTTGGAATAAACTTACTTTTATTGTAAAATTGCATCATTTGATTATTTGACACTTCGTTATTCATTGTCATGGGACCTGCGGTAATAGTCAACAGTCCTCTTGCGTCAGGTACTTTCACTTGCCCTGACCATCCATCTGGAAAAGTTATTCTGTCAACTCCAAAAGCTGCGTTACTATAGTCGCCAGCAATACTCGGTCCATTAGTACTCATACTGAATTCCATGGATTCATTCAAATATCCACTACTATACAGAAGAAACTCCGTCGCGTTTACGCCATAGGCCGATTGGTTATATCCCACGCTTACAATCATGATACCAAGGAGAATACCACTTGCAAGAATAATAGAAATGTATAGACTCATAATATCACACCATCCATAGATAATGACGTTTAGTATAGAACTGACAATTCATTGTCCTAAATGAAAACAACCCACGTCCAGATAAAGTTATGTTTGTAATGAGGTACTCCGTTAATGTAATCAACATAAGAGTGTCTGTCACCCAATTAAAATGCTTTTCGGAAGCTACGCAAGGAGTGTTCTTGAATACGGACACCAATTTGTACTAAAATACAATTCCAAAGATGATGTATAAGTATTGAGATCCTGCTCAATGAATTTTGATGGACATACTAATGTTATATCATGTCCTGATAATCAATCTGTGCAAATAATTTACACTAAATAATAATATCAACAATTGGAGAATGGATGACAAACCGAACAAGGACATTGTTTCCAAAGGCGGTTACAATGGGCTTTTTTGACTTAAAGATTGACACTAAAGGAAGTAACAATATGATTTAACTAGAGGGAAGTTCCGCTAACTTAAGGAATGAAAAGTTCAGGATGTTCTAAAAATAATTTGCCAGTGCTTGCCATTTTTGTACTAGCCATCATTGGCAGTAGTATGTTTAGCACTGTTTTTGCTACTATGAATACAACTTTGCTCCGGGCGAATTCATCATTAGAGGAGGAGAGACATAAAGTAGAAAAAGATTTGATTGCATTGGTCAGAAAAGCCATTAGTTTAGACGCAGACATGATAGAATTTGGTTCATCTTTTGATAAAAATAACGCTTCCTTATACATCACAGTTCATGTTAATTCCTCTGGTGGTCAAGCGGTAAATGTTTCCGAGTTTCCTATCCAGTACTACTACGAGGACAAAACTGGGTCGGTAGGAGCAGGTTTAACATTTGCCAAAGATCTTGGAGTTGTAGTTAGATTGCCTGAAGGTAAATATCACACGGTACTAATAAATTCAACAAATAACTCCGATAGAGACCCTGTCATTAATTCATATTCTACATCATTTTCTGAGGGATGCTCGGGAGATATACACTGGGGGGAATCGAAAGATTGTGTTATTTATAAGTGCATTTACATTCCGCGTCCATCGGACATCAATCATCCGAAACGTTGCATTTAATGATCATTGGGTCAAATCGTGTGTACGCACAAGAAATGCAAATTCCACTTCAGGAAATTACTTGTAGTGATGGTACCGCTCCCGATGTTACTACCGGTCTTTGTGCTGATGGTTCACAGCCGCAAGGACAAGTTGCTCAAAAATTAGTTTGTAGTGATGGTACAGCTCCTGATGTTACTACCGGTCTTTGTGCTGATGGTTCACAGCCGCAAGGACAAATTCCCGAAAACGTAAGTGGTGCTGCTGGTGGTGTAGCCGCCGAACAACAATTAGTTTGTAGTGATGGTACAGCTCCTGATGTTACTACCGGTCTTTGTGCTGATGGTTCACAGCCGCAAGGACAAGTTCCCGAAAACGTAAGTGGTGCTGCTGGTGGTGTAGCCGCCGAACAACAATTAGTTTGTAGTGATGGTACAGCTCCTGATGTTACTACCGGTCTTTGT
>JBBRRH010000138.1:0-6781 GCA_038201105.1 Nitrososphaera sp. | reverse complement strand
GAGACAGACCTTTCTTGCTCAGATAAACGTAAAGCTCTGTTGAATCCTTAAAGTCATATTTGGAATAATCCATGTTAAGGTCTTGAGGACCTTGTTTAGTTCCTTCAGCCTTTTGAGCCTGAGCATTATTGTTATTGTTATTGTTATGAATGTTAATCTCTTCGGTTGTCATTGTATACAGCTCGGCTTCGCGCTATTTAAACACCGTATTGTGCTGATTTCCAGCATTCAGAATATTTCTCTAGTTCACTAACATTCGTCATTCATTCATTCACTGATTTAAGAGGTAAACAAAGGCTTTTAGTATATCTCAATAGTAATAGAGCATGTAAGAATGTCATCTGCTGGAGGCTTTATAAAAGCAATTGAATCAGGCTCAAAGCACCTACTTATGAAGAGATTTACCCTGCGCTATCCCGAAGAGAAGCTCAAATTTGTGGGAGATGGATATCAATTTGATCCAAAGAAAGGTGTGGGTATTGCAGGTTCAAGGGGAAGACACATACTATTCCATGACAAATGTACAGGATGTCAGCTATGTGCGATAGCCTGTGAAGGGATTGCAGAAGCAATAGGGATGGTCAAAGTAGAAGAACAGTGGAAGCATAACAAAAAGGCGATAATGCCACAGATTGATTATGGTAAATGTGTATTTTGTGCATTATGTGTCGATGCGTGTCCGTTCTATGCGCTGTATATGACAAATGATTATGAGCTTTCTTCTTTCACAAAGGAACACTTGATATACACACCAGCACAGTTGGCAGTCAAACCAAAGTATGATGGTACTATGGAATTAAGGATTGGCAAGAGAGGCGCTGATCATGCTGAATCTGCCTTAACAGAATAGATTTGATTTTAGGAATGTGCTAGAATATTCTAAACTAGGCCCGGTTACACCTACATCTGCATATTAGTGAAATCAGTTTATTGTATCCGCACAACTTGATCTTTTGTTCCAAGTCAACATAATTATCTTGAATTAACTAAAGGTCATGACGCCATATCGACCGTAATAACGTATTTCTAAATGCAATACTAATATTTATCCTCATACAGTACTACTATAACAAGGTGATATGAGTTTATGGAATACGCACATCCAGAAGTTTTAGTAGATACAAATTGGGTAGACCAACATAAGAACGATCCAAAAGTACGAGTTGCTGAAGTAGATTATGATCCTACGGCTAACTATGAATTAGGTCACGTACCAGGTTCAGTTCTCATAGATTGGAAAGCTGATATTAATGATCCTGTGACAAGAAATATTGTTACAAAACAAGCATGTGAGTCCCTGTTACAAAGAGTTGGAGTGAACGATGATACAACACTTGTGTTGTATGGCGATTTCAACAATTGGTTTGCTGCTTTTGCTTTTTGGGTCTTCAAATATTATGGATACAAAGACGTGAGGCTGATGAACGGCGGGAGAAAGAAATGGCTTGAAGAAGACAAGCCCGTTACAAAGGACATTCCGTCGCATGCAAAAGGTAACTTCAAAGCATCAGAACCAGATTCCAGTATCAGGGTATTTCTAAAGTACGTTAGGGACACGCTGGGCAGCAAAATATTGGTCGACGTCAGAGGCCCTAAGGAATTTACCGGGGAAATTTTGGCACCTCCAGAATACCCCACGGAACATGCCCAAAGGGGTGGACATATCCCTGGTGCAGTTAACATCCCGTGGGGACAAGCCGTAAACGAGGATGGAACTTTCAAATCGGCTGATGAACTACAAAAGCTGTACCAATCAAAGGGCGTTGCTGCAGATAAGGAGGTCATATCATACTGCAGAATTGGCGAGAGATCTTCGCACACCTGGTTCGTCCTAAAGTATCTGCTTGGATACCCCAATGTAAAGAATTATGACGGCTCGTGGACAGAATGGGGAAACATGATCGATAACCCCATAGAAAGGTAATATACCATACAAGCACAAGATAGGACCTAATTTCCTCCCTCCGTCCCTTTTTATGTTCCGCTATTGTGGACTAGAATAGAAAGAGAAATTCCTTTTCTTTCTTTTATTTTGCTTTTTTAACAATGAAATGGAACAGATTTCCTTCTTTTCTCGTCTCCAACAACAGTTGCCCATTATCTTCAGTCCACCTGATCATCTCTAAATCTGCCGAGTTATCATCGGACACAAGGTGTACTACATCGCCTAATTGGACTTTGGAAAGAAGCTCCCCGAGTTTTGTTAGTGTTGCGGCGCATTCTACGCCAATTTCGAACATTTGATGATCGGGGAACGCAGCAAAGCACCTTACATGAAGCTTTTCCATAATCGATTTAATTTCATCTTGACAATCTTCGACAATTTTCAAACCGCTCATATCAGTTGGAGAAATGGCATTTGTCTCCATTTTAATAAGCCAGCCATTCTCATAGGGAAAATCATTGGCAAGTTTTGGATTTGCGAGCACGTTTTCGTTTACTTCAAGAATTTTCCCGCTAATTGGAGAGCGAGCGATACCAAAATAACGAACGCTTTCTACGGATCCTATGCTCTTTCCTTTTTCTACATCAGTTCCTACTGGTTTCAACTTGATCTTTGTGAATTTACCGGCTATAGATGCCAAAATAGGGGTAACGCCTACAGTAAATTTCTTGGGTGAACTGACGGAGCTCGTGTTGTTGTTATTGTTATTCTTGTTGTTATTGTTATTCTTGTTGTTATTGTTGTTATTGTTGTTATTGTTATTGTCCTCTTTCAGCCAGACAAAATTCTCCAAGTCATATAGAAATCCTTCAGGAAAAAGGCAGTAATCTATTTTCACAGACTCTCTTTGACAATAATGCCCAGTTTATTCTTTTATTTTTTTGTTGTGTTCATGAATTGCTCCAAATGGATCTAATGTGGTAACTGCACTACAGATAACACAAATTATACATTTTAATATTTTTTGAAAATGGGCTTCGCTCGTTAGCCAAGAAAATGAATATATCATGAAATTTAATACTCCACTTCAGAATAAGAGGACAGGACATAATTGAGATTAGATAATACTGAAAATACTGATAGGAAGACGAGAAAAGGCATGAATGCTGCTTCGAAATTGGTTCAGTGTGTGCGGGAATTATATGGATTGGGCCTTACTTCATCGATTTCGGGGAATCATAGCATAAGATATGGGAATGATATGATGCTGATAACCCCTACTGGAATACCACGCTACAACCTAAAAGCATCTGATTTGGTGCGAATTAACCTTCAAACAGGCGATGTTTATAGAAATTCCAAACCCACTATCGAATGGCAGATGCATCGAGATATCTACAGGAAGACCAATTCAAGCGCCGTAGTTCACACACATAGTCCTTTTACGCGTGGAGTGGCCATCTCATCAAATTTCAGACATGTCATAGAAGAAGCGAAATTTGTAGTTGGAAATCCTGTAATTATTAAGCATCTTCCTTCGGGTTCTGCCAAGCTAGCTCAAGAGGTCTCCAGTATTTTTGGAAGCAGTAAGACGAAGGTCGTTATTATACGAAATCACGGCGTCGTTGCAGTAGGTGGAGATATTGACGAAGCAAGGGCAGTAGTAGAGTCTCTTGAAGAGTGGTCAAAAATACTGACGGTAGCAAAAATTTTTGGTGGAGCCAAACACCATTTGTGAAGGTTTAATTAGCATTCATCATATAGTATACATAAGAAAGTAAATTTTTTGTATGAAACTATCATTTTAGGGATGTTCGATGCTGGTTCTTGACGGTAATGGCTGGCAATGAATGCCATTGAATGTCAAAGTTTATATGTTGCCATACACTACCATATAATGGTTACAAATGACAGACACAAATAAGAAAGAAACTACTACTACAACAAGCACTATTGCACAAGACAGTTCTGAAATCTTTGATACATACAAGCAAGGCGTGTTAAAAGTTACTGAAGAAGTATCTAAATTCCAACCACAATATGCACAATCAATTTCTAACTTACAGCAAGAATACATACAACTCACAAAAGAATTCGTTAACAAGGTATTTGCAGCACAAAGAAATTGGGCAGGAAGCAACGTAACATCTACTAGCACAACATTTCCAACTTCTGCCTATGCACCATATGCAGAACAATTTAGAAGACAATCTAACGAAATCACTGCACAAGCATTGAGTGTATTTGACACATCAAATCAACTAGCAATAAACGCAATAAACGCAGCAAGAGAGAATGTGAAGCTATATGGAAAGGCTATCGACGCGGTAACGGAATTTAATAACAACGTAGCCAATGCATGGTCATCATTCTTCACATCAGCACAAAGACAGCAATACTTCAGACAATAAGGTTTTCTAACCTTTTTTAATTTTTCTAGATTACGATTAATAACAAGAACTTACATTTAGTATCTGAATTTTATTCCTCTAAAAGTTATTTATATTACCAGTGTGGCTTCCCGCTTGTTTTTCCTGTGAAGATTTCATCCACCTGTGTAAGGAGAAGCCACAACTGTCACAAGATCAGCATCGTAAAGGGAAGAATTTCCTTCGATTTTTATTGTGACGCTACTTGGAGACTGCCAGCCAGCATTCAATATCTGACTTCCTCCCATAGTCGTTTGAGCATTCGACGTATTCCTATCGCCATTAGTTTGGGACGCCTGAATAGGATTCGTCAATGCCGTGGCGACTAGCGTTACTGCGGGTGTAGTACTGTTTCCAGTGCTATTTCCCAGGTACCTCAGGTTAACTGAGATTTCATTATCACTTGAGATAATAACCCAAGTGAATTTGACTCCTTGAACAATACTCATCCCATGAATTCCGGGGACTAGAGACTGAGCGGTCGCTAGAGAAAATGTATTTGTAAGCAAGATGCAAGCAGCGAGAAGTGGCAAAAGTGCAGACATCGTACTAAATAAAAGAACTTGATTTATTCTTCGCATATTATCGAGTATTAATCTTGTATGATTTATCGCTTTCCAATGCATCTATAGTGAAAAGTGGGAGCACTAGATATATCTTATTCATGCCCATCCTAACCTTAATACTCATTTCTGCATGTCTATTCATCACTCTCGATATTATTATTAATAAAAAAGACAGCTTATCAATAGCCCAGATCTATGATATATTGCTTGAAAAACTTAGCTGTGCTAATCTAGTCTGAACGCGATTGATCTCTTGTAGACCAATGAATAAGAAATCAACCATCATAATTCGGTGTAGCAAGTCAGAAACCAGTATCATGTTTCAAAGTGGGAGACATTTTGGCTGGAAGAAGGGGATTGCAATAAATGTATGAAAATAGTTTGGTAGCACTCCATAAGATCCTAGAAATCCCACGAACTACTGGAGCTGGATCCATCCGTTCTCCTGACGTTTCTTGCAAGATTACTACGATACCAACACGAATTACCTTTTTGAAGAATGGATTAAAGTACTATTGTATAGAAGTTACATGTGAGGACGGAAGGCAATACGCAATACAAGCATACGGAGATGAAGCTGAAACCTTGTTCAGCGAGGCCCACAAATGCGTTCTCTGTGGAAATTCTGTTAAAGAGGAAGAAAAGAGAAGTCTAATCGAGGAAAAGACTGAGAATGGTCACTTAGTATTCATCGAAAATAACTGTCAAGAACCGTTCAAAAGATTTGAAAGTGTATATGGAAAAGAATTCTTTGAATATCAGTGATCTTCCGCTCATGTTCCCAGATATAATATGATATGACGGTGCTGTAGAACTCGATGGATATGGAGATATAGAGAGATAGAGTTTCCCTTTATTCCACTTTTTTGGTTGGTTTTGATTCTATAATTTGGTAAATGATGATGATGATGATGATAATAATAATAATGGAATAACACACAGATGTCTAGGTAGAAGATATAATAATATGTGCATTTACTGATTTGTAATTATTGAGCCAACCGGGGATTAAGAAGTTTTCAGATTGGAACGAATTGTACCATAATGATAATGAAGTGGAAAAACTGCCATGGTATTATGAGGCCATTGATAACGACCTGGAAGAAGAAATAAGAATACTTGGTATAAAAGATGGTCGATTTTTAGATATAGGAACTGGTCCAGGCACACAAGCACTTCAACTCTCCAACATTGGATTTAGTGTTACAGGTACCGATATTTCGGAAAGTGCAATTAAGAGAGCAAGACAATTATCGGATAAAGTTAATTTCGTGGTTGATAACATTCTTGAAACTCAATTAAATGAAGAAGCATTTGACTTCATTTTTGATCGGGGATGTTTTCATGTCCTGGCACCGGAGAAAAGAACAGATTATGTGAAGACAGTACACAAGACACTGGCAAAAGATGGGTTCCTCTTCTTGAAGTGTTTCAGTATAACAGAACCTATGACTGAAGGTCCGTACAAGTTTTCTGCTGAAGATATATCATCTCTTTTTACACAATACTTTATTATTTCAAAAATTAAGGAGACAGTTTACCAAGGCACATTGGAGACTTGGCCCAGAGCATTGTTTGTCGTTATGAAAAAAAAGTATTAGTCATAATCGTATTCAGATCCTTTGTATTACATTCAGGCCATGGTCATTTCACTTTAGAGGAGAAATATTGAAAAAATCGTCCCGCTGCAACATCAGAGATTAACAAAATTTCACTAAGTCTTAATTTATTTTTAAATCTCGGGCTAGGCAGGCTTGTCTTTACTGCTACTACTGTTGTCTTTACTGCTACTGCTGTCTTTACTGCTACTGCTGTCTTTACTGCTACTGCTGTCTTTACTGCTACTGCTGTCTTTACTGCTACTGCTGTCTTTACTGCTACTGCTGTCTTTACTGCTACTG
>JBBRRH010000137.1:0-6950 GCA_038201105.1 Nitrososphaera sp. | reverse complement strand
ATGGTCGCATTGAAATCAAATGAATACAATACGGTACCTTCTTTATCTATTCCTTCTTTGAATCCGTATCCAACAGGCTCCATGTATAGTACAATTGAACGGGTATCTGGACTAAAAACATTAGATGGATGTTTTTGATATACACCATATCCCTGAACAGAACCATCCTCTGCGAATGTATCAAAAGCTGATTGGAAATTAAGCTTTTGCCAATTGGCAAAATACTGGTCTCGTAGAGTCTTAAAATCAGTTACACCCGGAGTAGTATTAGTAATGGTAGAAGCATTTGATGATGATGTTGGTGCTTGGTCACTGCTTGTTGCGTTCTGTGCATATACAACTTGTTGTGTTGCTGTTGTCTGAACTAGTGCAATACTTGCAAAAAGCATTGCAACAGACAAAAACATTATGCTAGTAGTAGTGGTGTATCTAGTTGTTGTTGTCGTTTGTGTTTCCCTTTTCATATAAACACTCTAACAAGGAAACTATCTAATAAGTTTTCATACGTAAAGCAATAAAAAACTTATGAAGTAAAAAATTTAGGTTCTGATTTTAGATATGAGCCGGGTACATCTCCTCTGCAAATCAAATTCCCATTAATCTTCTATTTTGTAGTATATTCTAATTGCAATATTGGTTTAAGGAAATATACAAAAATCCTTATAATTATCTTAATGTGTTTCTCCCATTGCATCTAGACCTAATGACGCGGAGCTATTCTCAGGATAACGAACTACATTCCAATCTATAAATATTTGCAGGTTTGGTTAGAGAAGCTCTTCGTTTAACCAAAAGAACCCAATCTTGACAGTATCCTGTGCCGTGTAGAAAAAGCTCCTTCCCTGAACATGAGTATATTTATTTCATGTAAGATACTATTACTCGAAGATAATACATTATCCAATACTACCTTTCGCAGTGATTTTTGGTAATTGTGGTAGGTTGCCTTTAATTTTTGTGAAGAATATTTCAGCATTTCCAATGTTGTCAAGCCAGGCAATATACAAGTTATTATTATCCTCTGACACAGACACAACTGGAAATCGACCGTTGCCCACGTCTATTGGCGGTTTGATAAAAGTAGTACCGCCATCTTTACTTTTTGCTACAAATATGCTTTCCATTGACAGAATATCTCTTGACGTATCCATTGACCACACTGCATATACATTGTTTGCAGTTGCTGCTATGTTAAAATCACCGCCAATATAATTTTCGCTCTCAATTATATTGATAGGCTGGCCAAAGGTAGTTCCGCCATCTAAACTTTTTGACAATGATATTCCACTAGATAATACTCTCATAATCCCTTGAGCTGACCCCGGTTCTACAGTCTCGTGTCTCCAGGCAACATACAGATTGTTATTATTTGCTACTACAACTTTAATCCATCCGAATCCATATTCATTAGTTACAATGACTGGTTGGCTAAAAGTAGTTCCGCCATCTGTGCTTTTTACTAACAAAATGAGCTTCCGTGCAAATGGGGTATCAGCAGCTGTGGAAGTCTTATTACCCTCACCCTCTCTTGGAGTCCATAGCACGTAAACATTATTTTGAGATACAGCTAAGGATATGGAGGATCCAACTTTTGCCTTTTGGCTAAGATTGATTGGATCACTAAAAGTGCTTCCATTATCTGTACTTTTTGTTAAAAACGTCTGAATGGTGCCTGTGATATTATTGTACCATATTGCATATAGCTCATCTCCTGTTGCCGCTATCTGCGAAAAACTTGCCTGAAGGCCATACTCGTCTGCTGCGTACTTATTAGACACTCCTGCCTTTTGGCTAAGATTGATTGGATTACTGAAATTAGTACCGTTATCGGTACTTACGACCAGAAACGGTTCATAGTTTCCAGTGATGTTATCATACCATGAAACATAGACATTACTACCTGAGGCGGCTATTTGTGGTGCCTTTGGCAAAGATGAGTTCCGACTTAAAATAGTAGCATTTCCAAAAGCGATTCCCCCATCTGTGCTTTTTGCCACAAATACCTTGCCACCATACCCAAGAGTGTCGTCAATCCACGCCACATACACTCTATTGTTGCCTGATCCAGCCATGGCTGGAGTAATTGAGTCTCCTTCATTACTACTTAGATTAATTATGCCTTGTTGTTTTGAGGGTACCGCTATATTACTTGCATAAGCAGAAGTAGATATTGAATCAATTATTGAAGAAGAAACTGCTCCTATAGTTGAATATAGAGAAATCAATGCGATCATTGCTATTGCTAATGCATCAGTTATTACTATTGGGCTAATGCATTGCAATTACCATTTATAGAGCCTTTATTTGATATTTAAAGAGATCTGGTACAGATGTGCGCTGATTACAAGCTTTAGGAACTGTAGTCCCGCTATCCTACCAGTTTTACAAGCCCATAAAAAACATAATATTATAAAACTATTCTTCGAGCATGAAAAGATCAAAATCGCTTGCGGTTCCGCGATTTTGTTTGTTTTTGATTCTATTAATTGTAGTTCCTAGCAGTACAACTAATGAAACCTCTGGAAAAGAAGAAAATAATACGAAGCCTGTTTTAACAGTACACATAGCTTGTCAGGTAGCAAGCCCGATGATACCAGCTGCCTTTAATGCAAGCGGCTTTTCAGTAAACATCAATGTCAAAGTACTGAATAGCACTAGTGGCGGTTTATCTGGTGCATATCCTAAATCAAGCCAGTTCGATGGACTGCAAAAAGACTGTTATGCAAAAATCTGGGTGTTTATCAGGAACAAAAAGAAATGACTCCCAAGTCTAAGGGGATGGCCTTGAAAATGATGAAATTGATCTTGTAGAACCAGGTTTCAATAGTGGATGGCTAAAAGTTCAAGGTAAAGCTAGTGATGATTTTAATTACTCTGAATTAGTGGATTTGACATTTCCACTAGCAGCATAGATCCCGAAAACTACACCTTCTTTGTACCCAAGAAGTTTTGAGTAGCACGATCATATGGCTCGAAGTTTCCCATTATCTTTAGAGGACATCTTCCATTGAAAAAGAAAAGCTAGGACACACCTTGTTAGACTTTCTGGTATACATGTAATAGATTTTTGACATGGAATTATATTTTGAAACAATCCGGTTACTCGGTGAGTTTAGGGAGGATCATCGCATTGGTTTTTCCATAGGTGGAAGAGACGCGAGTATAGGTGCAATGATGAAAAAGCACAAGGTTAAACACTAGTGACTCATGATAGGTATCTTATAAGGCTGGCTGACAAAGGAATAATTCGATCTACGATCCAATTCACGAATGAAATGATATTTACATTTTATAGATATTTACCACATTTCAACACAGTTGCTTGCAAAATCATATATAACAAGATGACAATTTTTAGTTAATATTCTTCTCATATATTGTTAAACGGCAGGCTGAGGCCAAAGAATGTTCAGCGTCATTTCTATATGTTTATCATTTTGATTCAATGAATTCCAAGTAGTTAAGAGCCCGATGGTGTCACTTCAAACTTTGCTAGAGGCAACTCGGAGGACTTGGACGACATTATAGTTATATTAACGACAGAACTGGGAAGACAAATCGTAAATCAAAAATCACCACATTAAATCGATTCACATCAAGTACGCAAGGGCCCCGTTTGCGAGGGAACCAGTTTGAAAGAATTGATTATATTTTCTATGAGCGGAGAGAAATCAGAATATTTTGATGATTCCATTCCAAATGAGAGTACGTAAGTGCTGTTCCTAATAATGGTCCAGACTTGTAAATTCTTAACCTTGACTGGTCCCTCTTGAGTATTAATAACATATGTGTAATCTATTCTATATGCATTATGTCCAGCTAATGATGCATTAGCATCTAGGTGTTCCAAGCGGAATTCGGGAAAAGCTGAGTTAAGTTGACCCATAGCTGATTCAGAATACTTGTCTAGTGGATAATTTGGAAAGGGTAAATCTTCCACGACTACATTAATGTTTTCAGCAAATCTATCTTGTGAATCTTTAAGTGGCGACTTAAAGGTTACTATTATATTGTCACCTGGCTGGCCTTGCTGCTTTTGCCAATTCGCGGGGTACTGAACTATGAATCCATGCGCATCATTTTTGTAGGTTAAAGTTGAATTATCATTTAAAGCAAATGATAATTCAAAAGGCATAATTATAAACGCGAGCAATGCGCTAACGATTAATGTCACTATGACTGAACTATTCATTGCTCGTATTTTATTGAGTATTGACATATTCTAAGAGATAAATAATTTCTAGTTATTAAGGTATTCGCAATTTTGTTTGCTCTTCGTGGACTAGCTACCCGTTGAACATATTGTCCTTATCTCCTATCTCACTTACTGGCTTGCTAGATACTAGACAAATCATGCCAAGTGAAAAAACCGAGTTGTATGCCGTAAATGACCTCGCCGAAAAGTGTCAGTATATATTTTCTGTTTTTACGTTCAATCAACTCTGCCTTTACGAGTCTAGATAGTCTACTGTAGTACCGTTTGCGGCTTGGCGTATTACTAGGTGGAACAACTGTGCCCTTTGCGATAGAATTCATGCTGCGTATGACATGAGTACCGCAATAGCACATGGCCAACTGCAATGACTTGAATAACGGCCAACTAAAGGAAGAGCCCGTAATAGCGATTTAACATCATTATATTAACAACCTATCTAACTTCGAGCTTACTTTGTGGTCTTACTTTGTGGTTAGCTCTTACTGTTCTTTGAGTGAACTTAGCTCTTACTAAAGTGTTCTTTGAGTGAACTACTAAGACTTAGTAACTTCAATCCCTTCTCTGTAAGGTTGTAGAGCCCTGCATCTTGATTATATTCAATAATTGCTCCTTCCAAGAGCTTGGGCAAGTAAGACCTAACTTCTTTAGTGGATAGAAATGCCTTGTACTTGATTTGAGTCTTATTCAAACTACCTCCAGCAAGTGATTTTAATATCTCATTAGTAATATCAGAGTTAGACCGATACTTCAATTACAATTCATCATGAATAAAGAATTAGTTCTAATAATATGTGCGGTTAGATGTAGCAATCATGTGGCTTGTATTTCTGTACTTGATGAGAATTAATGGCTTGTATTTCTTTTGCTACTTCTATTCCATTTCTATCAGGCATTTTATAATCAAGGATCACCGCTTCATAAGGTCGAACATGTCAGAGAGAATTTCCTCTCATCTGTGCTCTATGTAACCTCTTACCATAAATTTTCAGACATTGTTCGGCGGTGTTGCTTTTACTAAAGGATATGGGCTACGCTTTAGGGTGAGATTGATTTCGAAAACGGTCCTTATGAGTGGGTACCTTATGAGTGATTAGGTCGCACCAAACCTTTGATAACCCACTATTCCTGGGCATGATTTTTTTGATTAACGGAACTGATCTAAATAAAACTTGAATTCCTGACAAGATCTAGTACTACTATGATCTTTACGACTTTCTTTCAACCAATTAACTATTCTCAAGGAACTGTAAACGGACAGTTTGAACCAGTGTTAGTAGATGCTTCCCCCAATCGCCCTTTTAATGAACTGTTGGTTTGATGCATTCTCGCCAAGACCTATGCCTTTAGTGTCGGCGATCTTGATGCCATTGACATCAAAAATGGAGATGGACCCATATCCTTCTTTGACACTTTCGAATTTCTTCAAATACTCGATTTTGTTGGAGAGAGTAACGTTAGAACTGGATAAAAAATTATTACTTGGTTCCGTTAATGCTTTTATATCTGAAATTCGCTCAGACATTACTCCGTTTATCTTATCCATCATATGAGCAGCATTGTCTTCAGAATGTTCAATAATCTCACCTATCATGGCAGTTGAAAATGCGTTGATTGAAATGAATGAAGCCGTGAACAAAGCTATTAGGACCAAACACACCATCATTATGACAAGTTTTGATTTAATCTTCACTTTCCATGCCTACTTACGATTTTTTACCTAATTTAGATAAATATCGGTCATCTGATTAATAAGGATATATACTACAATGTTATGTGCGAATATCTCGATTTCAAGCAGGAACGAGCCTGAATGGCATTAGGAAAAGCCCCCAAAGATGACTTTAATTCCACGTACAAGAGATCGATCCTTTTTAACAAAAACCTGATCATTTCATCAGCCTGCTCCATCTTTATTAGCGCACTATTATCTCAGATTTTTTTCGTGCACCTTGAGTCCCAAATTAGCAATCTTAAGGATTCAATATTTACGTTACTAATAGAGTGTGGTATTAGCACTCCTGTTTTTGCACTTCTCTACTACAGTGATAATGGATACCGATACCCAGATCCGGTAACTGGCAAAACTGTTCGGGACAAATTATGGGATGACATACAGAAACTGATCACCGCTTTCAGTATTTCATTACTGGCTTTTTCGGTTACAAAAATATCTATCCTCTCAATTAATTCATGGTGCTGGTTTAGACACATTTCAAGTGACATTGTTCAGCTCAAGTCGTAGCACGGATCTTATTTTTTTGCTAATCAAGCTATCATTTTAATATTTATTATGCGGGTTATCTCTCAATTGCGATTGGTCTGTTATGGCATTACAAGTTCGACACTTCGTCGAGAAGCTACCTGAACGAACTTGGTTTACCACCATAGTTCAATTCAATTTTGGGTAAGTCTTGTAATTTTAGGAAAAAGGACTACCGACCAACTAAGCCCCAAGAAAATAGGTTTGCGTATCCTGAAAACACTGCTGAAATGAACACTTTTTTTCTATTCTGCGCGTCAAAGTTTAGCTCGAGACCCGAGTATCCGCTCGTCTGGAGGTGGAAAATTTCAATAAAAACAAGCTGCAGTGTGAAGCAATTATAAGTTTCAATTATATATCATAAATACCAATAAGATAGTTACAGGAAAAAGTTTAATAATTAGTATTTGACAGGAGTGACGTGAATAGTTACAGGAGAATGAAATTTACGTTAACAATTTGTATCATGACGGT
>JBBRRH010000136.1:0-7029 GCA_038201105.1 Nitrososphaera sp. | reverse complement strand
ATTTATTTTTTCATCCTTCTTTAGAGGTACCGGACGAATTTTGAAAAAACGTCCAGAGACAACATCCGAAACATCTGGGATGAACTCAGGCAGAAGGGAGTTCCTTCGCTTGGTTGTTGTTTCGGCAATCGCGTTTCCAATTTTGTTTTTTGGATTAAATCGTTTGTTGTCTGGACAAGGACAAGAACAACAAGAAACTTCTATTTCGTCATCACAGCTTATCCCACAATCACTATCAAAACCGATTGGTTTCGAAGCTCCCATGCTAGCAACACTCCTTGCTTCTGAACTAACTCCAACTTATCTTTTATATAGAATTGATATCAATCCTATTGTACCCGTGGTTGATGAAAAAACTTGGAATCTTACGGTAAAAGGTCTAGTCAGCAATCCAGTAACGGTCACTTATGACGAAATAAAGTCAATGCCTTTCGTAGAGCAAATATGCTGCACTAGAGTGAGTAAGCAACAAAATAGGAGGTGACCTAATTGGTACGGCACTATGGAGAGGGATACGGCTCAAGGATCTGCTTGATAGTGCTAAAGTCATGCCAGGAGCAAAATACATAGTATTCAGATGTTCTGATGGTTATGATGTAGGAATACCCTTGGAAAACGGTATGATGGATGGGACCTTATTGGCTTATGATATGAATTTAGCTCCTTTAACCACTGCTCACGGTTTTCCTGTAAGAGCTATTGTACCGGGATTGTATGGAATGATGAATCCAAAATGGATAACAGAAATAGAGATTGTAGACAGTGTTTATAAGGGCTACTGGCAGAGGAACGGTTGGACTAACACTGCAGATGTACATACAAATTCCTCTATTGTTATTCCAGGACAAGCACCCATAAGGCACAGATTCAGGAAGGGGTACTATATTAGATGAGACACCTAATATAGTACCTGGTGAAAAGGCCCCAATTGCAGGAATAGCATTCGGAGGGGATCGTGGAATTTCAAAGGTCGAGGTAAGCACAGACGGAGGTACCAGTTGGAAATCTGCTGTTATCAAAGATCCACTTTCAAGATTTACATGGGTTTTATGGACTGCTGGATTTACTCCGACAGGTAAAGAAAATTACAAAATAGTCGTCAGGGCAACTGACAAGACTGGACAAGTCCAAACTTCCGAGCTCAATAAACCATTTCCAGATGGAGCAACTAGATACCATATGGTCAATGTTTAGAAATAGTTTTTCTAGTCAGGGAACATGCCATTAAAGCCTGATTTGGAAAATAGCGAACAAATGATAGAATTATGGAATAAATCTGTCAGAATTCGCCTCACAGAATTACTAAAGGGAGTCTATGAGCAAAATTAGCAATGCGATCTCATTCTACTTTAACATTTGTCATTTTTCTCTTCTCAATTCTAGTCTTGAGCATGACCCTATCGGCGTTGTTGCCAGTATATGCTCAAGAAGAGTTCAGACAACGTGAATTTGTAGAAGAAGGTAAACCTAGGCTTGTTGATCCTCATTTAAAAGTAGAGCAGGTGACAGAAGGACTGGATACACCTACTACTATGGCGTTTTTGGGACCAAATGATATTTTGGTCTTGGAGAAAGATAAAGGAACGGTACAGAGAATAGTGAACGGCAAAATATCAGGCCAGCCGCTATTAGATGTTAATGTAGCAAACTCGGTGGAAAGATGTATGTGTGGGATTGCTATATCAAAACATAATTCTACGACTTTTGTTTTTCTTTATTATACTGAAATAAATGGGAAAGATGGTGAAGATAGACAGGGTAAAGAACCTATAACAAATCGCTTATCCAGATATGAACTTGTAGACAATAAATTGGTAAATCCTACGATCTTGTTGGATCTACCAGCCACACCAGGTCCTCGACACAACGGAGGTTTTATTATTATTGGGCCCGACAACAATCTATACGTTCCAATAGGAGATATAGATGGCTCGTTCAGAGGTCCAGACTCCCAAACAGTTACTCAAAATTATCAGAATGGAAAGGATCCTGATGGTAGAAGTGGTATACTTAGAATAACACAGGACGGCCAACCAGCTGGAGCAGGAATTCTTGGAGATTCCATTCCATTGAGCTTATACTATGCGTATGGGATAAGAAACAGCTTTGGTCTTGGATTCGATCCTGTAACAGGTAATTTATGGGACACAGAGAATGGACCTGGTAACAGTGACGAAATTAATCTCGTTCTACCTGGATTTAATAGCGGATGGCAGGAAGTAATGGGTTTGGCAAATGATGAAAACGGATTTGATCAATCCGATCTAGTTAACTTTGATGGTAAAGGTGTCTATAGAGACCCAGAATTAGTCTGGCTAAATACCACCGGTCCTACCGCTGTATTGTTTCTGACTTCCGACAAATTGGGCCCTCAATATGTGAACGATATGTTTGTTGCAGATCATAATGGTAGAATATATCATTTTGATTTGACTAGTGATAGAACGCATCTCGTTCTACCACCCCCACTGGCCGGTAAAGTAATTAAGAATCCTAGAGCAACCGGACTTGATCAAATAATGTTAGGAGAGGAATTTGGTGGAATAACCGCCCTAAAGATAGGGCCAGATGGTTACCTATATGTTGTTTCTGTTGGGCTGGGAAAGATCTTTAGAATACTTCCAGCTTAGAAGGAATGGTGGTGGTGTGAAGGAATGGTGGTGGTGTGAAGCTGAATTGGTGCCAAGTTGGAGGCAGCTCTAATCACATTTTATGAATTCAAAAAATTGAAAACTTAATTTGTGAAGGTTAAAAATTAAGATTTTAGGTTTGAAGTCGCGAAAACAGTACCAAACGGTTTTGAAGCGATTATTACAGTATCATAGTTATTTGCAATATTTCCTAGGAAATAATTTTGGGCTCCCACATTCCCCTTAAGCGTACCTAGATCCATCCCCGATTTTATATCTTCACCGTTAGTAAAATATACATGAAGGTCAGGTCCATTAGTAATCATAAAGCGTTCAAATCGTAGGAATTCATTATCGTTAACAGATAATATCTTTGCAAGTCCCTCTGCCTGCGTGCCATTTTGCTGACTTGTAAAGTTCCCAAATCTCAATAGATAAATCGTAGCCTTTTGCAATTCTGCGGGACTCATTCCCGCTATTGTTTCATTCACTTCTTGTGTCATTTGGGCAGCTCCCATCATTATCATCGTTTTTTCATCCGCACTCATTTGTGCGGCAGCATTCATTCGTTCCTGATCACCCAATGAGGTGAAATTCTGAAAGGACTGCAATGCTTTTTGGTGTAACTCAGATTGGGCCGAGGAAGATGGTACAGCAAACAAGCAAGAAAGAATTGCTAACATAGAAATGATTAGAATAATTTCCGAATTGGCCTTTTGAAACATTATAAAAGAATGGATTTAGACTTAAATAACTTTTATGATTAAAATTTATCGGCATTGAATAATTTTGACTGTCAGACCTGAGTTCACACAATGGCTTTAGTTCGTATCATTTGTATTCTTTTGATCCCAGGACACTTGTTGAGCTTTTTACCGTCTTAAAGTAGATGTATCACGTACAATAAATCCCCATGGGTCTGCTACTTTGAATCTAGGATTTTGAGTTATATCTACAGTCGATTTGGTCTAGATCTGGATGAAACTTGGAAAAAGCCAAAAATAGCTATATGGAGATAGCTACTCGTTCTATGAATCTAAAGCGAATTGGACTTGAATTATGTACATGCACCTGGATAGAAATAATGACATGTGTGGGTGTAACCCTCTATTTACTCTATTTATCGCAATTCTCCATAGCCATAATTACAATTGCAGTTCTTTCCCCTCTGATAGGATTTCATTTTGCTATCTCAAGATTAACTAAATTTGATGACTTATGTGTAAGTTGTCATGGTGTGAAGGTCTTGAGGCTGAGTAGGTTGCTACCTTCAATAAATTAATTCTCTTCATCGTGAAATAAATAAGACTATGTTGAAGAGGAGAAAACTGTATACAGAGTAGCACAATTAATTGTGTGAATACTAAAGAATTTTTATGAGTGCGATGTACTCAAATTTTGTAGTTCTTAATGAAATGGAAAACCAAATCCTATGTTTCTATTAGAAGTGGATACAATAAGCTAAGAGAAAATATAAAAATTCAACCACAAATCGAGTACGTTGATACTCTGGAATCTTACGGGAGGGTTTTGTATAAAGATGTCATATCTTCTGTTGATATTCCTCCAAGGACCTCCTCTCACATGGATGGAATGGCGGTTATCGCTGCTGATATTGAATATGCCTCCCCTTCTACCCCAATAACTCTGAACATCGTCAGAAACGTTGGATTGGGAAAGGTTCCCAATCATCCGTTGCATTCAGGACAAGCATCTAGAATACCCACAGGAGGGTATCTGCCTCCTAGAGCCGACACTGTTGTACCTGTCGAACAAACCCGAATTTTATCTAAGAATAAGGTGGCAATTTTATCCTCTCTTTCGAAGGGATCTTTTATCTCTGCTTCCGGTATGGATGTTAAGAAGGGAGCAAAACTATTTCACAGAGGAGCCATACTAAGAGCACAAGATGTAGCACTGTTATCCATGGTTGGAATCACGAGAGTGTTAGTATTCAAAAGGCCTAAAGTTGCAATAATTCCAACAGGGGACGAGCTAACCGATAATCCACGTGAAATAAATCAAGGAAAGATTTTCAACACCAATAGTCACATCATTTCTAGATTGATTCAGGAAGCTGGTGGAATACCTTTGGATTTGGGTACGACGGCAGATAAAGCTGAAGAGATCCAAAAGAAGATGAAGTTAGCATTGACAAAAACGGATATTATCCTCACAATAGGTGGTTCTTCAATGGGAGAACACGATGTTGTAGAAAAATCGATAAATTCTATGGGTAGCCCCGGTATCTTGGTCCACGGGGTAAAGCTGGATCGTGGACGAGTTGCTGGTGTGGGAGTGATAAAAGGTAAAGCAATAATAATTTTACCTGGTCCTATACAGGGATCAGTTGGTGCTTTTGTTGTGTTTGTTCAACCATTACTTAGATTTCTGTCGGGCCTGCCAGAATTTAGTCGCATGGGGAAAAACTGCACCTTGGCAAAACGTTGGGAGGCACGCAAGAAATTCCGCGGCTTTGTTAAAGTGGTGTTTGTTCAAATAAAGTTAACTAAATATAGTAAATTTAAGGCCATTCCCGTAACTGGTGAAACTGCTGCCATGACTGTATTGACTAGAGCAAATGGATACATTCTGGTACCTGAGAAGACTGCCGCAATAGAGGCAGGAGAACAAATACACGTTAATCTGCTTCCTGGTCTGTCATACACTGCCGGTTATCCTGTAGACTTTCTATAATGAATGAATGGTATTCAAATAAACATATTCATCACAAAATTAATCCAGGCTACCTCAACTAGTAAGCCCTTAAGAAGAATAGATCTACTTAGACGATTAACATAAAATAGACTAATGGGAATGATAGGGATTGTGGTTCATGGCAAATCGACACTAAAACAACCGTAACTTATTTTAAACAGCACTGATCGAGCTGTTAACCAATGTTACTGAATGTCACTAGTGTCCGTGTCCCCCCAACATTCTAAATGCATGTAATATGCCTGGAAACAGCGAATCCATAGACTCGGAGACAGCCCTTACACTCCCTGGAAGATTAATGATTAGCGTTTTCCCCCTCACTCCCGATAATCCTCTCGAAAGCATGGACAGTGGTAACCTTCTTTGACCATAAGCTCTAGTGGTTTCAGAAATTCCAACAACTTCTTTTTCTAGAACATTATGAGTCGCTTCTGGAGTAACATCACGAGGACCAAGACCAGTGCCGCCGCTCGTTAGTATGAGATCAACTCTTGAATCATCACAAAATTCCTTTAGATTGTGTTCGATAAGATGGACATCATCAGGCAATATTTTATATTCAATGACTTCAACACCATCCTTTAGTAATTTATCTACAATAGTTTTTCCCGATTTGTCGATTCTTTTTCCACTTGCAACGGAGTCGCTAATAACAAGTACTGCAGCCTTTATCTCTTTATTGCCATGTTCGTGAAAGTCCTTGATGCCGCCGCTCTTGCTCAAAAGCCTTACGGATCCTATTGAAAGAGTGTCGTCAACTGGTTTTAGCATATCATAAACAGTTAATGCTCCTATGCAAGCCCCAGTTAGCGATTCCATCTCTACTCCTGTCTTCCATACGCTTTTTACTTCAACAGCAATTTCTATAGAATCTTGTCTTAGTAAAACTTCCACTAAGACTTGGTCTATCGGTATAGGATGACAATATGGAATCAAGTCCCATGTTCTCTTAGCCGCCATCGTAGCTGAAATTTTTGCAGCTTCTATAATATCGCCTTTAGGCGATTTTCCTTTCTTAATTAGTGATATGGTCGAGGGGTTGACTTTCAAGACCGCCAATGCTACTGCTTCCCTGTAAGTATCGGGCTTATTGCTAACATTGAACATACCCTTGTTAACCTTATTTTCACTCATGAAAAGACACTCCAGTTACCCATTTATCACCTGCCTCTGAGTACTCTTTCTTCCAGATAGGTACACGAGTTTTAATATTATCAATTCCATATTTGCATGCCTCAAATGCCTCATTCCGATGTTCTGAGGACACAGCAACTGCAACGCTTATTTCGCTTACTTTCAAGGTTCCAATCCGATGTGTCGCAGAAAATTTTATTATATTCCATTTACGTAAGACTTCTTTTTCGATTTCTGTCATCATATCTTCAGCCATTTTTTTGTAAGCCTCATAGTATAGTGCTGAAACATGACCGTCTGAATCATGGTCCCTTACAGTTCCCACAAATAGTGTAATTGCTCCAGCAGAATTATCGCTGACATCAATCAAAATTTTGCTCAGGTCAATAGCGTTATCTGTTATTAGAATCAATATTTAGCCACCACTGACAGGAGGTAATATCGCAATTTCATCAAAATGTGTTACTGGCACTTCTTCACCTACAACCTTGTGATTGACAGCAAATACAAATGGGATATTAGCCATGTCAAGAGAAGGATAAAGTTT
>JBBRRH010000135.1:0-7244 GCA_038201105.1 Nitrososphaera sp. | reverse complement strand
TTATTATTTAGATGTGGAGCCCGTTGCTATGCCTGGCTTCGCTACGACCCCAAAATTGCATCGCTCTTCTTTATTGTTTTTAAAGTAAGTATAAGTTTTGCGACTCCAGATTTCAATTTCTATAATCGACTCATCACCAAATTTTAGCATGTGACGGGCTTGGTTATCCTATTCACGTTTTTCACTTTTATAGCGTTAGAAATATGTAGATTATTTGTCTTAGGTCTTTTCACGACCAATTATCTTAATCTTAAATTATTCCTTCTTTCTCGTTAATGTCATATGATTATCTATCCGATGCACATATCTAATAACAGATTGAGTTGGTACATGTGCGAAGTATGTTAGCTAAACTACGTTTGACTGATGGTGGAAACCAAAAATAGCTTTATTTCTAGTCAAAAACTGGGTACCCGACGTGTAAGCTATTTGGTATTTATAATGCCCGCCTGGATCTACTTCTGTTGTATGCCCAACGCCTTTTTCTCATTTATGTGTCGAAAAATGATGAATGGGTACTCCGAAAAGAAGAGGATTGGGACTATATATCACTAATGTCGCGATTTTTGCAACACTGGATGAAGAAAACTTTTAATCTAAAAATGCCCGTAAATGCAGATATTCTTCCAGTGATACCTGGAAAAATATTTGATAGAATGTCTGTTTCTTACCTTGCAAGAGACCATTTATCTAGAGGAAAATCCATCTATCACTTTTATCTTGCATACTTTAAACCTTTCTGGACCGACTGCCAAACAGAGGGATATTCTTCAGATAATTTTGGGATGATCTACTGGGAAAGGCCAAAAGGATTATCATCAACTAGTGTTGAACGAATAAAATTTTTTGCTGAGACGAATTGTGTGAAAATTTCACATCTGCTATCCCATGAGATTATGCGTATGATGGGAAAATCCAGAAAAATCTACTTCGATGGGGTTCATGAATTATGCGAAAAACATAGACAAGGAAAGTTGCCGTTTCTTTACTTCAATGATAGATTCGACCTGGTCGCCAATACCGAATCCTATCACTTTTCCACGATAGATATAAAAAAAATGGCAACACAGGGAATGTAAAACAAATTCGTCGGGTTGGTATAAAAATGGTAATGAGGAATGTTGACATCATTGTAAAGCTCGGGGGTGTAGTGGCGTTACTAGGTTCGGTAATTCTTGTCATTTTTGCATATGCTCTTTTGGCCTACCCAATCGAAAAAAAATGTTCTACTACAACAAATAAATGCGAATTCATTTCCAAATCACCTGAGGTACTTCGTTCGCTAATAAATGCCTACGTCATTGTTACCTCTTTATTGTTGATTGCTGGTGGAGTTGGTATTTTCAGATTTGCTTTATGGTATCAATATAAAAATGCAAATCATACTACTCGCGAAAATGACAGCGGCTGAAAACACTGGCTAAATCTGCAAATGGTGCCAAATGATAGTACGTCGCCAACAAAGGTTATTTCCACAGTGGAATATTTCCAAGTTTGTCAAGCTTCAAACAATACCTTCTTCCCTGGATTCATTATATTGTTCTTGTCAAAAATTTGCTTTGTTTTGACAAAAAGTGAATATATCTCGGAACCATACATCTGAAACACATGCTTTACTCGCGCAAGGCCATCACCATGTTCTCCGGAAATGCTACCGCCATGTCCTAAAATAAATCGAAATACGTCGTATGTTATCATCTCGATTGTATCTATTCCTGTTTTCTGCTCTGTGTCAATAATAGGCCTAGTATGGAGATTGCCATCACCTGCATGTCCGTAGATCGCATAACTAACATTATATTTTCTGTAGACGTCAATTAGGAAATTTACAAAATCTAGTAAAAGAGACGGATCTAAAACAGTGTCTTCTATCATACCTGGAGGTTTTCTTGATCCTATAGTCTGTTTTAGCACATTATTTAGAGCATTTTTCCTCTCGTTCCAAATTTTTTCAATACTCGTCTTTTCATTCGTGCTTTCTATTACTCGGGAAAGTTGAGAGACCCCATATTCGAATTCCTTGATTTTTTGTTCCATTAAGATATTCCCGTTGGCGTGAAATTCAACCAATACGGTACAGGAATCGTAAAGAGTGTCATGAACATTTGATATCTTACCCATGGTAGAACGGTCAAGTAATTCTGTTGCAACCGGTTTGTATTTTAAGATAAATGGGATCGAAGCCGAAGCGGCTTGGACTGTTGGAAATGAAAGAAGACAAAGGTGTCTATATTCTGGCACATCTAATATCAATAACTTTGCGCTTGTTACAATTCCCAGTGTCCCCTCTGAGGCCAAAAAGATTCTTTGAGGATGAATCATATCATTCTCGATGATGGAATCAAGACGGTATCCGCAAGAATTCTTACTCACTTTTGGATAAGACCGTTGAATCAAATCCAAATTGCTGGATACAATATTTATGACCTTCTTTACAGTACTGTCATAAGGACCATTATCGTACGCATACCCAAACTCGCCTCCTGAATAAACTGTTTTAACTCCTATGAGATAATTCATTATGCTGCCGTATCCTAAAGTATACGGGCCGCTCGAGTTGTTAGCAATCATGCCTCCCAAAGTGCAGTAGTTGCTACTTGCGGGATTAGGCGGAATAAATTTGCCTCGTTTATCAAGTTCTCTGTCCAGTTTGTGCTTTGTGATTCCTGGCTGTACAATTACGTATCTCTCTCCAATCTCTATTATCTTGTTCATATTCTGAACTAAGTCTAAGACTATGCCATTTGAAAGACACTGACCGAGTAAGCCCGTGCCGGCTCCTCTGCATGTCAAGGGTACCCCGTGCTGCGAGGCATATTTTGAAATCGCCTGAACCTCAAATTCATTTTCAGGAGCACATATGACCATTGGTTCTATCTGATAAGAACTTGCATCTACAGAATAGATTTTTTTGCTCCAATCGTCCCAAGATGTGGAACACGAAGTTATCTTTGCAATTTCTTTCGCTATTTGGTCTGACATTTCTTCAAAATTCGAGTACATCTACATGTTCTTGAATGTTGAGGGACAACGTATTCATTTACTCATTTTGTATCGAGTGTCTAACATTAGCAGGCCCACGTCTGTTTATAATGTGTAATACATTCAAACGCAAAAGTAGAGCTATGATTACAATTTTGTTATCCATGCTAAATATCTGGACTCACACACATTATAATGGTGATGGAACTATACTATCGCGAAGATATTGACTGAAGCTACTAATCAGTACAGTGTAGTCATTAAGCCCTTAATTAAATTGAGCATTCGCACTCAGCCAATAAAGCATGGACACATCTAGCTTTCTTAAGATTTCACAAGAACTATTAATTTTAGATCACAAGTCATGTCGAAATCTGTTCCTCCGGCTTCGCCTTCTTCCCTTTAATCTTTCGATAGAACCATAACTTCAGTGCCAAATACGCACTATAAAGTACCGATTTGGATCTCACACAGTAGAGATCAAAAACTTGTATTTGAATGTTCATGTTCTCGTGGAATTAAATTCGAAAAATTGTTATGGTTTAATGAGGACATTATTCACAAAGTACACCTACTTCCCCCTGGAATATGTATTGATGTAAAAACGATAACAAAGTTTCATCTATCTGGTTATTATCTTGGTCTCATCTTCACGCAGAATAATCGTATGTTCTGCCTGAGCAACCATCTTGTAGTTTCCTTCTACGAGAATTGGATAGGAATGTACGTTTTTCCTTTTAAGAAGAATCTCAAGCATTTTTCTTGCATGAACTTCTTCATGGTCATGTAGAAGCCATCTTGTCGTGAATGGAAGAGTCTTAAACTTATCCCAGATATTTTGAAGAAATTCATCACAATTTTTCTCCCTCGTGGGTTTTCTTGAGACTATGCCAAAAATATTCTTCACCTTCCCCTCATAGACCACACCTTGACCATCTTTTGTAGTTACGAAGGGCTCTATTGCATATGCTTGGTTGAGGGATAGTCCAAACGATGATCCAAACGTCCTGATATTGGGTATTGATTTTCCTGCATGAATAGTAAACTGTTCAAGAGAATGACCACTTAGATTTTGAATTGGTTTGTATCCCTGTCTTGAAATTGTTTTTTCAATTACTCCTCCCAATTCTGAGGACTTTGTATTTGGTTTTGCTATCTTGATTGCCTCATTCAGGGCAGTTTCAGCCGCCGCAGCCATTTCCATGTATTTGGTATTGTGTGATACAGTCACTGCAGTGTCGGCAATAAAACCGTTAATATGAACTCCTATGTCTATCTTTAATACATCAGAGTTATCAACGACCGTTGGGTCATTTGGCTCTGCGGTATAGTGAGCAGCGATTTCATTTAAACTAACATTAACTGGAAAGGCTGGAGCACCTCCATTTAATATTATTTCTCGCTCTATCTGCTCACAAATGTCATAGAGATTTTTTCCAGTATAGTCCTTTTTTCGGGCATTCTCCCGAACACGGGATGCTATCTCTCCTGCTTCGATGTAGCAATCAAATGAATCCACTTTGTCAGCTATTTAGAGGATCGTATATAGAGATATTGTTGCATGAATCACAAATCCAGAACTTTAATCGTGGGATCGCGATGTTGTTGATTTGTGGATATAAAAACGTCAAATTTAGAATCTGCGTGATTTGTCCCGTCGTCAAATAAGGATAAAATTATAATATCCGATACTCAGCTTTGCTATGAAAGCATTATGTGGGGTCGTTGTCTAGCTTGGTATGATGCCAGCCTTGGGCGCTGGAGGTCGCTGGTTCGAATCCGGCCGACCCCATATTTCTGTGTGTTTCCTGATGCTGCCTGCAAATATGTGAAAGCCTTCACATGAACTTGACAATATTACTATTAAACAGTAACAAAACAGATAACCCGCTGAAATCATAATGACAAATTGAGGACCGCAAATCCTTTACTGTAAATTTACTGAAGGGTAGATTATGTATCATTGGCTATAGGTAAATTGTGGTCTTACAACGTAGTTGTGTAGTAAATTTTAATCGTTCGTTACCAATTTGTTTGCACCGGTCTGAAAAAAAGGTATAGACTGATGTTTGTTCACGGTGTCTTTGAAGAAAATTTCTAGGACTGCCATGAAATTGCACTATTTTTTCAATCTCTCCTTCATCTCTTTTATTACTAATATGATCTGCTTTAATTCAGTTTCATCGTTTGGATTTATTTCGAAGCTTTCTAACATGCTTCGTGCTGCAGCTAGAAGGGTAAGAATGAATTTTTTGGCTCTATCCGTAGGAATGGTCTCCTTTAGAAAAGTTGTACCAGTTGTGCTTTTCACCATTACATTTCTCCCTTCAAATGTGATTATGTTTTTAGATCCGCCTGAATGGAATGTCACACCTTCGTCTGAGATCACGATAATACCCTTGACCCAGTCTGGATAATAGCTCGTTCTTGGATTGACGAAGAGTTCGGCAGCGGAAATGCTAACACTAGCTGTTATCTCGCTGGTTTTGATTAATTGGTGAACAAAATCGGTTGCAGCCGCCATAGCCTTTGATACAAGATCAAATTTTTGGAGGTTGATTGAATCTAGGGTACTGAACGCTTCCTTTATCTTCTCTGCGGTTGACATCATTTCTACATGTGGCCTGATACTTTCACCTATCATTTCTTCCATGCTAGCTCACTGCTATAGTCATATCATTCAAAGCTTGTAAATTTTACTAGTATGTTTTACATAAAAAGGGTTCAGCAGCGAAAAATCAGATAAACGGGAAACTCATGTGTCTGTTATCTGAAAGAAGAAACTATCAACTATATTTATAACAATTTGAGTACTTTCTAAGCATTTTCCATAAATAATGGAGAAAGTGATAATTATCACCTAATGACAGGGAAGTTTTATAATTTATTACAATGCATGCTTATGGAATTTAATGTTAGCCCACTTGGATATATCAGGTTCGCACTTGTTTAGTTGAACGACATGCATCAGTAGATAATTAAAGTTCTTTATGTTGGGGTCAAAGGAACACCATGGAGGTTTAGTATAAAATGATTTAGAAAGATTTGAAACTTAGTATAAACATAATCATGATTCAGGGAATTGTCTAGTTGCTGAATGAATCTACTATCTCAAAGTTCACTTTCTAATTCGGCGGGTCATGCAAAATGTATTTACCATCTTAGTCAACCATATCCAGAGTATAGAGATCTTAACTTATCACGTAACCTGTTGGCAAGCTTCTCAGAAATATTCTTTTGGTGCTTATCCACACCCGTGAGACTATTTTGGGCAAATATGAATGGACCGTATGCATAGCTGTTATTTGGTCTTGGAACTTCCGGTTCCTCGGAGGTAATTAAAGATGCAAGAAGTGAGTCTAATGCTTTATCCTCACTATCTGAAACTTCTTCATTGTCCAGTGCTTTCTGGAGCCGTATTGGATCCAACTTTCTGTATCCGAACGAAAACGCATTTTTATCGTTGCTAAATTTTATAGGATCGACATCAATCTTGGTACCAATAATCAAAGGATTTGGTTTATAAATTGAATCTATTTTTAATTGCCAAACCTCGTTGGGATTACTCACTATCGCGTCAAAAAAACTACCGCTTTTCTCAGAAACAGAAATCTCAAATCTCCAATCGCGAGCATTGGCAGAGTACCTTTCAAAAAGGCTTTTTGCGAGAGTGTTGCCTTCTAAAACTTCCATATACTTTTGATGCATTGATGGTAAATATGAGAGTTGCGATAGTTTAATTCGAATACAATTGAGTATGTCTTGTCTCTAGTTGAATTCTGAAAATGTGTGAACTTCAACATCCTATTCTGGTCGTTGTGAGTGTGTATGAACCTCAGGGGTCCCACTGAATTTGATGACATGAGAGTACTGTTTGTTCTCTTGGGCCGACGATTGTGAAAGCTCGGACAGAGTTCCCCAAAAATTCAAACTAGGTTCTCGGTCTATGACTGAGTGAGGATCAGAAGACTCGGTAGACAAAAACTATTTGCGTTAGAGTTATCTATGAAACAACTTCTTTCAATAAACCTTGCCAGACGTACATTTGGCCCAGCAGATTTAGGAGGTAATTAGGGGGGTACTACTTGACAATGTTAAAGCATAGCCGAACTCTCTCACGGTAGTCATAAAAAAAAGGGCTCGTTTTTGTAATCATGCATACTGATAGGAAATAATGACTTGGGAAAAAAATTACAACTGCATAAGTCTGCGATGTGAATAGGTAATACGACATGCCAAAATGTTAATGTACAATGACTTTC
>JBBRRH010000134.1:0-7277 GCA_038201105.1 Nitrososphaera sp. | reverse complement strand
GGTAAATTTGTTGTTTCCAATGACAAAGGATAAGGAAACGCTTAAGCTACAGTGGAAGAGTAACGCTGACAACATTGCACGTGCAGTTTTAGAAGGAAAAAGAGTTGTTTACCTGACTGTAGGAGATCCTTCACTCTATAGTACTTGGATCTATATTCATAGAGAGATAATCGAGAACTACAAGGAAATCGAAGTTGAAATTATACCGGGGATACCCTCTATGGTTGCATTCGCAGCTACTGCAAAAATGAGCCTTGCGGAAGGCGATCAGACACTAGGAATAGTACCTGCTTGTTATGATATTGAAAGGATAAAACGCACAGCCGGTTCCTGTGATACAGTGATTTTCCTGAAGGACGGACGATATTTTGATGGGGTGATTGAAATGCTGTCAGAAGTTGGATTTGATGATTATTCCAAGATTACGATAGCCCAAGATGTTTCGTCTGAGGGTGAAATTATGAAGACAGGCAGATTAGGAGATTTTAAGAAACACAAAAATCCATCAGGTAAGTATTTTTCCCTTATGGTGGCGAAACGAAATGATAAAGCATAACAATACAGTCTACTTTGTTGGATCAGGTCCAGGGGATCCTGAATTAATCACTCTAAAAGCTCAGAGGCTGCTCGAAAATGCAGACGTTATTGTTTATTCGGGTTCCTTGTTGAATCCAAAACTACTTGAGAATGCGAGACAGGACGCATCTGTTCACGATGCGGCGTTGATTGATCGGGAAGAAATATTCAATATATTGAAGGATGCCGCTAAGTCAGGCAAGCTAGCAATTCGTTTCCATGATGGAGATCCTTCGCTTTTTAGCGCTATAAGGGAACAAATCGATAAGCTCGAAGAGGAAGGAGTGAACTGTAAAGTTATTCCTGGCGTAACGGCTGTGATGGGCGCAGCAGCATCACTAAATTTAGAATTGACCTTGCCAGGGATAACTCAGACACTAATTATTACAAGAGTAGCGTCCAGGACTCCAGTCCCACAAAGCGAAAGAATAGTCGAGTTAGCTAAGCATGGTGCAACGATGGCACTGTATTTGAGTGTGCATTTGATTGAAGATGTTGTACATGACCTACTCTTGGGCGGGGTCTATACTTCTCAGACACCAGCCGCTGTGGTATACCGAGCAACTTGGGATGATGAAAAAAAAATAGTAGGAACTCTCGGTAACATTGCAAGAATGGTGAAGGAGGCGAGAATAACAAAAACTGCGGTAATAATCATCGGCTCTGTTCTCGATCCTGGATCTTATGAATTTTCTAAAGTGTACGATCCGAAATTTACACATGGATACAGAAGAGGAAGATAACAAAAGATTCTCTACAGGAGTTATGAACTGATGTACAATGCGGCAAATTATTACGAAGATTTGGCGTATCAGTTATGTTATTGTTGCATATGAATTTCGTTACTGTCTGTGGTTACAGATCTAGTTTGTCTTTCCAAAAAATGCAATTCTACAAATCATATCGGGGGAAGAATGTTCCTCAAATAACAACCATACGAGTACTTTCATAGCAAGTCTAAATTCCTATCCTTTCTTCCAATTAGTAGTGTGGATCAGATTTTCGGTCAATCTTTCTGTTCTTTGTGTTTCTATCTGAACTTTTTTTAAGGTGATTACTTTTGCGGATATTACGATAGATTTCATACCTCTTTACGCCGGAGTTAATCAGAACCGTGCCTGTACTGCTGCCATCTCGATTCAGTTCAGGTTGGGGTTCCATTACTACTTGTCTATCTGATTTACTTGAATTGGGCAGAGCAGTCGATTCATTGATTTCAACGTGTCCGGTAGTCCGTGTCAGCACAAGTTCAATTGCATTTCTCGAATCTACAAGAATTCTTAGCGTCTTTCTGAGTTCTAAAAGTTCTGAAGATAGATACCTAGCCCTTTCTACATCCTGCGTTTGCATGGCCATTATGACCTTCCTAAATATGCTCGAGTCCCTCTGTTTGATTTTGGAAATTAAACCGTCCAGTTTTGAAATTTTATATCCCACCTTGTCGAATGAAGAGAAATTCCTGAAATCTAGCCAACTAGAACGTGAGAAATCAAAACCACTTGATGCACTAGATGGCTTTTCATATTCTCTGTTGGACAAAGTCATGAATGGCTTTTACACTTATTCTTATTATTGAATACGGTATAAATCGGCGAGCTTGGTGCTAAGCTCTTATAACATTGTAGAGAACTCAAATACTAATACAAACTCACTATTTGCAGGAGTTTTTTATTCCGACGGCTTTTGCTATAATTAATGTAAAGATTTACTAGAAAATTTCTTCATCTTTTCTCAATCCTGCCAATCCTGTTTTAACAGTGGAAGCACATTCTAGGCAGAGATCTTCTGAAAATGGAAAGCTCTTCATGCATCTCTTACATGTTGGCCTCTCACACTTTGGACACGAAATGGTTGAACCTTCAGTGTTGCACAAATAACAAAAATTCTTTTCCATGCAACACTATGTGTTGATCGGGCGTAAAAGCATATCGTCCGATTCATTTTAAAATTGGATATCGCTTTGCGCCCAAGCATGAATATTCGTAGATGCCAGTTTTTATGTTAAGGGTATCCTAGAGAGCTCCCTTTGTTCGACTTTTGCCCAAGCGCCCATACCTAAACCCTCCTGGGCATCTTCTCTTATACCAGTTATCTCGTTTAGTATAATCTGTTTTGCAGTCATTGGAGGCCAAGCCAGTGCAACATAATCTCCTTCATTCCCTACTTTGTCCAAAGAGGCCTGTAGTAAGCTATTCTCAGAAAAACCAAGTCCTATCAATTTTTCCTTAACAGTCCCGACTAGGTTGGTCTGCCCATGTACAATTATATGAACAGTCTTCTTGAGATCTAAGGTTGACATTACTAATATTCAGAATTACCCGCAGGTATAAAGGTGCCGCCTAAAAGTGTGAGCTAATTCTGGTTTTGATAGAATTACCTGAAGTCCATAGACTCCTTTTTTTGGTCAGGTCTTGCATTGGATTAGAGTAGGCATAAGAAATCTACCAAATGGTCAACTTAGTATTGAGGATTTTATATTTAGAACGAAAAATTCACGTTCGACTTAACCTAGTTTTATTGACAATTCTTCACCGTTGCCTATCGGCAGAGTAACTGAGTGGATATTTTTCGCTTTTTTAATATGGACCAAATACTTCTCCATAACGGCTCTATATTCATCAGGAAACAATGCGTTGTCAGCTGCCAGTATTCCACCTATTCTTACGAATGGGATAACAAGATCAAAATACTTGATTAGATTTTCCTTATCTGCATCGAAAAATATGAAATCAAATTCTTCTTTCTTCTGAGAAAAATTCATCAGATTGTGGAAATTAGATAAAGACTTCAATTTATCCAGCGCATTGCCTTCAACAATTTCTATCATGTCATCCACGCCTGCTTCGACGAAGTTTCTTCGTGCTCTAGTAACCTTAGAAGGGTTTGACTCTATTGTTGTGATAGCTTTGGTTCCATTATTGTGACCATAGTTGTATACTATGGCATCAGCAAACCAAAGTGTAGAATAACCAACAGAAGTCCCTACTTCCAAAATCCTTTTTGCTTTGTTGGCTATAAGCAAGATATTTAGAAATAGCCCCGTATCGTGCGTTATGGATAGCATCATTTCCTCTTTGGAGAGGTTATTCTTGGTGCTTCTTTCCTGTAAAGCCTGTTTATCTAATTTAGCTAATACATGGGCGATCTTTGAATCCAGACGTTCCATAGGCATCGAAACATCTAAATATTTATCTTTTCACGCTAGAGGCTTTCAATAATAGAATAAATGAATGAATTGGAATTCTCATTTGGATATAATATACACGGCTTATTTTTTATGGAAATGGTAACTCAAATGGTATTGATCCAGAGAATATATTCTTCTGTGGTGATTGTGGAGTTTGAATGCCATCTCCTAACTGTTGAGATGACCATTTAAATTCCATAAATGGAAAGAATCGGATTATCGGGTCTATACAGGAATCAAATACTCCACACTCACGAAGACCAATGGAGTCAGTTCGTGTTGGAAGCGTTAGATAAGGGGTATAGGCAAAAGAATTCTGTGAATAAATCAAGCTTAGGGCAAACAAGGATAACACTATCCAAATTCCCACATTGCCGCTAATCTTTGCTACCTTAGTCGTAGTTATCGTATTTTGATGGAAGATAAAGTATATCTGGACTGCTTAACTGGCAATCATAAGATAGTTGAATAATTCGCTGCCCTAATCTAATTCTGAAAGCCCTGCTGTAGTATGATATGTCATGAATTTCTTAATGAAATCATATTTTATTTTTGAATAATACATTCTGTCAAAGGCTTCGTAGTGTGGATTGACATCAATTTGTCATAAACACACCTTATCACACGTTGTGGGCACGTTGGATTCACTGTTGACTACAGTGTTATTGAGATTAACTATGTTATTTTTTCATTCCTTCGTATATCATGTAAATATTACTCATCCAATTTAAGATTCTGGATACTAATGAAACTACTACGCCAGTAACATTGAATATTCTAATTATTTAATATAATGTGTGATTGATTCGTGGAGAAAATTATTGAATTAGAGTCGCTAATGTCACAACTAGAGCACGAAGGAAATTATTTTCTTGATTTTGTAAACCTGCAACACTTGCAGGCAGGGATTTTAAGACTTCAACCCCGGGAAGAAGATATTCAGGAACCCCATCCGTTTGACGAGATTTACTTTGTGATAAGAGGAGATGGCTTTATCGGGATAAAGGATAAAAAATACAACATAAAAGCCCACTCCTTCATTTATGTTCCTGCAAATACAGAACATAGATTTTTTGGCAATTCCGATGAGATTCTAGTTGCCTACTTTTTTGGCCATTGAAATTTTGCCTACTTTTTTGTTACGTCAGCTCTGTGATGAAAACTTGTTTATTTTCGGTATTCTTCGTCGTTAAGGAATGTCCGACAGGACTCCTGACTTTACGAAATTGTATGACTGTCAAAAAAGTGGTTTTTTCATGTAAGATCCACATTTCTTACACCGCGCCCCTTTGACTTCCGAGCCGCATGATAAGCATGAATATTTCAATTCGGTTCTGCCAGAAAGGAATCCTCCTCCGATTCTTTCATCGCTGAAACCAAAGGATTTTAGAGCTTTTGACTGTCTGGACCTTATGTAAAAAATTATTCCTATAAACAACAACAAATTTAATATGAATCCAACAAAAAATCCGAAAAAGTAAGTGAATAATAAACTTAATCCTAGACTCCCACCAATGAAGAACAATTGTTTTATCCAATCGGGCTTTAAATTTCCATTCATAGGCTATCTGAGTATATTATGTCCTTATTGGTTTATCAATCTATTCCCAAATTCAATCCAAATCACAAACCCAAATAGCAGCCAATGATGGAGAATTTATTGATTTCTAACTCATCCATGATGTGGAACGTACATCAAATTTTTCTTCCTCTTTTCCATTTTTTTAGCTCCCTTGAAAGATTAGCTGTTCAAATTGAAATGTGGATCAATAAAATAGATCATGATTATCAAAGACGTTTTTTCAAAAATAAGACCTAATTATTTTTAATACATTCCCGATTCCATCGAAGTTATCTGCAACTTTTTTTACCCTTTGGATATTTTCTAAGTAATGGTTATTACTCAACACTTCTTGTACTGCACTTATTATCTTGCGGGGGTTGATACTAAGTGGATCTAATTTGATACCAATTCCCAATTTTGCTACTTTGTCAGAATTTCCAAGCTGCTCGCCATGGTTTTGAATTGGTATAGTGACGATGGGTTTTCCAAATTGAATAGCATGAGAGATGGCTGTATGCCCTCCGCGCATTACGATCAAATTGGACTTTTCGAATATTTCATCTCTAATAGGGCACCATTCATAATACCACCCTGAGTGGGAGAGTCTTCTAGGTTCTGTTCTTCCATTTGGTTTTCCCTCAGAAATGATGTATTGTATCTCAGATCCATGATTGCTTAACGCTTCTGTAACAGTTGAAATTAGGGAATTTCGCGTTTTATAAGGACCACTAATGTGAATAAAAACCAAAGGCCTCGATGCGTCTAGGGATAGATGCTTTATCACATGATTTGCTCTTTCTTTATCGACATTTGGTCTTGAAGTAGTGAATCCTACGAATTCCAGTTTTTTCTTTATAGAGTCGCAATCCCAAATATTATGCTCTGATATTGTATATGGGGGAGGAAGATCTGGTACGAGCACCTTTTCTGACATGTTCCAAAGCCCCCCCATGAATTCCCCGTTCATTTTTTCAAAAATTCTTGCTACAAGTAATTTCCTCAGTCTTGGCGATAGTAACAATTTAACCTGATTAAGAATTGATATTGAGGGAATCCCCAACATTTTGGCTGATACAAGGGGCGAGAGTCGTGAATCGGATACCACCACATCTGGACCAAATGATACCAAATTTCTAGTTTCATGGGCCACTTGCCTGGAGAAATTAGTAAACCAAGATGGAATATTCCCTATACTACTCTTAGTTGAGAAGCCACTCTCATCGCTCCAAGCAAGTTCTACAGCGGGGACAGAATTACATTTAAATCCGTGCATTTGCACATACGACGCCGCTTCTCCATAAGATGAAAATCTTACGGACACTTTGTCGCGATTAAGACGTGAAGCGATCGTTACCAGACGACTTGCGTGGCCCAGACCTACACCATAGGGCGTAAAATAAGCTCTGGCCATCAAGATACCAACGACTTTTGAACGCAGACTAATAAATTGGTGACATTGATAACACCGATTTTAGGTAGTAATACTTTGAAAAACGTCCTTCTGGCAAAAAAAGCATTTTCCGCAGACTCCTTATCGACATTACAATTCACTATCTGTTACGTTCGTGATTCATCGATTTTTTCTAGGTGTTTTGCCAGGGCCACTAACACCTCTATTTTTCTCTTCGGATAATTAGCAAAGCGAATTACACTGTCAATGAATGAAGGTATCGATATGACTTCTTCCCCAATGACTTCTATGCCCCTTCTTGTAAGCAGGTACGATTTGGCTATAGGACCCGACTGAATGCCATTGAGGAAGTAGTTTTGAGATTCTGACATTAAATTACCAGATTCTACATAATATTGTTTAAGCGATTCTATTTCCTTGTCGATATCTTCTTCCATTACTTTCATTCGCGCTACCAGGAGATCGATTCTTTCAGAATAATTACCCATTGAATTTCACACAAATCCTAAATGCTTAGTAAGTATATTGCTCACATTACT
>JBBRRH010000133.1:0-7445 GCA_038201105.1 Nitrososphaera sp. | reverse complement strand
TTTGATGTTGAAGAGATACCGACTGGATATATATTCACCAAGTATAGTGGACAAAGTGAGGGTAAACAAGGAAACATACTCATACATAAGGAAGCCTGTGAAATATTACAGAAGATAGGGAAAATAGAAGAGATACAGGTGGTGGATGGCGAGTGGATTCGTATTGTAATTCTGAGAGCAATCATTGGAACAGGTTAGCCAAACTCATATGATTAAAGATCTCGAAATTGACTTAAACTTTAGTACTTTGTTCGATAATACAAGAATGGTAGATGAAAAAAGACCGCTGAAATGAGGGAACTGACCAAGAGAATGAAACGGAACAAAAATAACTACTATACAGAATAGTGAACATGAACCTATATAACACTTCATAGGTAGCAACCAGAGATTATGATAACGGCTGTAATCGGGTTGTATGGTTTCTTCTTTTGTCTTCAGGTATTCATCTATAATAGAAAGGAAATTCAAACAACCGTAGTGAATCAAACATCTTCAGCAATGAATCAAACATCGACAAACCAGACGGCAAGCAAACCAGACGGCAAGCAAACCAGACGGCAAGCAAACCAGACATTACGACATCAGACGTTCAATATATCAGAAAGACTTTAGAAGAAATAAGAAAAGACATAGCTGAGGGAAAGGTAACAGAGGCACTTAAAGCTATAAACGACATGGATAACAAATTACTTGTAGTCATGAGCGATAATCCCATGTCTAAACTAATTTAGGTTAAAAATGAGTTTTCGAGAATCAAAAACTGCTGAGGGTGATATTGGTATTCTCACGGTTCCCGTACGTCCTAATTGTGGCAGTTTGGCTCAAGCTTTGGCAATAAGATCTCGAACTCTACATAATTAAGCCGACGCTTACTTATTGAAACTTCACAGGTTTGATGATATTATCTATAATCTGCTAATACTGTTCGACGGATTCAGGGTCTCAGCGTCGGCTTCACGCAATTTCCCGCTTTACGGAATAGACCGATATGCTCTTTTCCCAATGATCTAACAACCAAACCATATTGCCTCTGTTCCTAACATATCTATAGACACAGTTATGTCTTTAATATCCGATCCACTACCCTTTAGATTAGATACAATACGATCTTTGTATTCTTCTAACGTAGTTTTAGAAGGTTTTAATTTTTCAATAAAGATACTCATTGAAGCCTGAATAGGTTTGTCCACATCAGGTGGTGAAAAAAAATTCACGTTAAATATTCTATCTGAAAATATCCCGTCATGACCTATTTCTTGATATGTCCAGTCTTGGGGGGTATGAACTTGTTTTCCGATATGATTGCAGATAGGCACGAGGAGGTTATTGACACTGCAGGTCGTTCCATCGATTTGTCAAGTAATCATAATATACCATCAAATATAGATAAGGGTGAGGAAGACTAAATGGATCCATCACGCGCTTCTAGTTTGGCTCAGCGCTCACATAGAAATCATGTAATGCTGCTTTATGAAGATGAAAAATCTCGAGCTAACGCTGCCGTTGATTGCATAAACGAAGGATTAGGAAAGGGAGTATTGTGCGTCTATGCCTCTGTCGATGCTTTCAATCGTTGGACACCTTCTCATGTTTCTAACTTGTCTAATATGATATCAAATTATGAGGCCAATCTAAAGGAGGGCAACTTGCAGATCATAAACTTTAGGCCATACTATGAATCTGCGTTGGATGGAGAGATTCTTCCTTTCAAGCAACTGAAGTCTCACTTGGAAGATGCGTTGCTCGAAAGAAGATCAAACGGAAAAGTTGACAGAATTATGGTTTTTGCAGACGCTGCTGGCGAGTTATCAAGGAACAGAAAATTTACGGAATGCGAAACACTCGAAAAATGGTGGAATGATGCCCATAAGGAATGGCTTGAGAAAGATTTGGATATTACTGTCATTTGCCCGCATCCCGGTTACATATTAAAAGATAAAACTGCTGAGGACAAGAGATCAATTATCGGATCTTGTCACAGTACGACCATAGATCTAGACATAGACTTTTCTTACCTTTCAGTTAGACCGACTAAATCGGTAGGACCCAAGTCTATCAAGGTACTTGTTGCCGAGTCTGAACCCGACTTACAAATACTCTATACAGATTACTTTGATTCAATCGGTATTGATGCAACAGTCGTTGACAGTGGTCTCAACTGCTTAGATTACATCAGGCGACACAAAGTATTCGACATGATTATTTTAGATACTCATTTAAGTGACTCAGCGGGAATCGAAATCGCCAAGAAAATACGTGAAATCAATCCTATACAAAGAATTGTTCTTACCACAACGTACGCACGAGAGCAAATTAGCGATGATCTGGATTTAACGGGAATTGAAAGAAAGGATATTCTACAAAAGCCATTCATGTTTTCTCAACTATTATCTATTGTCAGGCCTGCAAAATTCAACAATTAATTCTCCTGCTCTATCATTTCTTGTACGCGGAGCGGGTACAAAAGCAGTCGTTGATCGCGAGATTCTGTTTAGTAACTCACTTTGGTCTTGGGTCAATGATCTACGCGTGATCCGGGGTTTTTCCAAATTGTTTTACAACTAGTCGTGCAGTATTATATATTTTTCACTATCGTTCTAAAATAGTTTCGTTAATTTTCAGTTGTGGCAACCGGGTGACCGCTGGTACAATAATACAAAATCAATACTTCATCGCAGTTTTGACATCGTTTCAGGTTATGATAAGTAGTATCTTGGTCTTCACATTTGTTGTAACTCACCTTTACTGTCTCTTCAGGAAGATAAACATCAAACGGGTGATTACAATAAGAACACGTTCTTTCAAACTTTGTAGTTTTACCTCAGCCTCGCCACAGCATGGATAACTTAAGCGTCGGCATCTTCCTGCAATGACAGTAGCTTAAATTTGAAATTTATTTTTTGGTTCAAGGTTACCTATTCTTATCCATAAGCCTTCCGTATGAATGTAATTCTAGTTCTAGAACTTTCCAACCAACGCAACAAAAAAATATTGGTTTTCTGGGTATATCTCCAATGTCAGAATATAGTCTGAAATTAACCGTAGGAGATATGACCATAGAAGCTACGGCACGAACTAAAGCAACAGTTGAAGACCTGTTTAAATTTGCCCTTGCTAGACGAAAGGAAATCAAAAACGAATAAACGATTCCTTTTTTTTATTTCGATATTGTTTCTGTCTATTTAGCTAAGCCAACATGACCATGACCAAAACTATACCTGTAACAATTTCCTAATCAAGTCCTTGAGGTCAGTAGCACTTGAGAAAAGAAAATGATTAACCCAAATAGATTCCTCATTGGTTGGGTTAATTTGTCTATTCACTAGATACATTGCATTCCTTTCTAGTATTGACCCCAGCACCGCTCCTAAAAGAAAGTCTAATTCATTTTCTACAGTCTTGTTTAAATCATATGTTGGATTATGAAATACTTGTTTCATGTAATGCAGTCCTCTAATTATATCTCTACCTGCACGTTCTAATTCTTCGCATATGATGTGTTCCCTTGACTCACTCAATTTTAGTTGAGCTTGGCATCTTATAAGATTTTACTGTTTTGAGGAGTCTCTGCGTAGGGTACCGGAAATGATAATGTATCTAGTTAGTTAATCTTGTAACGGACAATGATAGGTCATACAACGACCTTACTCTTTTTTAAACGAACTATTGAATCAATCTCATCAAGTAGTTTGGGAATCCCAATCGGCTTCCTAACAACTTTCAAAATCACGTCTCGTAATTCAGGATTATACTGAATAAGTACTTGTTCTTGACTAGCTGTAAGTATCAATGCCTTTATTGATTCATCTATCTGTTTCATTCTCTTGTACAATTCCAAGCCGTTGAAACTTGGCATTAGATAATCCAATATTAACAGATCATAATTATTCGGCCTGAATTCTTCCAACGCCTTAACAGGATCACTGTATGAATTGACTTTAAATCCGGCATGCTCAAGTACAATGGTGAACAAGTCCAAGTTGTCATTATCATCATCTACGACTAGTATTCGTGTCACAATTTCTCGAAACTGAATTTTCAATATGATATTTAAAACTTGTAATAAGAAGTTAAGTAAGAATATACTATCGAGCCGGATATGATACAGCGTTCATAAACTAAACTAAGGTAAGTAATATCATTGTAGGACCTCATCGTGTGTCTTACCCAATTGCAACAATTGATCCCTTGCGCGTCAAATGTTAGGATCTAATCTTTAAATAAGATATGGTAGCACTTATGACAATCTTTAGGTTGAATGAATCACAAGACGGAGACTCTTCAGATTCAGACTCAAATAATAATCATTTACGAAAAGCAACAGTCAGCCATTCTATCATTAACGAGGGAATTATTGCTGGACAGAAGATAGCAAAGATTTCAGTATTCACGCTTCTCGGAATAGGGGTAGCTGAATTAATTATGGGTCAATTAAGTGGTAGTGTTGTTGCTACTGCAGATGGCATAGATTCTATGTCTGATGCGATGATTTCTTTCATAGTCCTTCTTGGTTTACGGATCGCCCAAAGGCCTCCTGATAAAAAGTTTCATTTTGGATATGGAAAGGTTGAAACGTTTGCAGCCATGTTGGCGGCTATAGGAATGATAATAATAGGTTCAATTATTGCATACCATTCTTACGATTCTTTTGTTCAACCACGAGTCATCCAACATCCATTAGCTACTATGATAGTGTTAGCAGCAGCTAGTGCCATATCGCTATATAGAGCCTTCCAAATGCGGGTTATAGCAAACAAATATCAGATTTTATCATTAAAGACAGATGCCAAGAACTCAATTAAGGATGGTTCAGCATCAGTAGTAGGATTCTTTAGCATATTAATTGCAACACAGTTTGGCTTCTTACAGGCAGATGCAATAGGAGGAATGATAATTGCCGGTTACATATTTTCTGTGGCTTATTTATCAATAAGACAGTCTTCACTGATTCTGGTTGATGCATGGCACAGTCCAAAAATTACTGAATTGGTAAAGAAGATCATAGAAGAGAAATTTGGATATGAACAGATAACTGTAAAGTCAGTACTATTACGTTCAGCCGGGATGATAAATCAGGCTGAAGTTCACATTGAGGTTGATGGAAACAAACCATTAAGGGATATAGAATTATTATCTGGAGAAATACAAAACTCTATTCGTTCAGAAATTCCCACGATGGAAAGGATTTCCGTTATTCCACATTCCTTCTCAGAGAAGCCCGAAACTAGAAGAGCAAGATTTTTCAGGAATAGGTATAGAAATAAAACCAAATAGATGCGTCGCGTTAATATTCATCTTTCATTTATCGGGATTTTCCTTGGGAAGAACTTTGTTCCCTTAAAAAGAAGTTTGATAGTTAGTATGATCATGAAGTACTCCTACGCCTTTACGTCTGTTCATACCTGGCAATTGTAGCTATTCATCAGTTCTTTATTCTTATTTGTCAGTGGACTCAGACTTAGAAAACTGCTTTTCTGCACACGGAGTACAATACCGTTCAATCTGGGTAGCACCCCCACAGTCAAAAGTTGCAATCAGAGTTGGAATTCCACCACAAATAGCGCAATACAATCCACCTGTTATTTTTCTGATTTTTCTCTCCCCGGTTATGAATGGCCTTTTCAAACGAGTTGATCTTCCGTATCGGATAATAAAATAATATGCACATTAGGAGAGAGAATTAAAAAAAGAAGGGTTGATATCGCTTACAGGAAGCGGAATACTATTGGGCAGTTTACTACAATTCCAGCTGATCCATACTGACCACCACCTGGACCAGTAATCCAACCTCCCTGAACAAGTCCAAGTATCTGGAATTCCTCTATGGTGCGTGAGCGATATCCGCTGTCAATGGCTTTTTGTGTCCATTCTCCAAGATTTACGTCCCATAGTGGGCTGTAATCTGTAGCTACAGTAGGTATTCCTCCTAGGACGTTTAATGGTCCACCACCATCAATTAATGCACTGTTGAATCCCTGCCTCTGAGGGTTGTTTTTACCTGTCGGTCCATTAATTATCGCAAACAATCTTTCAACCGCACTAAATGCACCATCATCATGTCCAACAGTTACAGTACCTAGCCTTGGGGCAAGAGTTGCATCTTCCATAGCTGCTGCAAGAGGTACACTTGCTTCTATACTTAGATAAAGAACAGGTCGAGCAAAGCTAAATCCACTGGTTAGCTTTAGTGTTACCGTGCCGTCCTGAGGACAGATTTTTACCACTTTGTCGTGCACTAGACTATAGTCGGGGTTCCCTTCACAGAAGGATATCTGTTTTGCAGTAACATTGGAAGCTACAACAGGCGCATTATAAGTATTTCCGCCAGCATTAGTTATACGAACAACCGGACTGTAGTCTTTGTCCCCTATTGAACCTGGTTTTGCTACCATTGGTGGGAATGGTTTAGATTCATTACCTGCCATCAATTGATATTTAGGACTGAAATCTACTATACCTCCATTAAATGTAAGACTATTGTTGGCTCCCAATAATGCAGTGCGTGCCCCCTCTGCTACGTAATTCAACTTTGGCGAGTAATTGAGCCCCAGTGCATCAGCATTTCCTTTATCGGTCGTATCTGTGAGTATATACCATACATTCTGTTCCTTTCCGCCATCTAGCTTTACTTTCCCAATGTACAGCGGAAGTGTAATGGTCCCATTAGCCATATCAATTGTACCCGACCTCAATAACTGAACAGGCCCAACAAGTTCACGCTGAACCTGTGAAGGAGATGGTCCAAAGTATGTAAGCGGGATACTGGCACCTGTCGATGGAGAAGCTGGTGTAATCTCCACCTGTGCCAACGCCAGCGATGATTGCGGTATTATGAATATTGTTGCAATAAAAGTCAACATTCCAATTCTGATAGTTTTGTTTACATTCATTAAATCCGATTCAATTTTGATGCATATAAGAGATGTTCCAGATTGGATCCATATTCATTCCTAATGCGGCTATAAGATGAGCCTAATATAATATAGAACCCTAAAAGGAACGTTAAAATATATTATAATTTAGAGATATCGGGCAGATAAAAAATTCTTAATCATAGGATCTTAGTTAATCTCTCTGCTAAAGAACTTTTTGGGTGCTTATCAGCAAAGCAAATAACTTACCTATTTTACCAGCTCACAGAATTTTTAGTAGAAGAGTGATTTTTTCTATGGAGTTAGTGGGACAGGCTTCCTGAAATCAAAATTATGTACCTTCCGAAAGAGAAGAATTGCTGCATTGAATATTATTTTGAAGAAATATTGACCAGGTTATGTCACAACAACGACATTTGAAATCCCTCATGTCGGTTGCCAACTTTTTTGGTCTTGCCATTTGCCTTCCTTTTACGCGACAGAAAAAAGAGGAAATGAGACTTGTAAATATTCGAGCTGCGGTTTATTTACCCATCATCTTTCCAGTTTCGGGATTCATCATTTCGCCGG
>JBBRRH010000132.1:0-7446 GCA_038201105.1 Nitrososphaera sp. | reverse complement strand
GCCTACCAATTTTATTACTTTTTATAATAATCTCAATATCAGGCTCTTTGCAGAAGTAAACCCTTACTTTCATAGTTTTTTAGATTGGTGCTCTGGTAAATAGTATTATATAGGTAATCCCGATTAGGCGTAGGTAGCACTAGCGGTAGTTTTTGATATTAGCGGTGCCAATCCCATATGCAGCCAGTCAGTTTAACCGAAATTTACGTGGCTTAGGTTTTTTAAATACTGTATTTTACTAACCAATGTTTAGATTTAGACTGATATGGCCTAATTTTGCTCATACGGTGGATATAATAAACTCGCATTCTCAAGTATAAAATTAAGATGAAAGATAGTAATGAATGCTATCTTATATATTGCTGAAAGTACAAACAAGCATGCAAAAAACCGTTCTCGAGGACCGATTAAAGATTGATAGAGCGACGGAAGGACTAAGGCAGCAATTTATTACAAGACTTACAGATCACAGATACGGCGTGAATGCTTTAACCATAGCAAATTTTATACTTGCTGCAAAAACTGAGTCTAATATTTCAGACGGCTATAGTGAAGATCTGATTTTTACTTTATGTAAACTTTCCAATTTTATAGGAAAGGATTTTAAGGTCTTTACCAGGGAAGATATACTTTCCTACCTAGATTCATACAGAACGACGGAGGCAAAAAATCCTTTGCATACTTGGATAGGAACATATAATCTCCATAGGATGTTCTCCGTTACCACTCTCGCTAAATCCCTTTAGTTTGCGGCACTGATGACATTTACCGAATTACTGTTTACCTGAAATTATATCATATGCCAATCTGAAGGATAGGCTTAGTTAATCCCAGTCTAAAAAGATAGTTGTCGTGATCTGTACCGAGTCTTGCTAGCCAACACTGCAAGAAATAATAAAGATGATGCTCAAAGCCAAACAGAGGACTTAAAATGGAAATCAAACGAATTGGTTCACAGCCTTCTACCAAAGGGTCGGCTGAATATTTCACCGGCACCGTACGTATTGATCCTTTGTTCCAGGCAAACAATCCGGCGAGGGCGGTCGCCGCCAGTGTGACGTTCGAGCCCGGCTCTCGAACTGCGTGGCATACCCATCCACTAGGCCAAATCTTGATTGTGACGTCTGGTTGCGGTCTAGCACAGCGCTGGGGTGGACCGGTCGAAGAAATTCATCCGGGCGACGTCGTCTGGTTTTCGCCAGGCGAGATGCATTGGCACGGTGCGACGTCAACCATTGCCATGTCCCATACCGCCATTCAGGAACAACTCGACGGAAGGGCCGCCGACTGGTTGGAAAAGGTCAGCGACGAACAATACAGTTCCGGGATGACTACCAGGAATTAATATAATGAACAGTAACATCGAAGGAAAAGTTTCATTAGGGGTCGCAGTATGGAGTATCCATAAGCCGCGAGTCTCAGAAGCAATCTAGTTGATATTTATCTCTACGTTCCCGGAAAATTCATTAATGTTACTAATCATGAATCCAAATGCGGTAATTATCATAGGCATCAAAAACCAGAACCGCGTTCTATTCATAATTGGATTACGGATCAGACCAATAGCGGCCAGACAGGCAGTAAACAATCCGCCAAACAAGGTGTTTAAATTATCTTGGATAGGCTCTAGGAAGAATAACCAATTGTAAGTTTCAAAATCAATTTCAAGTCTACCTAAGACTGTGAAAAGAATAGAGAGACCGATTAGCGAGAAAACCGCAGCAACAAAAAATACTCTCTCATTATGCGCAGGGATTACACTATAGGTCATCGAAAAATCAATTTTCTCTTTTAAAGGCGGTACTCGAATGGACATTGAGTTTCTGTAAATATCTTTATGCAGTCCTTCTGCTTCAGTTAGAGTTTGTTCTTCGAATTTTTCATTTGTCATTTTAGGATCTTTGATCCCTTTGCTGATTATTTTTTTGGCAGTTAATTCATCTAATGAAATAATACTCCCTTCTGGAACATCGACTACGAAGAAAAGATCGTACTCAAACCCTTCAATCTTAGGATATTCATCGGTAAATGCAGGGATATTAAAAAGAAATCGTTGTTTATCACGCCAGTTTGCCTTAGATGGAAGTATCGGACTGTTATCGTGAAAACTTAATTTGAGAATCTTTAATTGCTTGGACTTAATACTATGATGCTCGGGCAGTGGAACCCAAAGTACGAAAATTGATCGGTCTTCCATCATCTTGAGCACTTCATTTGATTTAGAATTTTGTGGAGCGCGCTGACTGATCTCTTTGAAGAGACGCCTAGTATACGGATTTGTAAAAAATGGTATTTCCCTATTACTCTCGTCTAAGACTTTTAAGCCGGGCATGAATTTTTTTGAATAAAGAAAGACGACTGGCGCATCTTCACTACTCTTATTTAAAAGAGTAATTTCATGTACAATGTCTCGATGGTTGGCGGAACTATGATTTATCATATACCTTTCACGAATGGTGACGACTCCTGTTTCATCACCCAAGGTCATCATAGTTGAGATGATAGCATGAGTTCTGTTTAAAAAATGTGACTGCACTGTTTAATAAGAGGGTAGCCAATACTCACTACCATGTCCGCGGACGATGAAATTGTTAAGTACGCTGGCTGTGGTAATATTAAGTCATTGGACAAATATCTCGTACGGATTGGGGACTTACAAACCAATCAGCGAAAACCAATAAAAAAGGATCCGCCTCTTAAACGTCTAATAAAAAGCGTTACGGCCTAGGTTCCGCTTCCCTTCTCTCTTCCGGCATTACTTGCTTTATACAATCTGCTAGGTGTTCGCCATCATTTTAGGAAGCCGGGTTTAGAAAATTTTTATGAGAAATAAGATTTTTCAACAGGAATTTTTAAACCATTTTTTCTGAGGGTCCCTTTTACTAAGTTTCGGAACCAACTAGATGATTTTGGTGAGACGTATATGTGCTCTATAAGTTGGGTTAGGTCAGTCCGTACAAGAAATCATATCGCTTTTGGAGGCTTGTAACCACAAGTAACATAGCGACCTCAACTCCTTTTCGTCTCGATAGTTTTGAGCATATCGAGTGAAACTGAATAAGCGGTTGTAGAGTCCATGACCCTGAGACTACAAATCGAACCCGTTCTTCAGTTTTTGAATAATGCAGGACTTCCTTTGGGACGATGGAGACAGAAAAGGAAGGTTGAGTAGTCTCTCCTTCTTTGTTGGAGATAATGGGTGTAGGTTATGAGTAAAAACCATTGTTGGCAATGTGGAGGTCTAATAGACAATAATAACCATGGACATTGGAGTTGGTGTTCACACTGTGAAGAAGGAGAAAAATAGATAATATAAGGAACTAATACCGAGGCCGATTAGAAAAAGACTTTTACCTTCAAAGTCCAAGATAAGGGGGTTATCCTTAATCGATTGTCGAGTCGAGTCTATCCCAACCGACATGACATATGTCCGGCAGCCAGTTTTATAAAATCTTTTAGTATAATCATAACTTTGCAGTTCTGGACTAATGTTAATTCCATTTTAAATACAGTCTAACGCTTGTTAGGTGTAAACAGCAAATATTTAGAAATTAAATCGTTAAACTCTTGGTTTTGGGCACAGTAGAAATCTTGTTATGCTAGATCAATGTAGCTTACAAGGACACGATGATGATTAAGGTTTGGCTACCTCTGAGAGTTCAATAGTTTATTCTGCGGATATTTCCTCTGCCCTGCAGGAATAGTAGTGAGGATAGACTTCGTTAGTTTAAAATGTTATTCTGCCAATTTTAATTTACCAACCTTTCTTATGAATTATCGAATCATAACTCTTATTGCAGAAGGCAAGGAGTTGAGATCTCACTGGCGAGTAGCTGCAAAACCAGAGTAAACAAACTGGTAGCGTTAATGAACCGGGGACATCTGAGATGGATTCCTTTTCTGTTTTTGTTGTATCAACTTTTCATTTCTGTGATCTGTATCGTCCAAATTCCATTTGATTAGAGTCCTCCTGGTAACAGTGGTAAATATCACTGATGGGCCAATTGCAAAGAGGCATATTGATTTGTGGAGTCAATCGGCTTTGTTGTTAGATTAATTAACTTTTTGCTTTCATCTCGTTTTTCCAAATAGTATTAAATAATTATACAGCCAAGGGAATCAACAGACAGAAACGATCATTACCTGAAAGGGGTTCCTATAGTCGAAAAGAAACTCTTAGACCTATAGAAATATCTGCGGCCAGCCTTATTGCTTGATCGCTATACCAAGTTACCTCGTTAGAAGATGAAATTTAATGTTAGGATGTTAATCTATCCAATATTCGTTTCTGCACTTGTCATGGCCGTCCTAGAACAATCGGATTTATCTGAACAGACATCGGCAGAACAAAGTGGTTCAGATTTTAACTTTGTTGCGGCTGGAGATTGGGGGTGCAAGAATGATGCAAAGAATACATTCACTATGATGAAAAAAATGGAACCTGAATTGTATCTAACGTTAGGTGATTATTCCTATGAACCCTCTCTCAACTGCTGGTATGACATTGTAAAACCGGCAGGTTCTGCATTAAAAGTAGTGGTAGGAAATCATGATGCAGATGGCTCACTGCTACACACTTTGCTAAACAAATTTGATATGGCCAGACAGTACTATTCATTTGACTATGCCAACACCCATTTCCTTGGTTTGTCAAGTGAACTAGATTCAGGCGAAGATAAGGGCCAATTTAAGTTCGCTAATGCAGACCTTGCCAAAGCAAAGTCAAATCCAAACACCGATTGGATAATTGTTTATTTCCACAGGCCGTTTTATTCTGGAAATGGAGTAGACAACATAGGAATGAGAGACATGTATCATCCGTTATTTCAAAAGTACAATGTTGACCTTGTGTTGACTGGTCATGCTCACAATTATCAACGATCATATCCACTGAATTATAATGATGCTAAGCCGGGAAGACCTCTAATAATGAACAATGAAAAATCGCCATACATCAATGAATTAGGGACTGTGTTCGTCATAGTTGGAACAGGCGGCGAATCAATTCAAGGCGTCGACGGAAAACCCTTCCTTGCAAGTATTTACGAAGGTTTTGGGTGTCTGGATGTGCAAATACATAGCAATTCATTGAGCGCGGAATTCTTTTCTGACAAAGGTGACACTATCGATCATTTTGTGATTATCAAAGATCAAGATAGTCAAAGTTCTGATACAAAGGAGAGCCTACACCAAATCGGATACAATAATCCCTTGAAGGGAAATGGTGCGAACATTCAATAGTATTATTTTACTTGTTCCAGTGCTATTAGTTTCCATATTCCTCCAATTGAGAATGGCAGTAGGACAACAGCCCCCCTCGGTAACCAATTCATTGATCGTTATAAACAATATGATTGATACAAGGAATACGCTTCAAGATGTACAAATAGTATTGTTGCGTCAACCGAGGCTAAAACGGGGACCTAGGCGACGTAGCGGAGTCTGCACTTGAACCTTTCTTCTGGTTCATTGAAAAATCGGATCCAGAAACTGTCTTTCCATTATTACTGTAAAAGGCACCATTTATGTCATCGTCAGTTAATTTAATCGCGCTGAATCCATAGAGATTGTCATTTTGAAAGAATGTTGGTTTTGGTGTAGGTCCAAGAGGATAATGGCTTCTGCCGCCGGCTCCCGAAACTTGATAGATTATCGAATCTACTTTATAGTATTGAACATTATGATTGTGTCCTTGTAGTACTAGATCGACCCCATAGGTGGAAAATATCGAATGATATGTTGAGAATTCCCTGGCTTCATGGGAGCACTGGCAACTCAGAAATGGGTTATGTATTATTACAATTATGTACCTTGCATTCTTTGCAGCATCACTCTTTAATTCTGATAAAACAAAGTTGTATTGTAAAGAGTCTTTTTTGAAACTTTTCTCCGAATTCATTAGGATGTACAAGTCGCCTTTGAACTGCAGTGATTTGTAACCAGATGTGGGAAGACTACAGAACTTGAGAGCAGCCTTGGCAGCACTTGAAGTTCTGTCATCATTATTCCCGATTACACATCCAGTTTTCTTGATTCCCGCAGACTTGGTAGCATCACTAAAACATTTTGGAGAATTTTTCTTATATGCTAAATCTCCGAGAACTATCGTAAAGTCTGGATTTGTCTTTCCTATCGCGTTTAGTGTTTTTTTACCTTCTGCACCGCAACTTACATCACCAACTGCGGCCAAATCGTAATCCTCTGCAAATGCCTTCGTGTTCAGACCAACGACTAGAAATAACATTAATGAAATTACTATTAGTGTGGTTATCAATTCTCGGTGTTTGCTATCAAACATTGAATAAAGAGATTTTTCATAATTGTACAATAACAACTGGCAATAAACTTCTGATTTCTAACGAGTAGAACTTTGAAGAAATCTAGTTCAGACCTCGATGTAAAAATATCAATCCCAACGAAAGGAATTCCCACATAGCTCACCATTAGGAAAGTCTTTCGTATGAATAATAATGTAGAGTATTCCATTAACCATCAACTCATGTAGATCTAACAGACCTTTCGTACTAGTCCGTGTTACTGTCCATGCCGTTTATCTATACCAAAGTCTCGACTTCTTGATTCGTCTTTCACGCATATTGCTTTGACTTGTCCTAGATCCTGCGCATAGTATTTGTTTTCACACCTCTCACAGACCAGGATAGCGACCCTTGCATATACTAAAAATACGAGCATTCTTACTTCTTTGGAATAATTGTGATTTTAGAATTCGTCCATCTCAATTAATAGCGGGTTTATGCCAGATCAAAAGAATATGAATTATAGATACTTATTTCTATTTGCTATTATCATATAGATGCTATAACAGTTACCTAAAAAATAAACCAGATAATAAATCTTAATTATTAAATGCTAGTAACGCATCTTTTTTGAATGATTGGACGGTCAATCCATTTTTACGGATGTTGATATGTGATTGGGAACTAATCGTAGTCTTACATTAATAGCAACACTTTCTCTTTCTCTCCTTATATTAACGGTCTTAATCTTAAATACCATTCTTCCCGCTGCATTCGCTGCTGACGCCCAATTCAATACTCCGTTCGGTGTTGCAATTGATTCCTCTGGCAACGTGTATGTAGCTGATAGTGGCAATAACCGTATTCAAAAATTCAAAAATGACGGTACTTTCATCAGAAAATGGGGTACTGAAGGTTCAGCTAACGGCCAATTCCAATTTCCCGAAGGTATCGCTGTAGATAAATCTGGCAAACTATTTGTAGCTGACGTCCTTAACCATCGTGTCCAAGTTTTCAATAATGGCGGTACTTTTATCAGAACTTGGGGTTCAGCAGGTTCAGCCAACGGTCAATTCAATACTCCGTTCGGTGTTGCAATTGATTCCTCTGGCAACGTGTATGTAGCTGATAGTGGCAATAACCGTATTCAAAAATTCAAAAATGACGGTACTTTCATCAGAAAATGGGG
>JBBRRH010000131.1:0-7717 GCA_038201105.1 Nitrososphaera sp. | reverse complement strand
AGAGTTGCCAGCACGAATAAGCATATTTTGCCGTTCATTGACTTTATGGACTACAAACCTTCTTTTAATGGTTTTGGGGGTTCACCTTTTTGTAATTGAGATATTATAAATTAGAGTAACATTGCTGGATTAGAGGGCTCTCGCACTATATGGTGTCATGAGAAGGACTATAATACTGGAATACCTGGTATTGGCCTTCTGCTTGCTTTATATCTCAAATATCTTGAAAATGACTCCGAATTTAATTATATTGGGCTTTAATGAAGTTCCCAAGATACTAAATTTAAATCGATTATTTTGTTAATTAAAATTAATTTAATGATCCCACCAAATGGGCATCTTTGATTTAGCTTATTTTGATGACTTTACTAATAGCATATACATTATAGTATAGCAGTAATACTGGTAGATACTACAATTTACAAACTATATCATGCTAGATTATTGAGAGTTAAAAATTTTTTCTTTTTTTAAACTTGTTCTTTTCAGTACGCTTGGAGCCCCATCCAACCCCGCGTTTTTTGATTGAAATTTCCATATAACTAAACCATACCTCCATTCAATTGTGAAGCTCGCTACTAAATCAATTATTTTTGTCGCAAAAAAGCTAGTGTACAGAGACAGTTATCGGTAAACAGTGCTCGCATGGCAAATGTATCCATTAATCGAGCTAGAACGACCTCATAAGAGAATTGGCTTTCCTAAAAATTTCAATCCACATCTGCCAGCTTAGTTTCTTCGTGTTGGTATTCTGCCTACTCGGATGATATGAGACAAGTAGGTATTTCTTGCCAAATTCATAGCATGCCCCATGCCGAAATTCCAAGCCCTTTAATCCGTAAAAATCACAGACCGTTTTGAATGCAATTCTTCCCAGTGCGATAATCACTCTAGTATTTCTTTCAAGTAAGGCAAGCTCTGCTTTCAGATACCGAGAACAGTTTGAAATCTCAGAGCTGCTAGGCTTATTTGAAGGGGGAGCGCACTTGACTATTGAAGTAATATACACGTTTTTTAAAATAAGACCATCATGCTTTGAAATGCTGGCTGGCATATTGGCATAACCTATTTCAAACAATGCCTTCATCAACCATTGGCCAGAACTATCACCGGTGAACATTCTTCCCGTTCTGTTTCCACCGTGAGCAGCCGGTGCGAGACCCACGATGACTACCTCAGCATCTTTGTCGCCAAAACCCGGTACGGGTTTGGACCAATATTCATCGTTTACAAATCTTTTGACTTTAGTTTCGCCAACTTGGCGAATATATGATGAAAGTCGTGGACACTTTGAACATTGTATTACGTCCCCAGCAACATCGTCCAGTGAATTACCTTCCGTTTCATCCACGCAGATCACAGCACATAGGAAAATATGAATCGGTTATTTTAAGAAAATTAATACTAGATAAAGAATTGCGACTAAGGAATGCGAAAACCATGATTTCCTAGAAGCATAATGGCTTGAAAATATAATTTAATATAATATAGTATAATTCTCCTTGACCTTAGTTCAGTCTTGTACACGTGGTGCAAGATAGAAATGAATACGGCCCACATTCGCCACTCTAAATTCGAGTCTCAATGGCATTTTAGTAGAAAATTCCGCGATCACTGACCCACCGCTTGCACTAATTGCCTTTGTAATTTTTGAAAGATAGTCAAGGCTGTACGTCGCTTTACTATTTTCCTTTACATTAAGTTCTTCTAATCCTTCGCTGTCTGATTCTAGTACTATATTGACCTCACCTGAATCACCTTTACCAAAAAATGAAACCTTGTTTTTTTCCGATTCAATAGTAACATATTCTGAGAACACTTGCACGTCAGAAAGAATTTTATCAAAGGCAGCAGGGCTCATTACCACTTTAGAATTGAAAGTTAACTTGGGCAGGGGGGTAGAACTTGCAGTACTTTCTATCAGCCTCATTTTATATTCCCTGACGTAGCCATTTGAAATCCTTACATGCAACATGCTATCTTCCCCAATAGTAACTTCGATTAGATCTTTCTTGTCCGCTCTTTTTATTAACTTTGAAAATTCATCGATCCTGACGCCGAATTTAAGTGCAGAATCAGACTCGTATGCATCAAAAGCCGAGTTAGGCCAACTGATATCAATTAAAGCCACATGAGAAGGGTCCATTCCTCTGAAGGAGAGACCTTCTGTAGTTGCTTCAAACGTAGCCTCATCCACAAGTGTGGAAATAGCAGAAGTTACGGCTTTCCATTCATCTGGAGACTTCGTTTTGGCAATGAAAACCAAATGTATCGATTATTTGGGAGCAAGAGAGAGGTATTAAGCATTCCTATAAGTGTCAGATCAGTCATTCAGCTAGGCAGAGCACGACTTTAGGGAAGAAGCCCAATTCTGTGGTAATGGTAGCCATAAAAGTGTACCAAGCATATTCTCTAAAATAGTACGGAATGATCTAGAAAATACGGACTGAAAGCCCACTTCACCTACTCGCATATCAACAAAACGCAACGCGACGGCAGACCAGAGTATTACGAACACAGAGCAATACAAATGCAAAGCATACTGCTATGAACGATATTGTTTTAATTTAGTTATTTATTTTATTATGAATAGTTTCGCCAAGTGTGGTTACACTTAGTACATCTATAAAATTGAGTAGTGGCTTCGTCTGCCGATCTTGTTTGAAGCATCCACCAAAACGCAAGATTGTTCCCACACTTGGGACAATCAGTACTAGTAGTGGGCAATGCATCAGGAAGTTTGTCCGTGTCAAGTACTTTGAGAACGCTTCCTGAGCCTGAGCCGTGATCAAACGAAGTTGATGTCGAAGAAATACCAATTTCCACCTCCTCCCTGTTTGTCGAAAAGCCACACTTGGGACATAACAAAACATTCTCTTCATGTCTAGATTTCATCCTAGTTTCACAAGTTGGACAGAATTTCAGCTTAATTAGCCACCTCTTCCTTTTTGAATTCTGCGCTTAACATTCCTTTGATCTCTTCCAAAGAATTCGCGACTGATTCCAACGATTTGTTTAAGATGCTCATTGATGAACCACTCTTTGATATGATCCTCATAACGTAGTCCCTAATCAGTGCGTGTTTTAAAACTACTCCAGCGAATTCTGTGTCCTTATCCTTCAAAATTTCATGCTGGATAATATACATAACTGAGATGTCTTCTTCTTTTATTTTTAGTTCAATCGCCCGATGATCATCTTGTTCTATCTCCACGAGCATTATAGAGACAACTACATATTGAGGATATAAATGATACCATTCATGATGATTCTTGAATAAAGATGAGAATTACATTTCTAATATACAACTTTCTCTGTCAAAAGACAGTGTTATGACCAATGGACTGTTAACGCTGGATTTAAGATTCAAAATAGAAGGCAAAATAAGAGAAGTGTTTGATCAAAAGAATTGGGAGAGAGCTTATGACAGGCATGATAATTCTTTTAGAGTGACCATTCAGCTCGAAGTGCGATCAGGGAGAAGAACTGTATTGGCCACTAAATTTGTAAGAAAGGCATCGCTTTTTTGGACACGTAATCCAAAGATACCTTACAGAATTTGGGCAACCATCATAAAAGATGAGGGCACACTAATTCCTTCAAGTACAGAAGAAGCCAGATCATTGCTGTTCAATATCGATAAAAGTATTGAATTAGATAGCAAGACTTTGAAAATAGGGGATATCAAGATTACAGTCTCTATAACAGTATCTTGGGGTAAGCACGTTTATACTGAGCCAGTCAAAATCTCCAATAAGTCAGAAGCGCTAAAAGTAAGCCTTAATGTATAAGTTCAAGAAAAATCCGCCCAAGAAATCAGCACCAGGTTCCATTAACCCAACGTTTGGTCATCACACAATCGTCATTTCCGTATAGACCGTTCGCTTTAGGCCTTCTCGCGGTGATGACGGTATCACTCGAGTCGACTTTGTCGCGATATTGGCTTTTTAGAATTTTGATTCCCAAGTTTTCGTTTACACGACCACAGTCTAAATATATCAGTCAAACATCCTCGTAACAATGGCAAAATTTGATGGTATAAAAGGGCAAGAACTGTTAGACGTGGAGGATGACAAACAGAAAAATGAGATCACATTAATCTTCAAAGATAACAGATTCTTATTCGTAAAGGTAGAGGACGGAAAGCTTGTATGTGATTCAGTTCCAGAATGAATTGCATACTTACCTTTCTTTCTTTATCCCATCTTTATCAAGGCAATATTAAATCTGGCCATTTACATTTCAACGTATATACTGCCTTCTTTTTCTAGAACCGGAAAAAGTTTCAAATCTTTACTTTTTATCCATTCGGGACTTTGGTCAGTCCATTTGGGAGGGATATATTCCAGCTTTCCACTAAATCTATCATACTCATAACCGTGCATATAACAAACAATCCTCCTTCCGTTCAACTCTCCCTTTGAGAGCGACGCTCCCCTGTGGGGGCAAGAGTTATCGAAAGCAACCAACTTTTCATTAACCCTTCCAATAACGACATGGATATTAGATATGGGGAAGGCCTTGAAGAAATTATTTGGAATATCTTTACTATTACAAATGCGATATTCCATTTTTCAGTCGTATCATTTCTTGCAATCCTTTATAAGTTCATCTTATTTCTTCCAATCTTACTTTGTATTAACATATCAGAGCAGGCTTGTTAGCTCCATTATCTTGACAATTGGATAAAGACAGATACTCAAGTCACTGATGATATTAACAAAAGGATTGATGCAGGTAAATGTATAGAAGTCTACAGTTGCATTTGTCCTTTCTTTTCTTTACTTTCTCATGTTTGTCTATCTCCCTGAAGTTAACTTAAGATATGATAAGGTGAGTATAGATCAGACCCAGGAATTGATTGATATTATTAATAAGTATGTAAGTAAATTTGGTTACTCGGTTAATGTATTATAGAGCAAATGATATCAAGCACGATGATTTTATTGGAAAATCGATCCGGCTCAGAGGCTGGGTCTATCGAATAAGGAAACAGAAGGACAAAAATTTTGTATTAATACGTGATGACCGTGGTGGAGTAATACAATGTGTATTTCCTAGTAACGTTGGTTCTGATTTAACTATAGAATCTTCTCTTGAAGTAAAAGGTACGGTGCTTAAAGACGTGCGTGCCAAGGAAGGAGGCTACGAGGTCAGAAGCGAAGAGATAAAAGTGATCAATATAGCACCGCCTGATTTTCCAATAGGAGAATTCCAGAGTACTGAATTGCTACTAGACAACAGACACCTAGCAATTAGAAGTCGCAAAATGGTAGCTATGTCAAAAATTAGAGCTACTGTGCTTCAAGCAGCACGTCAATGGTTCATTGACAATGACTGGATTGAAGTAAATGTTCCCACCATTGTAAAGAGTGCAGTAGAAGGCGGGTCAACTTTATTTTCATTAAAGTACTATGATGATGAAGCATATCTGTCTCAAAGTGCCCAGTTGTACTTGGAAGCCCTAGTTTTTTCATTGGGTCCAGTGTGGACTTTGGCTCCTTCGTTCAGAGCAGAGAAATCAAGGACGGTCAGACATCTCGCAGAATTCTTGCATCTAGAAGCTGAAATTCCATGGATAGAAATGGACGACCTTCTCAGAAATCAGGAAAAATTACTTTGTGGTATTGTTCAAAAGATCATTTTGGAAAGATCAGAAGAGCTGAAATACTTGAATGTTGACTTGTCAGCCCTAAACCGGATCCACGAACCATTTGACAGGCTGAAGTACGACAAGGCAATAGAAATTTTACAATCCATGGAAATAAAAGTGCAGGAAGGAGAGACAACTCGACCCGTAGTCTGGGGAGATGACCTTAATATTGATTCGGAAAGAGCTATTACTCGCGAGAAAAAGAGCCCAATTTTTATTGTTGGCTATCCACTCCAGGTTAAACCTTTTTACGTTAAAGAAGACCCCCTAAATCACGGTGTTGCACTCTCGACGGATTTACTGTTGCCCGACGGTTTTGGTGAGGTAAGCAGCGGCGGTATCAGAGAAGACAATATCGAAAATATTAGGACTAGATTAAAAGAACAAGGATTAGATTGGAATTCATATTCCTGGTACCTGGATCTAAGGAAGTACGGCTCTGTTCCTCATGGAGGTTTTGGAATAGGAATAGAACGGCTGATAAGATGGATAATAAATTCAAACGACATAAAAGAATGCGTTCTTTTCCCAAGAACAATGTCTAGGGTTATGCCTTGATTTCCATATGCGCATAGAATGTTACATTGTTACAATCTGCGATACTAGCTCCTCATGTTTAAATTCAAGTCTCGCAGATAATAGATAAAATGGATTCCGAGCCCGAAAAGGGGGCAGGATCGCTTTTCTTTGAACTGGCAGGAAATTCGCGACTATCCATGCTCTCTAAGTTCCGGGAAAGACCCTATAGGTTGTCCCATCTAGCAACCGAACTAAACGCGACAATGCAGGAAACTCACAGAAACATTACACGACTTATAGAAGCTGGCATGGTCTTGAAGGATAGCGATGGACAACATATGCTGACACCATATGGGAAGACAATTGTGCAGATAATTCCTAGTTTGAATTTCTTGTTTGAACAAAGAGAATATTTTATTGAACATGACACAAGTGACCTACCTGTAGAATTTGTTCAGAGGATAGGATCACTTGGCAATTGTGAGGTCGTACATGGGGTACTAGCCATAGTACAGAGATGGAAGAACTTGTACCTGGAATCAGGGTCCTATATCAAAGAAATAATGGGTCAGGTACCTGTTGATCTCATTGAGGTATTAAGCTCAAGAGTTGATTCTGGTGTCAAGTTCTCTTACATATTCGGGAAAGATAGTGTAATACCTAAGGGAAGAAGTGAAATTCTCGACAAAGTCGGATGGAAGGAATTCATATCCAGAGGGCTGGTTGCAAGGAGGATGCTCGAAAGGGTGAAATTTATGGTAATACTTAATGAAAAAGAGGCATGTGTTCTCTTTCCAAATTTGAAAGGTGAGCCTGACCTCAACACAATGTTTTACAGTAAAGATAGAGAATTTCATTCATGGTGTGATGATTTGTTTGAGCTGCAATGGAAATTGGCTTCGACATTCGATGAATCAAAGTTAATGGCAGAAATATAGATTGTCATGTTTATTTTGACTGGATTTATGTAGGAAGCCTTTTGTTCCTGTAAAAAACTGAAAGATAATTTCCAAGTAATAACAATTATGTTGCATCATCTTTTTATATTTCGAACGTACGAGATTCATTATGCCAAAGGCCTTTGTTCTCATGAATGCAGAGTTAGGTAGCGAAGATTCTATCGTTAGCGAACTGAAGACCATTGATGGAGTCAAAGAAGTCTACCAAGTTTACGGTGTTTATGATATTGTCGCACAGGTAGAAGCTGAAGCAATGGAGAAAGTTAAGGAAACCATCACATGGAAATTAAGAAAGCTTAATGGAGTAAAATCGACTCTTACAATGATTGTAATGGACTAAACTGAGTATCTAGATACGGGATTTTTGTATGATTTGCCCTTAACAAGACCGATTATGCCACTAGCAGATTTACCAAATATATCAAATGTATTATTATTACTATTGGCAGAAACGGCTGAGTATGGCTAACATGATATTATTTGAGAGTCTTTCTTGGAAAAAAGGAGTTCTAATCAGAAAACCACCATTTTCTGAGGAAATTAGAAACTAGTACGGTTGGGAAGATTCCATACTATACAATATCTT
>JBBRRH010000130.1:0-7737 GCA_038201105.1 Nitrososphaera sp. | reverse complement strand
TGGTGCTACGTGGAAATCTGCTGTTATCAAAGATCCGCTATCACAATATACATGGGTATTATGGACTGCTGGCTTTACTCCTGCAGGTAAAGAAAAGTACAAAATAATAGTTAGGGCAACCGATAAGACAGGACAGGTTCAAACCGCGCAGTTCGCAAAACCATTTCCCGATGGAGCAACAGGATACCAGGAAATTGAAGTCTTATTAATGATAAAAATATGTTCAAACTTCGGAACGGGGCGATGGTTGGAAATCTCGCTTGATGGGACAGTTGAAATCAAACATGGAAATGAGTGTTGTGAATATAAAATAGCATGTTATCAAGAGAGGCAGGCTATTTGAATAGCAAACTGGCAGACAATTATGGTAGTCAGTCACAGATAGATGTAATATGAGATGTATCTATTGCATGCCAACGAACAATACAGAATGGCTAGACGATACTGAAGTCCTTTCTTTTGATGAACTGACTAGGCTTGCTTCCATTTTTGTCGATTTAGGAATTGAAAAAATACGAATAACTGGAGGTGAGCCTCTGGTAAGGCCATCATTAGAAAAGTTGATTAATTCCATTTCAATGATCCCGGGAATCAACAGTATAGGCCTTACCACAAATGGGTTACTGCTTGGAGAACAATCCAAGCAATTGTCATCTGCGGGACTTTCGAGCGTGAACGTCAGTCTAGATTCGTTCAAGGAAGATAGATTCAAAATGATGACTGGAGTGAATGGGGTAGATAAAGTTATTAGATCTATACAGAATGCCAATGATGCAGGACTGGACGTAAAGATAAACACCGTAGTCATTAGAGGATGGAATGATGATGAAATTGTTGATTTTGCTTTGTTCTCAAGAGATAATGGCTATACTGTACGATTCATAGAATTTATGCCTCTTGATGGTACTGGAATTTGGAAACAAGATCTTGTCTTTAGTAAAAGAGAGATGATCGATAGAATTACCTTGAATATAGGAGAAATTGTAAAGCCTCATAATGGCGATAATCAACCCGAGCCAGCAATGCTTTATTCATTTGTTGACGGCAAAGGTACCATTGGGTTTATACCTTCAATCACAGAACCATTTTGCGGTAATTGTGACAGGGCCAGAATAACCTCAGACGGTAGACTTCTATCCTGTCTTTTTGAAAATCCAGGCCACAATTTGAAAGGGCTTTTGCGAAGTGGAGCAACAGATGAGGATATTGCATGTTACATTTTGGATAGTATTAGTAACAAACCTGAAGGTATAATTAAGATGATAAAAACAAAAAGCCTAAAACCTACACTAAATTTGATGCACACAATAGGCGGATAGCATAAGGAGATTATATGGACATCAAAAATGGAGATTTATTCTGAATTAGATGTGCGAAGAATATTGCTTTTGTTTAAAGTTATTTAGTCGTTTGCTCCAGCCGGACCAGAGGCCGTCACATTTTGCATCGGTTTCAGATCATTCCAATCGGCATATACACTTCAAGTTGCATTAGGTGTATCTGAAGAGATTCCGTGAATTGTAAGTTGTCCTGCAGGTGCGGTGTATTGGTTGATGGAGACACTATCCTCACACCGGTTCTCTGGACCCCTGAAGCATTAGAATTACTAAGACTTTGAATTTGTGCTCCGGTTAAGTCAGGAGTTCTTAGAATCGTAGAGCATAAAACGGCCAACAGATCGGTCATTATGAAAGCAGCTCTTGTTGAACTTGTCATGCTAATATTTGGACTACCTAGATTATAACAAGTTCAAGTTCAATTGGAATACTAGGGCATATGTGAGAAATAGAAGAGCGGGTGGAATGCAACTACGAGGATTCTTTAATCCTTATTCTTCTTCCATGTTCGGATTAAAACCGATAACGTATTATTGTATAAACTGTGGTGCGCCGCACAATAAAAGGGAATGTCCTAAATGTGGTTCAAAGATGAAAAGAATAAGTTAGTACGGATTTCATGACCGCTTTATTATCGTCATGTCAGATACTTGGATTGAATTCAAAAAATATCCAATTTATGATAGAGGAATACAAAAAGTCCCTTCAATATTTTATCCTCTTTTTTCAAGAGAAGAATTTTATACTTTGGAGCTCTTATTCTATTTATTGCCAGTCAGATCACATTGTAAAAAAGATCAATTTAGCTTTCTATTCTTCCTTCTTATACTTTCTTTGATTCTAATCGTTAGTGAAGGAATAGAATATATAAGCAATTTACATTTTACCGCTTCAGCTCAAGAATTAAATCAAAATCAAAATCAAACTGTTCGTTTCGCTATAGGAACTTTGATACATGATGGGTCTCCTTATCAGGGAAACACATCTTCGCCTCTCACTCTAATTGATTTCAGTGACTTTCAGTGTTATTTGTGTAACAGATATGTAAAAAATACCGAACCAATTCTAAATAAAACGTACATACAGACTGGAAAAGTTGTGCTGGTGTTTAAGCACCTGCCCAATCGTGGGTTTGACTCCATGGGCGCAGCCGTTGCTTCGCAGTGCGTCAACGATCAAGGAAGATTCTGGGAGTTTCATAATTTGCTTTATCGTAGTCAAAAGGAGATCGATTCAGGATGGGTCAGTAAAGATAATTTAAAGAAATTGGCATTACTGATTCAAGGATTGGATATACAAAAATTTAATTCATGCCTTGATAGCAACAAATACAAAGCATTCGTTGAGGATGACGTAAAATTAGCTTTATCATTGGGATTCAAAGAAACCCCATCATTTGTACTAGTGAATAGTAATGGTTCAGATCCTGAATTCTTACAAGGTGCTCTTCCTTTTCCCTCATTTCAAGCCGTAATTGACAAGAAGCTCGCTGAACTCAAGGGTCCCGCATAATATTGAAACTCTTATGCCCACCGAAACTATGCTCATTTACCCGGGTCAATCTCACTTTCATTAACTTTTTTGGCTGCGTCAGTATTTTGGATAATTTCCAACATATTTGACCATAGAAGAAAGAATCCCCGAAGAAGTGTGTGGACATGTAGTCAGTTTTCCCGGAGTCTAATAGTGTTCACCTCACACAGTTACAATAATTTATTCATTAATTCATTACGAAGCAGTATTGTTGGACATAAAAAAAAGACAAAATAAAAAAGGAATTGTTGTATTTCTAGATCTGTCCTAGTGATATGCTTTTATTTAGTGGCATTAACAGCACTTTCCACATTGTTCATGGTTTTTGCTTTCAATACTTGGGCAACAACAGTATAACTGGCTACAAAATTGTCCCCATTTATGGTATGAAGTGCGAGAGCGTTTCCTGCAAATGGAATATTAGCTGAAAATGTTGGAGTGTTTTTTGGATAATCGAGTGCCATCATGGCCGTAGCAACTTCACCACCCTGACGCCAAGGTGTTGGCGCTGTCATGATCGTTCCGAATTTCTCTGGAAAACTCACATTACCGATTGTATAGTCATGAAGCGTTACTACCTCAACTGGTTTACTTGCAATGTAGCTAATTATGCCAGTGTACACTGCCTGATCTTCCCTTGGTGGAAGAATAACTGCCACTTGGTGTGATTCATGCCCTTTAAGTGGATCTTGGAACGAAGAAACAGTTCCCTGCCACACTACGGTTTGTCCAATTTCTGGCTGACTCATGTTCCCTCCATTTTGGGCAAACACTGTATCTACTAGTCCAGATGTTGTTCCCGCGACAGCAACTGACATCAACAATATCCCGGGTATGGATGCGATATACCACAAATAATTCCTGTACATTGCCTTATATTCTTTTACTAATTATATATGCTTTTTAGCTAGTTTTTCATCTAAATCTGAAATGATCATTCTTCATTTCTCATTTTTCTTAAGTTTCTATAAATTTAATAGAGTCGAAATAGAAATACACTTTGAATTTTTAATCGGGAGGTGAGCTAACATCATCTTTGCTTTCCAACATCCAATCATACGATATTTTTGTGTAATATTTTTCGTAAAACGACATGTGATTGGCTTTCAAACCCATTAGATACTCGTGAACTCTTTGTGCGGCCTCGCGCTGAAACACTGTAATGTTAAAAATGGCTATAAGGCATGAATAGGCTTTATAGTTCCTATTATGAAAAATCTTGATTAAGGGTTTTACGATTGCATTACTTAAAATTACATTCTGAGATTAGAAATAAATCATTAATTAAATTTGAGATCTCCTGTACAGACTTATTTTCGATGTTTTTCCATTCTACCTTTATTCCATTCCAGTCCGCTAGCTTGTGCCGTTATTCAGTCTTTAATTGAAGGCCCTCATTGTCTCTTTTATTGGAACTTTCTACGACAGGCTATTGGATAATCCAAGGACTGTTAATCGATTCGCGATCACATGTGATAGGTGGTTTCATGTTTTTTTCAGATATTTTGTGAATACGCCATATTATGAGGAATAAGAGTCGAATAACGATAGGGGCGGCTAAATCAAATGGCAGCAACAATCCGATCCCAAGACTTAAGACAATTTGTATAACCAGTATCACGACGAGTTCTTTGAACCAGTGCTCCACGTTGGTAACCAACTACATAAATCTGCTTATCTTGTCGCCGTGACAGGAAGGGCACCGTTGTGCATTTTTTGTTTTTCTTGAAAAGTTGTAACCATAGCCTCCGCATACTTCACATTTGATGAAGGGTTCAACTTCATGATCAAAAATCATTTTTTGAACCAGATGTTGGCAGTAACCATTACCATTTTACCAATCTAACTTATCGCCATCCTTTAACTTCCCTTGTTTAACAATACTCATCGGATTGGTTGTTCTTGCTGATGTAAATTTTGATGATGCCAGGCCGCAATTAATTAGTCCTCGCAGACGTCGAACTTGACGGGTAAAATAATCAGTATACATTTTACTGATTACTAAATTAATTAATCATTTTTTGGGTTCTGTTTTTACATCGTCGCCCACTTTGACGTACTCATGATTTGCAACTCTAACTTGTCTTTGTCCACAATCTTCACACTTGAAAATCCTTCTGGTTCCGATCTCTTTAAATTCACCAGCAGATTCTCCCCGTACAACAACCTCACCCGTAGGTCTGAGATAGCCCTTTTCGCACGTTGAACATAAGTCAAGTTCTTCAATCATTTCTTGGCCTCATAAACTTCATATTCTAAGATAGAGTTTGAACTAATTAATCATTTATGAGCAACAAATAACACGGGGTCCCGCTGCGGCAATAAAACAGCCACATCTATTATCAAAGTTACTACAACGTCATCAAATGGTGCTATCGCCTTAGATGTACTCCGAAAGCTCAGGCCTAGGAAGTATAAGTAAAGTGCATACATGGCACAGAATGTTGGATGTTCTATTCCTGTGGAAGATTAACATACACTAGGAGGGGACATTCACAGCTATATCTTTAACTCGTTAAGTTAACAGGCCCCTTGTCAATAACCCGAATCCGGGAGAAAGGGTTAAGATTAGAATTAAGCAAGTGAGTCGTGATCATGCTGTGGCTGATGTCATTAGTAATAGCGTAACAAACTAAGGTTTCATTCCCTCCCTTTCCAGAAAGTGCTTTCTTACGTATTAGTAACAAGTCGATGACATGTTTACCTTTACAAACCATATTCTGAGGGGCCGACTCTTTCTTCCAGTCCCAAAATGTCTGGGCCCTTCAGAGAATGTGAGTCAAGTTTAAGAGAAACCGTTCCGAACAGGCCTATTGGTTAGGACTGATTGCATTTGTCTCATTCATGTCTATACCTCGCTTCAGTAGTTTTTCAATTACAGTAGAAGACTGTGTGTTGTTGCTGTTATTCATGGTTGCCGTGTCCTGAGTAGGTAAATCTGACGACTCTGTTTGACTGGACTGATTTGCCGATTGTGCAGATGAATTAATCCCAACGCCATTAATTTCATTTGACTTTATAATTTCCTCTATTTGTCTGAATAATGGAAAAATCTGCTCATAGTTTTACTCTTCGCCTCAGTTTACGTCTGCCGCACACGATTGAGACTAGGGAGAGATCAGTTAAAATGAACATATTCAAACCACCATTTATTGGTCTATTCGGAGTAGGGCTAATCGCTCTATCAGCAACAGTGTTGGCCACGTTCATAATACAGATAGTATTACCAGCGATGAAATAAAATTGTGCAAACATCGTATTAGACATTCGTGATAGATCTTTCGCAAAGGAGAACAAGAAGATGTTAGACATGTTAGTGAAAGATACATCGGTAAGTCAGACCCTTACATTGTCATGGCATCAACTCCAAACAATCCAGGCGGTCTATTCTACCAGATTGAACAGGAACCAGAGGACAGGTGTTTATACAAACGTCTGAAGATGGACTACCACTACGGTCTAGGCAAAACAATCCCCTGGATTCGATAGAGAGTACGGACTTCAGTATCTTGGTAAGATAGGAAATGTGTTCTCCCGTTTGGTAATAGATAGGGCCATAGAGTTAGGAGAACAGTTTAGTACAGATAACCTGGAAGTATCACAGCATACCATCAAAAGCGTTGGAGTAGACTTCGGATTTGGGTCGCCTTGCATTGAATGACGAAGGGCTGGGATAGTTTGGGTGCTAGGAAAGATATTGATTCTCAAGTGATAGATATTGGCCAACAACGATTGGACAAGATACTAGTCAAATTTTAATCCAAATTGGCTGCTTACAAAAGATGTCTGATGGTTCTTTGGTCATCCCATAGTTTACTTCACCTTGTTCTCTTTTCCTGGAGCAGCATATTATTACATTCCTCGCTATTCAAAAAAAACCTGTTACATACGATAGATGGGCGTATAGGTCGTGGCCTTTCTATTTCCCATCATCTTTATTTGGATATGCCCAATCCAATTTGGTTAGAGAATATTGCCCAGATTGCTAGCTTTGGTATAGTTTTTCATTAACGATAATGACCGTTTTGATGCACATCTTTCGTTCACGTATAAAATGGAAGTGATAAACATTGAAGTACTTCAATGTTTATGATGGCCGGAATTGCAGGCTGGGCTTTTGGTGGATTTGCAGGAGTTGAAACTGGATGGCGGGGCACAGACACCTGTGCTAACAAGAATTTACAAGAATGTGGGATCATCTACAAACATCTTAATTTTTATATTTTTTGACGCAGATGCGATGAATACCAGATGTGATGAGTGTTCGTCTATACTCACAATCTATTTTTTCCTATTGGCAAGGACGTTTGAATTTTTGTGATTTCTTCCATCTTATTATGAAGATCCAAAAAGTATAAACCCTTTGTTGTTGTCTTGTACAATTTACTTGCGTGATCATGTTGTACCAATCCACTTTTTGTCAGGTGAACTAAATATTCAGTCAGTTGTGCGTATGATACAAAACAATTGAACATCACTCTGGTTTTTGATATTCCCTCCGGCTTATCGGCAGATGCAAGAATTAATGCCATTATTTCTTCTCTATTACGATAATGACTATATTTCATATTATTATAATTGACATAAGTAATTTATAAGTAAATGACAATCAAATACTAGATCAATTTTCAGATTCGATTTCTAGATTTATTGTGGGTGATGTTCTTCACCTCGGTACCGTGTCGTCAATCAGCTCTTCCGGCAAGATGGTAATGGCGCATGTGACACACTTATAGGTTGGTTGTGATTAGCCCATATAAATTTTCAGAATAAGTTGGTTAATTCATCTTGGCGCATAAAATATTATAGCTGCTCCCACAACTGCCACAATAGATCCTATTATCTCGTATCTATCTGGTTTCTTTTT
>JBBRRH010000129.1:0-8072 GCA_038201105.1 Nitrososphaera sp. | reverse complement strand
TTATTCGTTGTTTCCCCATCAGATAATAGATTGGTCATAGGTTTGATATCATTAGATGACATATCTAGGATGTGTAATGGGAAGCAGCCAGTTCTTTTAGATATAGAAAATCTGAATGAAACAGAAGTTTCAAGCACTAGTAGTAGATCTCATGATTTACGCCATATTGATTACAAAACAAAGTCTACAAGTAATCAGATTTGGACCAAGTTAAAAGATTATTGGCCGGTCCAATAAATATGGCCTTATGCTACTTTGGCTCCATGTGCGTATCTAAATCTTTAAAATCCGGGTTGGGACCATGTTCGTGATAAGGTAGACTAGGGGCCCTGTCTAGGATGGATTTTATTTCTTTGGAGAGCACATGTGCGTTTCTGGCCATCAATTGTGCAGCTCTTACCACATCTTTAGAAGTCATATTATCAGGTACATGAATGACAGTCAAGTTATTGGCAAGGGCCTCCCTAGTAGCTGCATCTGCTCGTTCTAATATTACGGTTGCTCTTGATAGTTCGAGTTCTTGATTTAATTCTTGCAGCTCTTGTCTTTGAGTTCTGATTGTCTCAATTAGTGGCCTGTCCTGTTTAAATTCTGCTATATCTTGTTCCGTTAAGCTATGTGTTTGCAATGCTTCCGCTCTAGCATCTTGCATGTTATTCAGTTGATATTGCGCTTCGAATATCTGCGCTTCCTTTTGAGCTTTGAGTTCGTCTAGCTTGTCTATTGGGCAATTATATATGTGAGAAGTTAAGGAAATATTCTCGACCCGGTCAATAAATGACTCTAAGGTTATTCCTTGTTTGAAACAGTGTTCATGAATATTTTCTATTAAGCTGTCTATCTTGTCATCGCTGATAGCCATGCTGTGTAACATATTTCTCTGTCTCACAGCCGAAGCAAAGACATTGAGGTCCCATCCTTTTTTCCTTACTTGAATGGCAACCGCACGCAACAAATCGACGTCGGGTACTTCACTTTCCCGTATCTCTTTGATTATAGACTGAACCGTTCCTTCTCCTATTCCTACTTTGTCTGCAGTTTTTTTCCTTCCAAGTCCCGAAAGATGGTGTCTTAAAACCTTCTCTTTCGTTTTTGATGGAGTGTGGCCGCCCACAATGAGTTATTTACTCCGATTTATATCACGATTGTGCTCTCGGGAGAAAGGGAACAATCTAGTCTAGATTGAGAGCTCGATCCGTCGCCTATCTGTCGCCTATCTGTCGCCTATCTGTCGCCTATCTGTCGCCTATCTGTCGCCTATCTGTCAGATCTATGGATTTTCTATCCGCGCATAACTGGGTCGAATTATCTTGTAAAAATAGTAGGATTGGGTGCCTGGTATTTAGCTGAAAACTTGAATTAAAAAAATAAAAAAAAGGAATTAGCTGACCACGATTTTACCCTTCATGTAAGGATGAAGAGTGCAGTAGTAATCAAATGTTCGCGCAGTATTGAATTGGTGTTGGAACGTTTTTCCTGCAGCAAGGTAGCTTGAATCAAATTCTGTTCCTGACGAATTTCCAGCTTCTGGATTTCCGGAGGTCACAGTGTGCAATGTTGTGTCCCCATTAGTCCACGTAACTGTTGTACCCTTTGAGACGGTTAGGGTTTCAGGTACAAAAAACTTTCCATTGCTTGGGACAGAGGATCCTGGTGAAATTGTTACAGAATCATCGGCTGATGCGCCAGATGCGTTGCCCGTCATATTACCAGACGTCATTGTTGTGGCGTTATCTTGTGCATAGACCAAATGGGACTGACCTGACAAAAGCGGACTAAAAGCCACTCCTGCTATCAGCACTGAGCCAATAATAGCTGTCAAAAAGAGATTATACATGTAAAAATTTTGTATTAATACTATATTAAAACCTTTGAATTTCCAATTTACCATTCTCATAGTTTCAATTGCGGACAAATAATGGCAATAAGTCAGTATTTCGTTCAACGATAATTTATCTCAAAAATAATCCGTAAATTCAATAAGCACCATCAATTGATAAATTTGAATTGTGATTTAATAAAATGATCAGATATACGTAATGTGAGAAATATTGTACTTGACAATGATTCTTGCATCAGTTTATTAATAAAAATAAAAAATGGGTAGACGCAAATTTTGCGTCTAAGTTCTTTTTTGTACTATTCTATTTTTAGCTTGCAGTTACGTTGCTAGCCGTCATGTTACTAGCCGTCATGTTGTTGGCTGTCGCATTGCTAGCAGTCATGTTACTAGCCATCATTTGCTCTTCGGACATTGATGCTCCGCCTACTTTGTCACTGCCTTTAGGTGGAACCCATGTTCCTGGTGGATGATCAGTGTTTGTAGAATTGCCATCGGCGACTACTGCAAATGCACCGCCTCTTAATACATCCTTCATTGCATGGTCTACTCCAACATATAATCCTGGAGATGGGAATGTTGCCTCAATGACTGAGCCTGAGGCTGGAGTAATCCAATATGTTTCATCGTTCCACAGTTGTGTGCCTAATGCATCATTAGCCTTATTGGTACCATCGTGTGCTGAGATCATACCGCCAATGAAGTGGAATGAGACTCCGTCGTTCGGACCAGCATTTACAATATACCATCTTGTCAATTCACCCGGTTTGACTTTGAATATTTGTGCATCTTTGTTAAGTTCGAGCTTGTTTACCTGACCTATTGCAGGGACATACTTGAAAGACATGCCATTAGTCAAGACTAGATCTGGTTGATTTGTCCAAAGCTTAGTCAGATCAAATGATCCTACTGTTCCGTTCGTGCCTACAAATGGACCCTTGTCAGCGCTGTTGTATAATTCACTGAATACCACGTAGAATTCCTTTGCCTTTGCTTCATTTGTTGGGTGTACAACTATGCCACCATACATTCCGTTGGCCATGTGTTCCCAAATGCCATTTAGTCCGTCAGCACCACAGTGATACAGGAATACTCCAGGGAATTCACCCTTCAGTGTCCATGTCTTTGATTCACCTGGTTTTACACTACCGGATAATGCAGCTTCTGGACCATAACCCGCGTGGAAGTCAAGACTGTGAATAGCCTTTCCGTCGTTCTTCAAGGTAATTTCCAATGTGTCACCCTGGTCGATTGCGACCACCGGGCCTGGAATTGTACCATTGAATGTGTATGCGTTGTACCATATGCCGCCTGGATGTAATGCATTGTCAGGGGAAACCTGTATAGGTTTTTCAACTGCAACTAACAACACTTTCTTCGTTTTTGTATTTTCTTGCGCATGAGCTACCTGTAACTGACCTGATAAAAGCGGACTTATTGCCACGCCTACTACCAGTACAGCTCCAATAATAGCTGCCAGAAATAATTTACTCATTGCAAGGAGTTCGGGTTCATGGGTATTAATACTTTTAATGACCTACAAAAAACAAAAGCAATAGTTGTTGAAGACATAGGCTGTACACCATAATTACCACAATGTAGCAATCTCCACAATATTGTCACCATTTGGGACTTACCATGGTGAGGTAAGCTAGCTTAACCTTGCGTATGCATCCTTGATCTTTATTTTGATCTCAGCTAACTCTTGAACATTTTTTATCTTAAAAATTTCTGGCTCGAAATTCCTTCCCTTGATCACTTTAACTTCCAAATGGTCGACATGAGGTTTTACGTCCAGAAAGGATCGAAAAACTATACTTTTTGCGTAAACTACCCGGTGCGGTCTATTGTCTTTGATTACATTCGTGCCTAATGACATGGCGAAGCTGCTAATTGCAATATACACCTGTCTTACCGGATCGGTCAGATTTTGAACAATATCTTCCACATTGCCTGACAGAGTACTGTTTTTTATCAAGTCGAATTTTTCCAAGCCTATCCCTCATACATTAATCTTCAAGTAATTTACGCATTTCTTGATATTCTTCCTTATTTATTTCTCCCCTGGCAAACCTGATCTTAAGAATATGCACAGGATCGTCTGTCCCAGAAAGTACTGATTTGCTCATTATCCTCTGCAAGTCTTGCTCTTGGAAACCAGCATTAGGTGTTCGTTTAGAATTAGACAAATGTGGACCTATGCTAGTCGAAATCCTGTCATCTCCGTTGGAATTTCGTTTAGTGATGATGTAGCAATCCTTACAAAGCAACAGGTTGCTGTTCCAGTTAATTCTTGCCGCATACTTTCTAAATCCTAGTTTGCCATGACACACACAGCAATAGTTCTTCTCATGATCCAATAATAATGTGTAGCATGATTCACATAGTTCTTGACATGTCCCCCATCCAACTGATGGCACAAATTTTGCAGATCCTACCCTCAACTTCTTTCTACATACTCCACATTCGTTTAGGTCCTCCAAGTTCATCTGGATGTTATCTCCCAAAAGTGGAACAAGAAGTTCAAACATGCTGTCTATGAACCGTCTGTCAGTTCCGCGTTTGGAATAATCGTATATCTCCATAGTTGATTTATCATCACTAAAGATAATTTGAAAATTGATCCCGTCTTTATTCGTGCGGCCTCCAAAGACGGACTTCCCAGCAATATGATATTTTTTATCATTGATGTATTTAATTTCAGCCTTTTTTCTACAACACTCTAATACAGTAGAAAACAGATTGAAATCCACGTTATTGAACTTTGCAGAAGCCCTGGTGGCCACATCAACTAAGGAATTTCCTTCGATAAAAAATTTATCTCTATAACATAATTGCTATATATTCCTTAATTCAGAAAAAACGAAAATCGATGATTTCAAACAACTTTATTATTAATCAATCAGCCAACTACAGGGATTGAGAAATCAAACCTAATTGGAGTTGGCATAAATACATTGTCAAAATCAACTCCTGTTATTTCAAAGGAAGCCGTATAGTTCCGCTTCATTACAAGTATTGGGCCATTCACTTTTATTGGATTTCCGAAGTCAGAAACATAACTGGCCGAAAGACCGTCGTAATTTGCATTGACCTTGTATGGGTTCGTTGCAGTTGGAACAAATTGTATTTTCAGGTTTCCATCATGGGTATGCAACGACTCAGTAAATACCCTTTGTCCTCCTTTAGTGATCATAACCAAGTACGTCACATGAGAAATATTATTTCCTGTTTTATTATCCATCAATTTGATATCAAAATCGACATTCTTTTCTGCAATAACTGGTGATGGATCAATATTGAACATCAGCGCAGCTTGTCTGTTATCCAAACTGGCCATCGGCATGTTATGACCATCACCCATCTCAGCCGCTGACGCCCGAATAAAATCAAATGAGAGATTCAGAGATAAAACGACCAGACACGAAATTGTGAAGAACTTCAACCTTTCGGCCGTTTTAGTGAATGATTTCATAATACAGTTTCACACAACACGTCTTCAATTTATCTAACTAACTAAAACTCTTCCGGATACAATCGATGACAAGGAAATGTCACGCTATAACAAATCCAAACTATAAATAATGTAATCATCTGATTTCATATCGGGTATTCTTGATGACTAAATGGAACCAAGTTTTACTTGTTAGCATATTGTTATCATTCTTATTTATTATTCCGAGCTTAACTAAAATAGCATTTTCTGACGGTTTATTCGAAGAGAATCTCCCTCCCGCATCAGTTGGTGACAGACAAGCAGGTTTGTATGTAAAAATAAATCCACCTATTTTGACCTCAGATAATAAGCAAGATGCCTATGTACTTTTCAGGTTATTTGACGAAAAGACAAACCAAACCATTCAACATACCACCTATCAAATAAGTATAACAAAAGGTGGTTCACCTGATCAACGACCCATAGTAAATGATTTTTTCCATGCGCATAATGGTGTGCTCAAGCTAAAAATAGAACCCATGCCAGGGGAGCTTTCCGTACTTGGTGATCGAGATCCGTTTCAGAATGCACTGGTCGCCGATCCTGGTGGTAATGTAGTCATACGCGGCCCCCTACTACTAGATGGTGGATTATATCACTTTCATATAGAGATTTTCGGTATAGATAACGATCGAAATATTTTCAAACCCGAAAATGCACCCAAATTTGATTCTTATCTTAGTGTCGGTGACGTATTTAAAGAGAATCTAACCTACAACGGCAAGGAATACAATACCACCCTTATTTCTTATTATGATAAAATTCGGAACTTCAACTTTGAAGCTTCAAAGATTGTAGCTTCATGGGAGATGCCATTTGATTGGAATTTGTCCAGGATCAAAGCTGTTAACATTTTTGTGCACGAGGAACTTAAGGTACCGAAATCGTTCACCGATTTCAGTAACACCACTGTATTTAATGCTACAGTCAACGGTCAACCAGTAAGCGGGAGGGCCCTTGCTATAGATCCATTTTCTTCAGATAATGCATTAATAATACATTATCTTTTGACCAAAAACGACATACTCAAGCTTGCTGGAATGAAGGAAGTTGTGAACGATAGTAATAATACAATGAAATTTACACTCATGCCTGTATCTCATGCCTCCAAGCAATCTTCTTCAGACATAACTACCGACTTTGGAGCGATTCATGCATCCCTCAACTGGTCACCAAACCCACCAAGACCAGGTTCAGAGAGTAATCTAACACTGAAATTTAGTGATGCGCTAAAGGATTCTTCGTTAAATGCCGATGTTAATTATGGATTGGTAATTCGTTCAAGCGATGGAAAGGAGATTATTCGCAAGGATAATCTCTTTGCATTGAATGGCACAGGCACTGCGAGTTTGACCATCCCTGTCAGCGGCGTCTATCAAATCGAAGTTGGTGTCAAATCTCTCAAATTCTCAGGTCAGACAATACCAGATGAAACACGAAAGGGCTTGGCTAGAGGATTTATCGTAATACCATAATAGCGAACTCATCGAGACGTTTCAAGGTTGTGGTTATTCCCCCTTTCTTGTTTAAGAACTCCTCATTTTCTTCAAGTTTGTTGAGACTGTTTTGTATGTCCAATTATGGCCAAACATATTTTTCGAGAGCTATACCCTGGCTCAAACTTTCAAAACCGCTGATTTAATTTCGCCCTAACCTATCCCTGGTCTAGATTCGTTACTCCCTTTTCGTTTTTCCAAGTTATCTAATACTTCTTCGTACTGTCGGTCGAACGGCTTGATATCTATATTTATACCTTCAATTCTTCCAAAAACTTTCACAATACTTTTTGCCGCGAGGGGCTGTGGTATAGTCTTGTTTGATATCTCACCATAAAATCCTATTGCCTCGATATTTCTTTGGGCAGCCATTCCCAAAATAAGACCGTTGAACCATGTAATTGTTGAAATTTCATTACCAATAACATTTATCTTGAATTTCAATAGCAAATCTCTTAGCGAGGCAGTAGTCGCAACCGCAACAACTCTTGGTTCCTCTGTTAGCTGTTCATTAAATGAACCGCCGGCAGTATACAGTCGAGTAATCCCGCCGATAGACATACAATAGTCAAGAAAAGTGGTGCACAATCCAAAGAGCTCCCTTGGATCTTCTGGTTGGTTGTTACCAGAAAATACCAACAATTTTTGTGTATCACTGTAGTAAATGTTGTACGTATCAATCACATTAGCAACTAAACCGTCCTTTACACTCACCCAGGGTTTTTCGACTGAGGTAATACTAGCTACCAACTCGGCATCAAATTGACTAGCTAAGAATATAGAAGTTAATCCGCCTACCCTTCCCATGTCGGGAAGCGAGGCAAAAACAACGAATGGTTCTGAGTGGACCTCCTTAACTATGTTTAGCTTTAGCATGCCTTATCAATATCATAGAGTATACTCTCAAATGGTGTTAAAATGTTTACTCGTCAAACGCATCGTGGATTTGATTCATTTTTTGGCCAGATCGTAATTCTATCGAGTGACAGAACATTGAATTTGAATCCTAACCCAGTGTTTACGAGAAATATCACATATTTTTTCTAGAGTTTAAATATTCTTTGATTACTAGCTAGATGTAATTCTACAGGTTGGACTCAATGATACAAGCCCGAGTCGCCCCCCAACCCATTTCTGACGAGTCTAGATCATGATATTGTCGACAGTACTCCCTTTATTTTCACATTATGTGATTCCGGGGGGATGAAAATATCAATAGCTACTGTTTTACCATTTTTTG
>JBBRRH010000128.1:0-8170 GCA_038201105.1 Nitrososphaera sp. | reverse complement strand
AGTTGACACTTCACTCTTCGATTGCTATAATCAACCTAAATAATCCTAAACAGGTCTTAATTCAGACGTTCTACTACACATACCCAAACTCTAACAAATCGTAGCCCGATGTCTTTAAAGTACTCTTTACGAATCCTTTAAACTCATTGTCTGGATTCCAGGCACATTCATGACCAAATAAAATGACCGTGTTAAATCTTCCAGTAGTAGGATATTCAGAATACATTTTACCACATTTAATGCATTTATTTTCAAAATCGTTTACTCTTTCATTCGTTTGCCTTCCACCTACACAAGAAACCACGGCATAGTACTAAAGTTATACGTCCAAATTATTATTGTATTAGAACGATAAAATCCACTCATCTATAATAGATGACCAAATAGGATAAAACCATCACTGAATTGTGTATCGACCTGTTGATATTTGCGATCCTACCTATAGTAATAAATGGATATTTTTTGTAGATATAACTGGTGTAATCTTCGTACACCGAACCGTCACGCCACATGCCAAAAGAGTAATTATTTTCGTAAGAATATTTTTTTCTTTGAGCCAAATACATGTATGCGTCTTACAATCAGATTTATGGCTAAATAAGCGAATGACGATGCAATGAGCGATGCTATCGTTGCAGCTTGTACAGGAGGATATTCTATTCTCAATAATTCCAGTAGAATGAAGAATCTTGTTATATTATTGATAATATCAAATATAGAATCAGCAAATACCATCTTTTTTACGATTTGTTTTAAAACAGGAAGGTTTAATCTGCCAGTAAATTTTTTTGTATATTTCTTTCGATTATCAAGATGAAAGAGAATGGCAAAAATTACTTTAGAGAATAGGAATCCGGCTATTACAGTTAAAGCGGAATTTGAAAAATTGTCAGTGGAATATTTCGTAGACCCATATGCAACCACAAGACTAACAATAAAACCACCAAGACCTGAAAGTAGTAGGTTCTTGTTGAGAGATATAGTGCTGCTATACCTTATGTAAAATTTTGTAAAGAAACTTATTGTCACTATGCGTAGCCTTTCACTTTGATAAAAGAAATCAATGAAGTAAAGATGACATTAAGTGGCCTAATCTTCCGTGAGTTTTTCACTTGTCAGTTCTTCCGTTATAGTCTTGGTTTCTGTTACTGGCTTTCTAGTAACTATTACTTCTTCCTTAACATAAGACTGTTTTGTGGTTTCGATTTCCTCTCTCTTCAACGGTATCTTTATCTCAGTCCTTGACTCGACAGGCTCTTCATCTGTCATTTGCGGTTCTGACAAAGGTCTTCTCTCTAAGACCAGCTCTTCATGGGTTAAGCTAACATCCATATGCTTTGTTTCCTTAATTGGCTCTTTTACTATTGTTGCCTCTTCCATTATCTGTTTTGTTCTAGGTTCAAGCCGTTCCTCTACCAATGACACAGTTGTTTCGGAGTCCTGATCTTCTTCCAATGGTGACTCATGTTTGATGTACAAATCCTTTGCTTCTTTTTCAGTTACTTTCAAAACAAGTTGATTTCCATCAAACTCTTGTGCCAAGTGTTTTGGAATTTGAAACCAATTCGTATTTACAATTCCTTTGTGTGTTATGACGTATTCTGAAGTTACTTGTCGGACTTCGCCAAGACTGTAATCGTCGATACCTCGTGCCTCCTTCTTTATTACTTCGTCCCAAGGTATATTTCCGTTATCGCCAGATTCCATTACAAAGTATTATCTTCAACATACGATTTAATGCTTCAGCGTTCAGCGTCGCTTAATAGAATTGAATTAAGAGATACGATGCATTATAAGGTAATTGAAAGAGGAAAAGACAACTAAACCAATAGAACAAGGTAACATACAGCCTTCTATATCGGATAATTCAAGTCGAACTGATATGGTACCCTCAGAAAATCCCAATAGTGCCGTGAAGACCAAACGCAAACTCACTCTCGAAGAAACGGTCGTCTCACCCGAAGTGCCCAAAGCGACGATAACTGTAATTCGACCGACTACTATGCAGAAAGAAGAATCCCTCACGGGAAGAGCTGCAGACTTGATGGAATCAATGAAAGATAAGACTGAGGAAGCCATCGATTCAATTAAGTCAGCAACCGGACAAGGAGTGAGCCGAACAATATCAAACCTTGATTCAAAACCTCTTGTAATTCCAATTATAGAACAAAAGAGTTCTTCTGAGACTAAGACCTATACGGAGGAAATAACGATTGAAAAGAAAAAGGTTGAACGAAAAAAGAACATCGAAGTTAAGGTGGCTTACGATGAAATTTTTGTCAATGGTAAAGAAATAGGGAGCAGTATGGGTGATAGTTTTAGAGAAATAAAAGACAAAATACTAGAGATAGTTTCTTTTGACCACGATAGAGATAAGAAGCAACTAGAAAAAATCAAACGTGACATGATTCCTTTGTTAGAAAATAGCAGTGAAACCGAAAAAGTAATACCACTATATGCCGAGCAGGTAGTAGTATCCAAAAGAACAGTCAAGGTAGCAGATCTTGTAATTCGTAAAAGAAAAGTGACTGACAAACGCAAAGTGGGCATTGATCTGATAACAGAGCAATTGACAGTTCGAAACCCAACTGGCGGTGCATCAACCTCGGATAATGATGAATAATTTTTGGGTTTCCTCTCAGTTCCAGTATTGTATCTCGTTAATACCAGTGGAAAGATTACATACACCTACTCTACATTTTCTTTTATTTTTTCTTTCTCATACTCCGTTCCGAGATCTCTGTTCGTGTTTTTAATTTTGCTAACTGCCGCTTTTGCTCCAGCTTTAATCTTTTCTCCTGCAGTCTCTAAATCTCTTTGAGTACCACCTTTGGTATCTACTTTAGCTTTTGATTTGACTTCAAATTCATTCGTCATTACTATATCATGAGCATTCATTCTATTTATCTATACTAGTTTCAGATAATAATCGGTGGCAATTGTGGATTCAAGTTTTCCATACTCTTTGACATACAATTGATAAATATTAAGAGAAAATAAGAATACCAGTGTCCGTAAGGCTTAAAGCTCCAGTTTCGATTATCAAGAATTATAAACAAAGTGCAGGTATTGATTCTAAATTCAATGATCTAATATTAATACTCAATCCTAACTCTCAAGGTGGAGCTACCGGAAAGAACTGGAACGACACATATGCCAAGATCAAAGAATTTCTTCCGAGGCAGCATCGAATTGTATTCACTAAGAAAGCCGATGATGGAACTAATATCACACGAAAACTACTAGAGATAGGATACAAGAATATTGTTGCTGTGGGAGGTGATGGTACAATTAATGAAGTCGCAAATGGGTTCTTTGGTATCAAAGCCAAAAATAGATCAGCACTTAATCCTGCAAAATTCAAACCAGAACGCAAACTTGAACAGGTTAATCCCAATGGAGTTTTTTGGATCGTACCATCCGGTAGTCGTAATGTGCTTGCAGCATCACTTGGATTACAGCATCAAGGTATTGAATCATTCAAGCGTATGCGGGAGATGAAAAGACGTAAGATTGATGTCATAGGTGTGACTGTTACAGATAAAGATAATCCAGCTATAACGTGTAACAGAATTGTGCTAAACGCTGCAGAAATGGGTGTAGGAGCTGAAATAATAGATAGATCTAAAAGAATGAGAGGCAAAATAAAAAATCGATTACTCTCTACGGTGGCAGGGATTATTTCTACAGTACCAACTTACGAAAGTAATGAATGTGACATTATTATCGATGGAGACAAGAAAATAACTAGTAACATTACTATGGCTATAGTTGCAAATGGCAAGTTCTTAGGAGGTGGATTTAATGCAGCACCTAGAGCGAGCATGTCAGACGGTTTGCTAGATCTGATAATAATGAAGAATTCAGGCAGTCTTAAAATGCTTCAAAGATTAGTGGAAATGAAAGGTGATAGTCAATACAGTAAAGAAGAAGATATTCTCTATTATCAAGCCTCACAGGTTGCCATTTTACCGAAGAACAGGAATGTTACAGTGTCTCTAGATGGTGAACCTGTGGGCATACTACCTGCCATTTTCAAGGTCTACCATAATGCATTGACCATAAAGAGTGAAGCCATAGTCTGTTGAATCCACCAAATGGTAAGAAAATTTGATAACCTATTACTGGGAGAACATACATGCAGACAATAATCACTTATAATGAAAATGAAGTTACTTAGCTAAAGAATCTGCAAAACATAAAACCCGAAGATAAAGTTTGGATAGATCTAGTAGATCCTACAGATGAAGTCGTTCAAAATTTTGTAACCCATTTCCATCTAGATCAAAGTGCAGTTGAGCTATTTACAAACAAGTCCAAGAAGCCTCAGATCAGGCTTCTGGAAGACCACACATTTACTATACTATTGGATATAAAGTACAAGGATTCACAAACTGTTATCACGGAGGGTGTGTACTTATTTTGTGGTAAGAGCTGGTTGATAACAATCCATCCAGCAGATGTAGATCTAATACAAGCCACACGCAAACTGCTTGAGCACGAGAACAAAAAATTAGTGAAGGATTCGATAGAGGCTTTGTTCTATAACATCTTGGCTGAGATGATCGGTAGTTATGAGCAGGTTCTAACTGCTGTAGAACTGACTATGACCGATTTAGAAGAAAAAGCACTGAGCGATCCTGTAAGGGAGACTATCCAATATCTTGGTACATTATCCAGACAACTAATTGTATTCAGAAGACATTTCTGGCGGGTAAGGGATGTAGTTAACTTCCTTACACATATGGAAAAAGACAAGGATGAGGTGAAATATATTCAAATGGCGTACGACAATATCACACAATTAGTAGAGTTAGTGGAATCTTATCGTGATACTATTAATTCTGTGAGAGATCTCTATATTGCAAACATTTCATTGCAAATGAGCGATACTATGAGAATACTAACTATTTTCGCAGCCATCTTGTTACCACTCACCCTTGTAGCCGGTATATATGGCATGAATGGTTTAGACTTGAACGACCTAGCCAGCTTGCCATCAGGTTTTTTCATAGTGCTCATTTCGATGATCATAATAACAGGTGCATTATTCTTTCTGTTCAGCAAAAAGAAGTGGATCAAACTAAGAGGAAACAAAGTGCTCCCTAAGAAAGAGCCAAATGAAGGAGGCACGGGCGTACGTAAATAACGGGACATGAATCACATCATATTGTAATCAATAAATCAGTCTATCGATGCTGTTAGTTATACAGGATTCGAAGCATCTATTTCTTCAGTTAATAATCTTACCATGCTTACATGCAATTGACATTGAGATGGCATGGAAGTGGCAAGTGGCACTGTCCATACAAGTGCCACTTGTAATCATTATATAAAATGAGATTCAGCTAACAATAACGTCTCAGCACCAAAGCAATTGTGGAGATTGCCATAGATGGAAAAAGGGAAAAAGAGAAAAAGAGAATACTAATTATAGACGACGATTTGGATAATCTCCAGCTATCCAAAGATGTGTTACAGTTCAATGGATTTGAAACGTACGATTTTATCGATCCACGCTTAGCACGATACGTTCAAACAGAGTCCTCAATCATACGACTTGGTTCTTATGGATATTAAAATGCAAGAAATGGATGGTTATTTTCTCTATAAGGAAATAAAACAAACTAATCCTGATGCAAAAGTACTTGTTTTTACTGGTATGATATTAGATGTTAATGAGTTCAAAAAGATCTGTCCTTCCTTTGAGGAAAAGCAATTAATACAAAAGCCTGTTCGAATGAGTTCGCTCGTAAAGACAGTTAATGAGGCTATGACTTCAATTTGATCACCTATTTGGATTAATGGCACGCAGGATGGACTGCAACTAACTTCACTGCTATTAATTAAAATGAAAGTAAAAATGAAATAATTGAACCTAATTTGCTCTTAGGGCTTCTTCATTTCGCCACTTATATTACCGAGGACAGTTGCAGCTCCACCAATTATTTTCTTGCCTACCTCAACTGTCTTGTTCAAAATGGTTGAACCTATATCACTTGCATTTTTACCCAAATCATTTGCAGTTGCGTTCACCGCCTCACCGGTCTTGTTGATTGCGTTTGATGCATTAGTACCAAGTTCTGACATGGTTTGATTAGCGGCTCGACCAGAATTACCGACAGCGGTAGACATATTCTGTCCAACTTCTGAAGCGGTTTGATTAACTGATGCACTCGCATTTCCAACAGCGTTTGTTGCATTTGTAGTGGCGTTTTGAGCTGTCACACTGCTTGTTGTTATGGCAAACAGCAAGATCGACATGGTTACTCCTAGAACTGATAATTCCTTGTTCATTAACCTAATTTTGGTAGGATACCATTTAAGGATTGTGTATTATCATCCTATGCACTTTCAAACAGAGCTAGTGCGGAATAAGCCAGCAATTCAAATAAAACATTACGCGTGACATAGTATCGAAGACGCGTCTTCAACTGGCATGGGGTTCTTAGTTCTCCCCATGCTAGTTTTTAATCTAGCTTGTTGAGAACCGAACTCTAAAATGGTATAAAAGCACTTGCGATCAACTTATGCCATTTGTGGTTTCTTTAACCGTTAATAAAGAATTTGTGCATGAGTTCAACTTGCTCATTGACTAAATGGAAGTTTAACAAATTAAGTTTTGTCATTTCAGGATCACTATATTGGACATCAAGATAGTTTATTGAACAAAGACTAGAAGAAGACTCAAATTCTACAGTTAACATTCCAGAATGTATAATTCCTTCAGACATATATCGAAGAAATACAATATCTGTCATACAGATTATATCATTATTGCCTAATAACATATCGTTTCTGTTCTTTGGCAACATAATTACTTGTAGTCGGCATTCTATATAATACCTCCTACAATCAAATGATTCAATGCTCATCAATCGTTATTTGATTGATGCTCGGAGCGTGCAAAGACTATTAAATTATGGGGTGACGTTCTGTTTATGTTCTAACCCACTGAATAATTGTCGAAGGGAATGATACTAATTAATACATAGGTTCTAATAACAGTAAAGACCACATGTTATTATGTCATCAAAAAATCCAAACAAAAAATCGGACGATAACAACGATAAAGCGGAGCAACAGGCTCTAAAAGAGGTTGAAATTATAGCAGAATTAGCACCGAATGAAAAAACTAGGAAGGAAGCAGAGAAACTAATAGAAACAGTAGAGAATGGGTCTGCTACTACAGTTCAGGAACAAGAACAGGAAGCAATCGAAACTGTACTAGATGAAACTAGAAGAACGATAAAGAAAACAGTTAATGAGGCTAAGAGAGAAATTCCAAGATATACCCAAGCAATGGGTCAGTTACAAGAAGAAACTATACAAGCAACTAAGGAAATTGGGTATGATTGTATAGAATTCCAGAGAGAAGCAGCTAATTTAATCCCGAAAATTCAAGCGAGGTACCTGTCATATTCTGTGCCTTGGATGTCTCCAACGTTAGTGACAGAGTACTATAGTAGAATGGTAGACAATTTCGTTGACAATATTATTTCAGCTACTAATTTAGTGAACACCTTGGTAATCGTCAATATGGAGAGCATTCAAAGACTAGCTGACAGTACGAAAGAGTACTGGAGGGTTGGAGTTGAGAATGCAAAGGCAATTAACAATTCCATAAAAGAACCATAGTCAATTGGTCTGAGTGTGAGTACTTCATGTCAGTTTTTTCTCTTTTTTGATAATTTAACCCCTTATCAGTACTCAATACGAATGTATCTCAGTTTTATGTTGGTAAAGCAATTTATAGCTCTGGAAGGTCTGGGAACATTTTTCACATTTCCATTTACTCTTTCTGGCTTCTGAATAAGTTAGATACTTTCCTTCGTTGCTTTCGTATAATCTAGTTCTAAAATTGAATAAAGGCATGTTAAAATTGACTTCGTATGTTTTTGACTTATTCACTAATAAATGATACACTTGGTTGTTTAAATAAAATGAGATGTGTCAACCATCTCTGTCTGGGCTTTGATTACCTATAGCATTTCATAAGACTTTCATACGAATTGAAGCATTTCAGAGTTTCCACATGACAGCATTACCAAATTAGCAAGTTGACACTTCACTCTTCGATTGCTATAATCAACCTAAATAATCCTAAACAGGTCTTAATTCAGACGTTCTACTACACATACCCAAACTCTAACAAATCGTAGCCCGATGT
>JBBRRH010000127.1:0-8221 GCA_038201105.1 Nitrososphaera sp. | reverse complement strand
TGCAAATACTAATGACGAATTAAAAGACGTAATTCTAGGGCAAGGCTTTGGAATTATAACAGATATGGAGACAGGACCAGACGGATATCTGTATGTTTTATCATTTTATTATCGAAATACCGGAATAATATATAGAATAGTTCCTGTCAGTAATGCATAGTGTTTATTTGTCGTTGAATCATTTTTTATATTGAGATTAATTTGCACGAGGGAAGACTACCGGCTGAAAACTCGAGACACTCATGTCGAGCTACCTGAAGAGACTTTCACAATAAAGGCGAACATCATAACTATTGCTAATGATGCTAAAACCACGCTGTATATGACAGCAATGCTCAAGCTGTTGTTGTCCCACAAAAAACCAAAGACAACATTACTGACAAAAAAACTTGCACCAAGTATCAGGTTATAAATCCCAAATGCAGTTCCACGCAACTCTGACGGAACGTATTTTGGAACTACTGCTCTCTGTACTGTTTCTGAAATCCCCACATATAGACCAAAAACTGCCGCCAGGACAAAAGCATAGGAGGAATTTCCAGTGAGTAAGACCATGAGCACGGCTGAAAGAGCAAATAGCACAAATCCTAGTATCAACACTTTTTCTTTCCCAACCTTGTCTGCAAGAATACCAGCTGGAATACCGATCGCAGTATGACTAACGTTTATTACAGCATAAACTATGGGAATCGTGGTTTCACTTATTCCCAGCTCCGATGATTTTAATAAGATGAAAGAAAAATTAAAACTGCCAAGACCAAAGATTCCTGAAATTATGAGGAGCAGACAAAATGGTTTATTATCTCTGATAACAGCGTTAACATTTGAAAAAAGGGCCGTTGTATTGGAGAGAGACTTCGGCACTATCTCTTTTACAAAAAATATGAGAATGATGACAGCTAAAGCACCAGGAACTAACGATACAACAAATATGCCTTGGATATCCATTACTTGGAGAAGAGCAAATGCGGCGACTGGCCCTGCTATTGCCCCCATCTGATCGATTGTTCTATGTATCCCGAATGCTTTTCCCGATATCGATTCTGAAACTGAATCAGCTATCAATGCATCCCGAGGGGCCGTTCTCGTACCTTTTCCGATTCTGTCTACCGCTCGAACAATAAAAGCGTCAACCCAGCCAGTACTTAGAGCTAAGAATGGCTTGCTAACTGTAGAAAGCCCGTAGCCAATAAGAACAAAAATTTTCCTTTTCCGTATTTTATCCGATAGTGATCCTGACACCATTCTAAAAGCATAACTTACAAGTTCAGCAGAACCTTCCATAGCACCCAGTATTGCCCTAGAAGCACCTAGGTTTGTCACTACGAACAGTGGAAGAATTCCTAATATCATTTCAGTGGAGAAATCCGTGAAAAAGCTTACTATTCCTAATGCCAGAACATTTCGCATTCCTGACTGACCGCGTCCAGATAAATTGTCAGACAAAGCTTTAACCCGCCTTATTCAGTGTACAAGAAAATCCAATATTAACTGTTCTTTACATTTAATTCAAAGCAATTAAGCCGGATTTATTATAGTCAAGTGCAAAATGTAAATTTAGGAGATTGCTTGAAAAAATCGTAGGCATTAGAGAATGTAACCCCTTCGATCTCACCAGCAGTGAATTCTCCGCTCTTTCTCATTTCTCTTGCTACTAACGGCACACTCAATGGATCTGAAACTCCCCAATCTGCTGCACTATGTATCATGATCCTGTCCACTCCATGTTTCTTTATGATATTCATTGCTCGTTCGGGGGAAAGTTTTGTGTATGGATACACTGAAAGTCCAGCCCATAAACCCAAGTCCATGGTTTTTTCTATAGTTTCCTCCACATTGTGGTCGACTAATATTTTCTGTCTGTTATATTTTCCTGATTCTAAAATTCGTTCAATCCTTTTTATTCCTTCAACCTTGTTATTGTGAGGAAGATGTATTGTCATGAGCATGTCCTTCTCGGTAGCGATGTCCATCTGTTTAACAAAAATCTCTTCTTCCAAATCATTTATTAGATTATATCCAATTTCGCCTACAGCTACAACTCTTTCTCTTTCCAGGTAACCTTTTTCCACCATGACATTTAGCGCATCTATCGCAAGCGGTCTCTCAATTGCTTCTTTAGGATTGACGGAAATGCACACAAATTGCTCTATTCCAAAATCATGAGCTCTCTTTGTTTCAAAGACTATCATATTTTCCCAGTAGTCTTCGAATGTTCCAACATACCGTCGTGGCCCACCAAGCCAGAATGAAGGCTGAACAATGACTTCTATTCCGGCCTTAGACATCGCATCATAATCATCTGTTGTTCGAGAATACATATGAATATGGGGATCAAACATTCTAGCCAAATCTTATATCATACTAAATCTAAAGTCCCTCCTCATTAGTATATCGATATCTATGAAAACGATGATGAAGATAAAAATGAAAATAAATTTTAGGTATCTTGCAGTTCTTCGTTCGCGCTGTTTACTGGTGAGAGGCTCTTCCTTTCAGTACTTTTTATCACATCAGAAATTTCAATATAGCCGCATAGGAATAAACCTCAAGGTAGGGGATAACCCAAAGTGTCGAATCTGAGTGGATCCGGTGAAAAAAAATACTATTCGAAACGCTTGTTCCGTGGACTCGATAATCTCCACCTCAACTGTCTCTGAGTGATAGCATGATTCGATTAAGATGCAACGAAATGGAGAAGATTCTGTTTTTAATCTTTGGTCTAAAAAAGATTACTCCAGTGTATAAATCTAGGCTTAACGTAGAACTCTCCGAGATGGTGTATGATTTTTAGCAAGTACAGTAGGGTTTATGTATCTGTTATTATAACTGGCGTGTGCATTCTTGTCTCAGTACATGGGATTGTATCAGGCTATACTGGAAATGAAATTGTTTTGAAGTTAGGGAATGCTCAATTTGTTCCAATAACTGGAACTACAAATTATCAAATCAAGGTGAATGTCAACTACTCTTTATCTGATCCTACACTAACTAGTCAGAAAATTAATGCTGTTATGAAAGTACTCTCCCAGGACGGAACAGTATTAAAAACCACATCTTTTCCCTCAGGGTTTGGCGCCAATATGACAGGCACGGCAGAGTTGTTGACCAATATACCAAAAATCTTGGCAAGGAATATTACAACAGAAATTGTATTTACCGACCTCAACAAAACCAACATACTATCAAATACCATCCAAACATTGCCTCATTTAGAAGATGTCAAGACCTCTGAATCTATGCCTACAATCACTAATACAACATGAGAGCTAAAGCATACGAACTAAGGTAAAGTAACCAGATTTACTGTATGAATCAAACACAAAATGACTAGTTGTAACCTCTTCCATTTTACAGGGCTATGATCGTCAGAGATTACAATACGTACGACCTAAATAATTACCTGTGGAAGTTGTGTAAAAGGAATTGATTTATTCTCTTTATCAGTATAGTTATCCTGTCTCATACTCATTGTTGAATTTGATCCTATGGTATGACAGGGCTCGTTATTAATACAAATAGTTGTTATACATGTCCCATCTGCGTTACAAACTGTTGACGTGATATTAGATGATACCTGGCCGTATATAGATGAAAATTTTTGACTTCCCAAAATAAGTCCGACAGCAACTAAACTTACAACCACAGAGATCATCAAGAAATACGAGTGGAGATTTATTTTCATAGCAACATAATATAAACCAAATATGTAAGATTTGCTGAACGACGTTATATCAAAATACGGGAAAAGTCCAATATCAAAATAGTCGCATGACTGCCTATTTTTGCTTTTTATTCAACAATTCCTAAAGGCGTTGCATGAGTAATGGTATACCGAAAAAAATAACGTGCATTCTTCGTTAGTCTATACAACACGTGTTGTTTCTTTGAGTATCATTCTATTGATTCTAAAATTAACTACACTGATCCTAAATAGAAATTGGTGCTCTGTTATTTCAACGAGTTTTTTGCTCAATGCCATAATAAGCACCAGACTTCTTCACGAGTCCGTCTTCGAACTCAAACTTTTCGATGACGCTCAATATAGATTTCCCATCCAGATTAGCAGAATACTCTAGTACCACTTTGTTATTACTTACAATAAAATCCGTGATGTTAAATTTCAGACCAGGGAATCTCTCTAAACCTGCTGAAAAATATGCGCGTAGTTCGCTCTTAGAAGTAATTTTGCAATTTTTGTTCTCACCGAGTATGACCTTTATTTTTGGGCTCGAGAACTCTAGCTCATCGGCATAAAGAGATAGGATTGCATCTAAGTCATGGTCATTCCATGCTTTGACCCATTTGTGTACATGATATGTGGCGAATTCCAAGGAATTATTCTCATTCATTTATCATAAGTGAATGTTCCTGGATAATATATTATAGGAAAGGGATACTGTACTTTCTGCAATTGTTGATTGAAAATTGAATTATATGTGCTGACAGGCCAGAACCCGATGAACAAAGATAAAAGGAAGATTCTAACCTGTCAGCAATTCATAAAATTCACTAAGGTATTAAACATTTCATACGCAAATCATTGACTGATATCATTTCCGAAGAAAACTAATGCTGACCATATTGGTCGACTATAACTTTTGAGATTGCATGAAAAAGTTTTACCATCCTTTTAATTAGGTAAGGAGGAGCATGTCCGCCGTGTAATGGGAGATTTATTGTAGCATTAGCCTTCAAAGCAGTTAAGTAAATTCAAGTCGTCTTTAGTTTATTAATGTAACAGGAGAGGCCAGCACTCCAAACTGTATCCAATATCTAAAAAGTTATGATTTGAAAATGAGATTTTGTTCTTGCATGGCCCATAGTACTAATATTCCTGAACTTGAAAGTTTTTTGCAATATCTTTATCAAATATTGGAAGTTTGTACATGGTTTGCAGATATGGGACACATTTGGGACAAATTTGGGACAAATCTGGGACACATTTGGGATAATCTATAAATCAAATCATCAGGCGAGGATACTGAATGGGAAGATAGTACCGAAAGATCGAGCAATAAGAAAACTAGTACAGTAAATAATAGAAGAAAGATAATGTTGGGTGCCATAGTTGCTGCAATCGTTGCAGTAATGACCACAAGAATAGCCTCAACACAAAATTCAATTGCACAGATTGAAGGCCAGAATCCAAGTCAGGGATATGATATCCAGGTAACTGTAAATCGACATGATAGCATGAACTTGAATGCTCCTTTGGACCACTATTGTAAATTGGACAAAAGGATCGTTGCAGTTTGTCTACTTTACGCAAAGGAGAACGCACACATGAAAGATGCTGGACCTCAGCTATAGCAAGTGGAATTTTTTATCACCAAGGATCAATACACGAAATTACCAGAAAGAGAAAGACAGAATTGGCATAACCACGCGGTAGAGTTAACACCTGAAAGAGGAATGCCATCGTGTGTATCTCTTCCACAAGGAGTTGAATGCGGAAAATTGGTTGAAACTTTGCAGGGAACATACGGTAAAGTAGTTACTCTCCGGGATCCAGCTGACGCAGTGCCTGATTATCCACCATACGTGTTCGCAGTCGACAGCCCATTTGCCCTTGGACAGGACTTGAATAATAATTTGGCGAAATTATGGGCGACTGGTTGTGGTAACACATCATCAGTCGCAATACCGGCCGACATTCAAAAAAGGATGGGTATCAAGAAAGGCGACGGGCTTCTTCTCATAAGCAAATGTAAGAAGATCGTGTTGGAAAAGATGACACATCTCAAAGATGAATTCAAGGAGGTGGAAGCCTTTTCCGAGCTTTCACTTAAGAAAATATGGTTCAACAAAAAATACGACGTTTGGGACCAATATTTGACTGAATAACCCTCTGGCATTTTGTGAGAGACTAGGATAATGATATCCCAAAGGGAGATAGTTTTAATATCATTTCCTTTTTCAAATTTTCAGGAGACAAAAGTGCGACCTGTCGTAGTTATGTCAAACGACGCATACAATAAGAAATTTGCCGACACTATTATCGAATCGATATCTTTATTCCTATAAATGAGTATTTGACTTTCGTAGAATTAAATTCTCATCATAGATAGAATCATTTTTGTTTTAAAATTACCATCCGCGTTCGATTTTTATCAGACGAATCTAACGAATTTCAATGATTCAAAAGTACATTTTCGGAACGACTGCTATTTTCGCAGTTGGTGCAATCTCCAGTGCTGAGTTCGCTTCCACCTTCGTCCTGGAATCAGATTAATTTTGACTGCGTATCTCGTGCAGATGCCAAATTTTAGCTGGTGGTGTTATCGATAAATTATTCTATTTTTAACGGTGGCAATTAAACCTGAAGACTTCCCTTTCATCAAAATCTTGTCACTACCTACTATATCATTCAATTGAATCTCAATTATAGTATCGCCTACATTACTTACCCTGAGGGTCTCTTTAGTCTTAAAATTATCTACAATTTTATCTGAAGAGTTTGCCGTATTGTTATATTTTTCCGAGGTTACGTCATATATAGTTCCCAGCAAGGTTTTTGGAACTTTACTTAATGTGAGTGTTCCCGTCATAATCTCTTGATTAACTGTATTATTATTTTTTATAAAATCTATAGTTATCACTTTGCGGGTAAGGTTCACAGACAAATACTTAATCTGAATATTTTTGCTATTCGCTTCAATGAAATAAGTTGGAATATCTTTCGTGTTGTCAATTGAAACTAATTTGTAAATGTTCTCTCCTCCAAGATATAGATCTCCACTAGGGGTTTGGGCTATCGATGCAATGTGGCCTCGTACTTCAGGCAGGTGAACAGTGACTTCTTCGATAAGTTTTCCCGTATTGTTAAATGCAAGTCCACGTAAAACTGGTTCTGAATAAGAAACAACAAGAAATTTTCCCTTAAGAGAAGGAAATTTGTTATCATCATAAAATAGCACTTGAGATGGCGCCATTACCTTGTGATAAGTTCTGGAAGGTTTTATGGCCAAGCTGCTACCAATTTTAGGTACCCCTGATTTTGGCGATTATTGCTGCTCATCTATAGATGGAGATCCGTAATTTTCTCCCTTCCTCAGGACATTAATCTCATTATTGCGACTGGGATTATTTTCAGCCACTATTCCAGTTCCTGTAGTCCCGTCAAAGGCGATACCGAATATGTTGCCGTGTCCCTGCGTGTATATGGCCGAATTTGGGGCTATCTTGAGGAATGGTACCGTCCCTATTGATTCTTAAAACCTTACCCGAGAGATTTCCTTTTTGTCCTTTTTCGATTTGGCTCGTATTACTGGTTGTTACGTACAGCTTATCATCAGGCCCAAATGTTAGTGCTCCTGCAAATCGACGTCCGTTCGCCGCAGGGATATTGTCCAAGAGTATTTTTGGTCTGCCGCTTTGTCATTTAATTCGGTAAATCCGATAACGCGGCTCAAGACATTTCCTGTTGTACTGTCCTTCAATCTAGCAAAAGCGTAGACGAAATGATTTGCCGGAAAATCAGGATCGAGTGTGATTCCAAGTATCTCTTGGCTCTCATTTGTAGTGGTATCCTTGCTGAACAATGTTATTCATACATCAGAAGTTGACGGTCGATAGACATTTTTATCTCCATATAGACGAAGCCTATTGCCCCAGTCATACAGGAAAAAAAATACTGAAAAATCGCGTATTTTTCTTTAATTTTTGCGACATTATCATCCTATAAACTTCTTTGACACCACAAGCATAAGTAATGACGCACCGAGGATTTGATTAAACATTTGTAGCTTCCTTCAAATTATAGAAATCTTTACCGTATACGGCCCTAGAGTGAGACTACTAAACGTTTAATATGCTTGTTGACCGTTTAACTAACAGATTTGTCTCAAAAGAATTTGTTGTTAGTACTAGTTTCTGTAGTTTTTGTTCTGGGATTTATTTTGAATTCCCAATTAAATTCATCTTTTATGGTCGATGCTAAGCACAAAAGCAGTAAAGGCCAAACTGGTAACTTGGAGGCTGTCACTCCAGATGTAGGAACAAACAGCTCTCTAAATTTCAACTTATCTAACACAAGCATTCCAGCTCCATCGTCAGGAGACATCCTTACTGGCGACAGTAACTTCACTCAGAATAATATAGTTGAACAACCGACCACCACAACAGAAAACGTCACACCTCCTGTAGAAAATACCACTACCACTGAACTACCAACTACCACCACAACAGAAAACGTCACACCTCCTGTAGAAAATACCAC